>JANOCA010000617.1:0-4919 GCA_031411915.1 Opitutaceae bacterium
AAGCAAGGCGCGGAGGAGTTCGGCCGCGTGCTCGCCGGCCTGCGCGCGGAGTGGGAGGGCGGGCGCGATGCGGCGCTGGTGCATCACTGGGTGAGCCTCGCGCACGGACTCGCGAATCGCGCCGCCAAGCCGTGGCGCGGAGACTCGCGCATCGGCGAACTCTGGGCCGCGGTCGCCAAGGATCTCACGGCGGATTGGAAGCTCACGACTCTGGCGACGCGCTGCTCGCTGAGCCCGGAGCACCTGCGGCGCGTGTGCCGCCGGGAACTCGGCCGCACGCCGATGGAGCACGTGACCTACATGCGCATCCAGCATGCGCAGGATCTGTTGGAGACGACGGAGGAGAAACTCGAGGCGCTCGCGCCGCGCGTGGGCTACCACAGCGCGGTGGTGTTCTCGCGGGCGTTTGTGCGCTGCGTGGGCCTGACGCCCTCGCAGTATCGCGAGCGACGGACACGGGCGTGAGTGGGGCCGGCTTACGCGGGGCCGCGGCATTTCATCGCGCGCGAGCCCGCTCCTGCCCGTGAGACTTTCGGAAAGAAGTGACGCGGTCCGAGAGTAAGGCGGGGTTTCTGACCCGCCCTTTCACGTCCCGAGGGCGGGTCACAGACCGCGCCCTACTTCAAACCACGGAGGTCTCAACTTTGGGTAATCACCAATCGGGGCTTTCTCTTCGTCCTCTCAGAACCGCACCAGCATGGACGCGGTCGCGCTGCGCGGCTCGCTCAGCGCGCTGAAGCTCGCGTAGTAGTCCTCGTCGGTCAGGTTTTGCAGCGCGAGGCTGAACGTCGTCTGGCGGCCAAAGAGCCGCCGCGCGTAGGTGAAGTTGGCGTCGGCCTTCGTGTAGGCGGGCGAGCGAAACGCCGGGATGTTGACCAGGTTGCCATTGCCGCGCCGCTCGCCGACGTGAATCACGCCGACGCCCGCGCCGAGGCCCTTGAGCGGACCGGCGGAAAACGAGTAGCGGTTCCAGAGATTGGCCTGGTTGCGCGCGACATTGGGCGGCGTGAGGCCGACGTTGGCGGGGCGCGTCGGATCCTTGATCGTCTTCACGTCGAGGTTCGCGTAGCTGAGCACGACTTGCCACGCGCGCACGGGCCGCGCGTTAAGCGTGAACTCGACGCCCCGCGAGCGGTCGAGGCCCGAGGCGATGTTGAATCCGGGATGATCGGGATCGGGCTGGAGCACGTTGGAACGCTCGACATCGAACGCCACGATCGTGCCCGAGAGCCGGCCCTCGATGAGATCGAACTTGGGGCCGACGTCCCAGCCCTTGCCGGTGACGGGCGCAAAGAGGCGGCCGAAAAAATCGGTCGCGGTCTGCGGCGAGAAGGATTCGGCGTAGCTCACAAAAAACGTGAGCCGCGGCGCGACGCGCAACGACGCGCCGTAGCTGCCGACATCCGCACCCTGCGATGACGAGGCCGCCGTGCGCGCGAGGCGGTTCTCGCTGTTCTGGAAAAACTGGCCGTAGCGGTAGCCCTGCATCAGGAGCAGGCGGCTGCGGAAGAGTTGCACGATGTTGCTGAGCGTGTAGCCACGCTGGCCTGAATCCAAAATCGTGTCGGCGAAGCGCGTGGTGTAGGCGGACCAGGCGCCGAGCGCGTGATCCGCGCGCGTGGCGGAATCGACGTTGATGTTCGCCGGGTTGGCCGGCCGGCGGAACTGCTGGCTGAATTGATCGATGACGCCGAGGTATTCAAAACCGAAGAAGAGCTTGTGGCGGATGTCGCCGTAGGTGTTGTCGCCGAGCACGCTGCCCTGGACGATGTAGTTGTCGTTGCCCGTGAACTGCAGCGTGGGGATGCGCGCGACGGTGCGCGCGCGCGTGGTGGCGTTGACGACGAGCATCTGGGAACCGGCCATGGTGTTGCGGCCCTGGCGCTGCCCACGGAAATACGCGCCCGCGCGAAACACCCAGTTGGGCGTGAGCTGCTGGCTGAAATCCGCCGCGAACTGCGACTGGACGATGGACGACGTGGACTCGGGGCCGGCGCGGTTGAAACTGCGCGGGACATCGCGGACGTAGAACGAAGTGGTTGACGCGAAATAGATCGGCGGGATGGCCTGCGTGCCGCGCGTCGTCTGCCATTGGAAATCGAAGCCGAGCCGCGTGCCCGGCGCGGGCGCATACTGGATGTTGCCGCCATAGACTTTGCGCTCACGGCCGGCGAAGTCGTATTGGCTCCCGTAGTTTTCGTAGGCGGCGCCGACCAGCACGCGCAGCTTTTTCCGCGAGTCGATCGGCGTGCTGTAGAGCAATTCGGTGCGGACGCTGTCGTGGGCGCCGTAGCGGAGGCGCACGTGGCCCGAGCGATTCGGTCCCGGCCGCCGCGTGATCATGTTGATGGTGCCGCCGGGCTCGATGGTGCCGGAGAAAGTGGAGGACGGGCCCTTGATAATCTCGACGCGGTCGATGAACAACGTGTCGGCGACGCCGAAGGAGCGGTAGCCGTTGCGGTAGCTGGTGAACGACTGGAAGCCGCGGTTATAGAAATTATTTCCCGTGACGTCCTCGGGCGTGGCGGTGCCGTTGTCGGCCAGGCTGCCGCTGTATTTCAGCGCGTCGCCGATTTCCTTCGCGCCGATGTCCTCGATGAACTCGGAGGTGATCACCTCGATCGCACGCGGCAGATCGAGGAGCGGGACGTTGAAGCGCGTGCCCGAGATCGCGTTGGCGGCCTTGTAGCCATCGTCACCTTGCGCGCTGACCTCGAACTGCTCAAGCACGACGGGTTCCGCTTTCGCCGAATCGGAGCTGGCGACGGCGGGTGCTGTCTGGCCGACGAGCGGAGCGGCGATCGTAATCTGGGCGAGGACAAGCGAAGCGACGAAACGCATGGCGGGGTAGAAGGGCGGGTGGGGGCGCGCTTATTCAGGAAGGGTGAGGACGTTGCCGGCGGCGCTGAGAATTTCGCGCAGGCGCGGGTAGGCAACTTCCTGCACCGGCACCTTGCCGTCGATGGCAAGCGCGGCGGCGGCGCCGGCGGCCTGGCCGAGCACCATGTAAACCGGCTCCATCCGGATCGACGTGTAGGCGACGTGCGTGGCGGAGAGGCAAATCGGCACGAGGAGGTTGGCGCATTCGGCGCGCTGTGGCACGAGCGAGTAATAGCTGATGGGATAGGGGCGCACGGCGCGCGAATCGAGATGCGAGCCCTCGTTGCGCAGGCGGCTCTGCTCGTCGAGCACGCGCGAGACGACGTGCGAGTCGAGCGCGTAGGAGCCGATCGCGACGGAGTGGCCGGCATCCACGCGGCGCTCGCGGCGGAGGTTTTCCTCCTTCATCACAAACGCGCCGCGCATCCGGCGCGCCTCGCGGACGTAGAGCTGGTGCGGGAAATGGCCGTTGTCGGTGAACTCGTCCTTGGGCCAGCCCCACGGCTTCATCTCCTCGCGGATGGCGGCGGGCACGCGCTCATCGTTGGCGAGCACCCAGAGCTGGCCGATCGCGAAATCACGGTGCAGGGCCGCGATGCGCTCGCGCTCGCGATGGCTGGCGGTGATGTAGTCGCGGTTGCCGCCGATGAAGTTCACCTGGTTGGTGTCCGTCTTGCGGTTCGGCATCGGTGTGAGGCTGATGATTTTTTGCAGCGGGGTGTCGGGCGCGAGCTGCAGCGTGCGCACGAGCACCTCATGCCAGAGCGGGTTGAAGTTCGCCGGCTTGGTGAACGGCACGCGGTTCGCGGGATCGTCGGTGAGCGTCATGCGGTAACAGTAGGTCTGCGTGCGCGAATCCGCGTCGCCGGGTTTGCCCCACAGCGCGCGATCAATGAACGGCAACAGGCCCGACGCGGGGTCGCCCGGCCGCACCCATGGGTCGACGGAGCGTTCGCCGTTGCCGATCACGCCGGCGAGGCGGATGCCGTTCATCGTTTCGCCGAACTCGGCGTTGCTCTCGCGCCCGATGATGTGGCTGACGCCCGCGCGCGCCATGAGATCGCCCTCGTAGGAGGCGTCGACAAACGCGAGGCCGGCGTAGCGCTCGCCGTTCTCCGCGCGCAACGCGACGATGCGTCCGGCCTTCAGCTCGACTGCGTCCGGCGTCTCGGCGATTGCGCGCTGGCGGACGACCTCGACGCGCGCCTCGCGCAGCATCGTCTCGAGGATTCTCTCGGCGACGTGCGACTCATAGACCCACTGCATGCGCAGCGCGTCGTTCTTGCCGGTGTAGGTGCGCTTCTTGGAACGCTCGAAATAATCGCCGCGAACCTCGCTCCGCCAAGGCGCCGACTGAAGATAGTGATCGTAGATGCGGCCGTAGAATTCCCGCGCGATGCCGCCGATCACCGGGCTGCGGTTCATGTCCGTTGCGGTGAGGCCGGCGGTGGCGACGCCGCCAAGGTGCGCGGTCGGCGAGAGCAGCACGACGGATTTGCCCATCCGTGCCGCCTGAATCGCGGCGCTGATGCCGGCGAGGGTGTCGCCATAGACGACGACATCGTGAGCCGCGGTGGCGCGGCCCAGCAGCACAGCGACGATCAGGAAGACACGGGGCAGCGACAACATGCGCGGAGTCGAAATCCCTCGCGCGGCGCGGGCAAACTCAGAAACGCCCCTTGATCCCGAAAGTCCACAGCGCGCCGAAGTCCGTGCGCTGGCGGAACTGCGCGTGCGCGGGCGTGCTCGGCCCGGCGATCTCGAAGTCCTCGGTGGCGTCGTTGATGTTGCGGAGATTCGCGAAGAGCGCGAAGCGGCGCGAGAGGTTGTATTCGCCGAGCACGTCGATGTAGAGGCGCTTGCTGCCCCAGTTGTAGGTGCCGGGCTCGATGGACGTGCCGGAGGCGACGATGCCGCGGCGCTGGCGGCCGCGATAGTTCCAATGCATGCGGAGGTTGTAGCTGTCGCGCGTGAGGCTCACGCCCCAGCTGCCGGTGCGCGGGATGAAGCCCGCGAAGTTGTCGGCGCCCTCGCCGGTG
>JANOCA010000618.1:0-2006 GCA_031411915.1 Opitutaceae bacterium
TCGTCGCGGGCGACGAAGGGCCAGACGTTGTCGCCATCGCCGGCGGCGTTGTAGGTGAGGAACGAGACGGCGTTGGCGCCTTTGGCGCTGAGGTAGTTGATGGCGCCGATGAGGCCTTTGCCCTTGCCGCCTTTCCACGTGGGGTCGCCGGCGCGCCAGTCGCCGAGGTGTGGCGCGTAGGTCTTGAGGGGGACTTCTTTTTTAAGAGCGAGGGTGTCGTCGAAATCGGTGTAGGCGAGGAGCGTCTCCGGCGCGTCGGCGCCAGCCTTGAGGAAGGCCTGGCCGGTGCCGGAGGCGATGAGGTAATGACCGCCCTTGTAGGTGAGCCGGCCGCCGGCGCGGAAATCGGTGCCGGTCTTGTCCGAGGTCCCGATGGAGAAAGAGCCGGTCTTGCCGTCGTAGGGGGCAAGGGCCGTTCCCTTGCCGTAAGTCGCGGCATTGACGCCCGCCGTGAAGGAGACGCGGTAGTTCCACTTGCCGGGCTTGTCGGGCGAGAGGTGGGCGCGCCAGACGGTGCCGGCGGTCGCGGAGGTCTCGGCGGCCTTGCCGTCGGCGGCGAAGTAGCCGGGCACCACATAGGACGGCGAGCCGGACTCGTGGGTGAACGTGACGTCGAAGCGGTAACCGGTAAACGGATTCGGCGCGGTGTCGGTCTCGGCGGCGAAGGGGCCGGCGAGATCGAGCGTGACCTTGTGCCACTGCTTGAGTTCGCCGGCGACCTTCACGGTGCCGTTGCCGGGTGTCCGGCGCGCGACGGGACGGAAGATTTTTTCGCGCTGGGCTTTGGCGAGATCGAGCTGGGACTGGCCGTGGCCGACGGTGGCCGGGTTACGGGGCGTGAACACAATCCTGGACCAACGGCCGCGGCTCCACTCCTGGCCATCTTTCGAGCCAATGCGCGCGCGCACTTCGACGAGCGTGCCTTCGCTCACGTCGACATCGAACCACGCGGTGTTGTAGCGCTCGCCTTCCTCGAATTGTGCGTTGGAGAGCGGGGGCGTGAAGCGGCCGAGCAGTTTGTCGGCGAGATAGACCTCGTAGTTCGACGAACCGTCGTTCTCGCCGACGGTGTGGAGTTCCACGCGATAGACGCCGTTGCGGGCGGGAACGGGAAACTTCACCGAGGCTTCCTTGCGCTCGTTGGGGTTGATCGCGGCCCACTTGCTCTTGTCGAGGTAGAAGCCGGTGCCCTCGAGTTTGAGCGACGCGGCGGTGACGGTCCCCGCCGTCGCCAAGGCTTCGGTGGACAGGCCGGCGGAGTCGGCGGCGGGCGCAGTCGGAGCGGACTTGGCTGCCTTGGGGGCGGTGGCGCCGTGGAGGAGCGGTAGCAGCGCGGTGAGCGCGAGGGCGAGGAGGGTGGAGCAGGTTTTCATCGTTCGTTGCAGGGTGGGAGCGGGGAGGTGAGCGCGGAGTGAGGAGAGCAGGAGCGTCAAGAGTGACGGAGTTTGCCGATGAGTTCGGCGAGGGCGGTGTCGCTGCCGACGTTGCCGGGGAACACGACATAGCCGAGCCCGGGGAACCTGGCCTCGGGGCCGAGCTGCCAGACGGGGACGCCGGGCAGGGCTTGGCCAAGGACGAACGCGCGACGGACGCCGAGGCCTTGCGTGGCTGTATCACTTGAGGTGATACCGCCCTTGGCGATCAGATAGCGGGGCGCGACGGCGAGCTGCTGCACAAGCTGAATCAGGGCATCGGATACGCGGCGGCCGATGGCGAGGCTCGCGGCGGCGTCGGGCGAGGTGACGAGTTCGCGGCTCGTGTAAACGACCGTGTCGCGGCCGGCGGCGAGCGCGGCGTTGATCTGCGCGAGCGCGGTGGCAAGGACGGCCGCGCGGCGGGTTTCGTCGAGGAGCGCGGCGACGGAAAGCTCGATGGCCGCGAGCCCGGGCAGGGCGAGGAGCGCGGTGAGTTGCGCGGTGGTCTTCGGCACGTAGGAGCCGACGACGGTGAGGCCGCCGTGCGCGTTGCGCAGGCTGAATGCCGCGGGCGTCAGCAGCGCCTGCTGC
>JANOCA010000619.1:0-2744 GCA_031411915.1 Opitutaceae bacterium
TTGCGGGAGCCAGACACCGGCGCGAAAGTCGACCTGCCATGACATCGGCGCAGACGATTGCGCGGACGCACGGAAGCACAAGCGGGCCCGCCGAAAAGTCGGGGCGCTCGGCCCGCTTCAGCGCCGGAACACGAAAGTCCAGAACACGACGAGGAGCATGAGTGCGCCGACGACGAGCCAGAGGGGATTGGGCGAGCGCCGCACCGGTTTCTTCGGCTCATTGGCAAAGGCCGTCTCGGGCAGGTCGAGCCCGTCGTAGCGCGTGGCGTCGTTCTCGCGCCAGCCGCTTCGCTCATCAGCGCCGCAGCCGGGGCAGGCGCGGGCAGAGTGGGGGATGTCCGCGCCGCAGTTGGCGCATTCGGTGGGAGGATCGCGATCGGCCGGGGTCATGTTATGGCTTTTGGGTAGGGACGGTTCTCCGAACCGTCCGCGGACGCCGCGGAGAGGCGTCCCTACCTCAGGCGCTGAAGTATTTTCGTTTCGCGAGGCGCCACGCGGTCACGAAGAACGCCGTCAGCGGCACGGCCAGCAGCATGCCGAGCACACCGCCAAACGCCGTGCCCCAGAAGAAGACCGCCACGATGATCACCACGGGGTGGAGGCCCGTCGAGTGGCCCATGATGCGCGGCGTGAGAAACCAGCCCTCGATGCACTGCACGACGATTTTCACGACCAGCACTAGGCCGAGGAGCTGCCAGCCACCGCCGGGCTGGAAAAACGCCAGCGGCAGCGCTACCAAGAGCCCGAGGATGGTGCCGAGGTAGGGAATGATGTTGAGCAGCCCGAACGCGAGGCCGATGAAGAGCCCGAACTTCAGGCCGATGATCGTGAAGCCCGCGGCGAGCAGCACGCCCATGCACAGGCCGATGAGGAGCTGGCCGCGGAAGAACGACTCGATGATGTCCACGAATTCGCTGACGAGGAACACCACATCGTCGCGCACGCCGGGGTTGAGGAAGGGCAGGTGTTCGCCGAGGTGGCGCGTGGAGGCGCCGCGCATCAGCAAAAAGAAAAACAGGTAGACCGGGATGATCGCGAGGTGCGTGAGGAAGGCGAACAGGTCCATCACCCCGCCGAACGCCGCCTTGAGCGAAGGCACCGCATGGCTGAACAGCGCGGTGCTCTCGGCCATCAGGCCGTCGACGGCCGACTTCACGCTAGGGTTCTCCAGGTGCTTTCTCCCCATGGCGATCCACTCGGGGTAGTGGACGGCGACGTAATCGGCGGCCTTTTCCCAGAGCGTCGGCAGGTAGCCGATGAAATCGACGAGCTGGCCGACGAGCGGCGGCACGAGCAACCCGAGCAGCCCGAAGACGACGACGACAAACACGGCGTAGAGCACGATCACGGAACTCGTGCGGCGGAAGTTGAAGCGGCGTTCAAGCCCGGCGACGAGCGGCCGCAGCAGAAGCGCGAGCACGCCGGCGACGGCGAGGGGCCAGAGCACGCCGGAGAAAAACGCCGCGAGCCGGCCCAGCACGAAGATCGCCAGGATGATCAGCGCGATCGAGCCGAGGAACGAGAGCAGGGTGAGCGCGGTGCCGACGACGCGGCGCTGGCTGTCGTTAAGGAGTGAGGGGGGGCGCTCGGCGGACACGGCGGGAGACGAGAGCACTCGGGGCGTGGTGGCCAGAAAGAATCCGCAGGGCGGTGAAAAAGGAGCGCGGCGCCGTGCGGCACAACGCCCTGCCCCGAAGCCTGCCTCGAACGCCTCCGCGAAAAGCACAAACCGGCCAAGTTCGCGCTCGCCGCCGCATGGGCACATTCGCCGTCCTCTTCCACCGCCTCCTCAAAACCCCCGACTCTAGCCTCGTTTCTTAAACAACGTTGTTGGTTGGTTCGCTGGCGCGCGGTCAGGCGGGATTCTTCAGCAGATCGTCGAGCTTCCGCTTGAGGTGATCAATGACAGCACAGTGCTCGGCTTGAGGGCTAAATAGGATAATTTCTGCGTCGCGGCCGACTTTAACGGAGTGCCCGGGTGGCCAGTAAAATAGATCTCCAGCGGAGACGCTTTCCTCCGTGCCGGTCAAATAGGTAACCGTAACCTGGCCTTCGATCATGTAACCCCAGTGTGGAGACTGGCAGCTATCCGTCTTGAGACCTTTGAGGAGCGGGGCAATATCAGTGCCTGCCTTCAGTGAGAAGTATTCTCCAGCGATGGCGCCGTAACCGGTAGCATCGCCGAAGTTCAGTGCCTGTCTGGCAATCGCGCCGGGAACATTCAGCCGAGGGGGTATGTCGTGTTTTGCGATTTTCATAATTTCGGGTGGAGGCAAATTGGTTTCTACCGGAGGTTAAAGTTGAGCCGCGCGCCGAAGCGCACCAGCCGACTTGTTCCAATGAAAAGGAACTGTGGAGCGGAGTGCAACCCTACGAAATCGCGGGGCCAGTCACGGCGTTGGCTCGGGCGCTCGGTCCCCGGGAGCGCTCGCGCGAGCGTCTCCAGCTCGACGTCGAGTTGCTTGATCTCGGCGTTGAGGGCGTCGATCGCCGCGAGCAGCGGTGCGACCAGCGCGGCGTCGGCGGGCGCGAGCTGGGCGCGGGTCTTGCGCGTGAAGGCCATGGCCTTGATCGAGGGGGAGACGAGGACTTCGAGGCTCTTCAGTCTGTGACCCACCCTACTTCGATCCGTCGGTGCTTTCGTCGTGGTGGCGCCAGAACCAGCGGGCCATCGCGGGGAGCAGCACGATGGCGGCGACCATGTTGACGAGGAACATGAACGTGAGCAGCAGGCCCATGTCGGC
>JANOCA010000620.1:0-12134 GCA_031411915.1 Opitutaceae bacterium
CCGGTCGCGATGAACGAGAGATCGTGCATCGCCTCGTCCAGGCGAAGGCCCTCGAAGTAGGGCCAGTCGAGCGCGGAGCCGCGCTGGCCGGGTGCGCTCTTCGGGTCGTTGAACGTGGTGAACGTGACGAACTTTGCCTCGGGCTTCGGGTCGGCGAACTTGATGAGCTTCGAGAGCGGAAACCCGTCCCACGGGATCACCATCGACCAGGCCTCGACGCAGCGGAAGCGATAGACGCGCTGCTCCGCGCCGCCCATCTTCGTGACGAGATCGTTGGCGTCGATCTTGATGGGGTTGTTGATGAGGCCGGTGATCTCGACGGTCCAGGGCTCGGTCTTCCAGCCCTTGTTGGCGTTGGGCTTGGGGTCCGCCTTGTCGGTCCCGAACTCGTAGAAATTGTTGTAGCTCGTGATGAGCTCGTAGCTCGTGGGCTTGAGCGCGGGGTCACGGTAGTCGGCATTGACGCGGGTGGGGAAGCCCGCGGTCGTCGCGAGCAGATCGCGCGGCGCGAGCGCAAGGCCGGCGGTGCCGAGGCCGAGGGTCTTCAGGAAGGCGCGGCGGTTGCGGTAAATCGACTCGGGCGTGGCGGCGGACTCGGGGAGTGACCAGGAGGGCGGAGTGCGGATGAGCATGGGGGAGCGTGGTGGGAGGGGCGGCGGTGGAAATTTATTCCGGGGGCGCCGGAGAATCAACGCGGGATTGGGCCGGACGCAAGGCGCGCACCGTGCGGCCGTCGAGCCATCGGCCTTCGATCAGGAGCCGGCGGGGCAGTTCGGGCACGCCGCGCTCGTCGCGATGGAGCATGCCGGCGAGGTATTCGACGGCGGCGGCGCCGACCTCGAGCGGCGACTCGTTGACGCCCGCCAGCTCGCGCGAGGGCTTCACCCGGGTGAGAAATGCCGCGCCGAGATCGCGCGGCAGACGGTAGCCGAGATGTTGCAGGGCGGGCAGGGCTTCGGCGCATTTGGAGACGATGGCATCCGGCTTGTGCCGGCGCAGCCAGGCGGCGAACGCGGCCTCGTGCCAAGTGTCGAGGAAGAGCGGTGGCAGGCGGTCGCGGACGGCGAGGCGCTGCTGGGCGACGAGAAAGCCGGCGTGCCAGTTATGGTCCACGCGCTCGTCGCTTGCCCGCAGCATCACGAGCCCGATGCGGCGGTAGGCGCGGCGCCGGAGCTGATCCATCGTGAGCATCATGCAGCGGTATTGGTTGGGGCCGACCATGTGCAGCACCGGGCTGGCGACCGAGTAGCCGATCACGACGGTGGAAAACTTCGCCCAGTCGAGCGCGAGCACCTCGGCGGGCGTGGGCTGCGGCGCAATCAGCAGGCCGCGGATGCCGCGGGCGGCGAGGATCTGCGCGGCGCGAGCGTGCGTCATCGCCGGCTCGCGCAGCCAGAACTCCTGCAACTCGAAACCCAGCGCCTGCGCCCGCTCGCGTGCGCCGGTGAAATACTCCGCGTAGATCTCCACGTCCCGCCAGCCGTCGCGTGTCGGAAAGTTCGTGACCCAGGCCAGCGTGGCCCGGTAACGCCCGGCGGGCTCGCGCCGGTAGCTCGAGAGCGAGGCGAGCATGGGGTCGGGCCGGTAGCCGAGCTCCGCGGCGGCCTGCCGGATGCGCGCGCGGGTGCCCTCCGGGATCCCGGGGCGGTTGCGGAGCGCGAGCGAGACCGTGGTGAAGTGGCAGGCGGCGCGGCGGGCGATGTCGCGGAGCGTGATGCGGCGGGGAGGCGGGGCCATGGACAGGTGCCAACTTGACCGCGGGGCGCGGGTTGTTCAACAGCTTGAGTGCGGCGCCGGTTTACCGGCTCCGCGGGCTGCCCACCATTCACAAGTTGAACCCTGCGGCGCCCGCCCTCCGCGCAGGCCTTGCCACCCCCAAACCTCGTTCCCGCATGAACCCTTCCCATCCCTCCGGCGGCCTGTCCGTCCGCCTCGTTTGGTCCCTCGCGCTGGGGCTGCTTTCGGCCGCGGCTGCGTTTGCGCAGACGACCGGCGCAGTCTCCGGCATTGTCACCAATCCCCAGGCGACGTTCGTCCAAGGCGCGGAGGTTCGCGTCGAGGGCACCGCCGTCACGGCGACGACCGATCGCTCGGGTCGCTACCGGCTTGATGGCGTGCCCATCGGCGCGCAGCGCATCACGGCGAGTTTCCTCGGTCTGCCGGAAGTCACCACCAGCGTGACCGTCGCCGCCGGCCGCGAAGCCACCGCGGATCTGGCGTTCAAGCCGGGCGACACGATCCTGCTCAGCGCCTTCGTCGTGGAGTCCATCGCCGAGGGCCAGGCCCGCGCCGTCAACCGTCAGCGCGCCTCCGATACGATCGAGAACATCATCGCCTCCGATGCCCTCGGCCGCCTGCCCGACGCCTCGGTGGGCGAGGCCCTCGCGCGCTTGCCCGGCATCTCCGTGCAGGTGGACCGCGGCGAGCCGGACAAGATCGCGGTCCGCGGCCTTTCGCCGAAATACAATTCCGTCGCCCTCAACGGCGAGCGCTTGCCCTCCGTCTCCGACTCCACGGAGCCCTACGACAACCGCTCCGTTTCATTGAACACGGAGCCGACCGACATGATCTCCAGTATCGAGGTCACCAAGGCTCTCACCCCCGACAAGGAGGCCGATTCCCTCGGCGGCGCGGTGAATCTCATCACCAAGAGCCCGCTCGATTTCCGCCGCCGCATCCTCTCCGGCAAGCTCGAGGCCGGCTACAACGACCTCACGAAAAAGGAGCAATACTCCACGAACTTCACCTACGGCGACCGCTTCGCGGACGGCAAAGTCGGGCTGCTCCTCACCGGCGCGTTTCAGTTCAACAACCGCGGCATCGAGGGCATCAACGCGACGTATCTCGCGCCCACCACCGTCGGCGGTGTCGTATACGACAGCGTGCTGAGCGAGCTCGACACCCGGTTCCGGCACCTGGACCGCGTGCGCAAGGGCGCGAGCGGCCAGCTCGATTTCAAGACCGGCGCCGACTCCCGCCACTGGGTCCGCGGCTTCTACAATGTTTTCGAGGACCGCGAGCAGCGCCGCCGCCTCATCGTCCGCCTCGGCAACGGCGGCACGGTTCTCCCCGGCACCACCAACACCATCGGCAACATCGACGGCGGCCGCGTCCTCCGTCGCGACCGCAACGGGAAGAAGCAGACCGACCTCGCCAACTTCGCCGCGGGCGGCGTCTGGGAGAACCCCGGCTACAAGCTCGACTACAGCGCCAGCTATTCGTGGACCGCCTTCAAGGTCCGCCGCACCGAGGCGCAGCTCGAGTATCGCATGTCCGACTACCGCAATGCCGCCAACGTCCTCCTCAGCGCCGATGGCATCCCGGACTTCACCTACAACCGCGCCGATTTCAATTTCCCCACGCTCGGGGATCCGCTCGGCCACATCACGAACTACCCTCGCCAGGAAATCGGCAACCGCGGCGGCTACAACGTCCGCGACGACGACAACACCGAGGAAGATCTGACCGCCAACGCCAACGTCACGATCCCCACGACGTTCGCCGGCAACCCCGGCTCGTGGAAGTTCGGCTTCAAGCATCGCACGAAGGACAAGGACATGCGCCCCCAGAGTTTCTCCTACGCGCGCACCGGCCCGGTCGAACTCTACCTCAGTGACTTTCTGGACACGAAAATCGCGATGCCGATCCTCGATGGCCGCTATCGCATCGGCCCGTCGAGCGAGATGGTCGCCCTCCGCGACCGCTTTTACGCCGATTCCGCGCTCTTCACCTTGAACCAAGCCTCGGCGATCACGGATAATCTCCCGGGCACCTACGTGGCGACCGAGGATGTCACCGCCGGCTACGCGATGGCGACCACCACGCTCGGCAAGCTCCGCCTGGTCGGCGGCCTGCGCTACGAACATACAAAAAACGAATACACCGGCAACGTCCTCTCCTTCAGTCCGAACGCCGCCTTCCTCGGTGCGACGAAGGTCTCCACCTCCTCTGACTACGGCCACGTTTTCCCCTCGGTTGTCGGCACCTATCGCTTCACCGACCGCGTGCTCCTCCGCGGCGGGATCACGCGCAGCATCGCCCGCCCCGACTACGGCGACCTCAATCCGCGCCGCAACATCAACGACGACGTGGACCGCATCACCGAGGGCAACCCCGCCCTGAAGCCGCTCCTCTCGACCAATTTCGATCTCTCGTTCGAGTGGTATTTGAAATCCGCGGGCAGCTTGACCGTAGGCGCGTTCTACAAGGACATCAAAAACTTCTCCTACACCGCCAACACCCTCATCAGCGGCGGCACCTACAACGGCTGGCGGCTCACCCGCCCCGAGAACGGCCCCGCTGGCAATCTCCGCGGCATCGAGCTCGGCTGGACGCAGTCGCTCAAGTTTCTCCCCAAGCCCTTCGACGGCTTCGGCGTGCAGGCCAACTACACCTGGGTCGATGGCGAGGCCGAGATCCCGGGCCGCGGCACCCTCGATCGCCTGCCCGACCAGGTCGACAAGGTATCCAACGTTCAACTCTACTACGAAAAATACCCCTTCAGCGCGCGTGTCGCCTACAATTTCAACGGCCGCTACATCCGCACCCTCGGCGTCGATGCGCTCAACGACGAGTGGTTCGATCACATCAACACAATCGACGCCTCCGTCAGCTACACGCTCCGCAAGGGCTGGAACCTCTACGTCGAGGGCAAGAACCTCACCGACGAAGTCACGCGCCGCATCTACATCGGCCGCCCCGACCGCCCCAACGAGCACGAGTATCCCGGCTGGAGCGCCGTCGCCGGCGTGAAGTTCGAGTTCTGATGCCTGCGGTGGCACGGGCGTCCCGCCCGTGCCGTGTGCCCACCGCCCCTTGCCCACTTCCCGCCAGCGAGTCACCTTCGACGCGTGAGCGCCAACGCCCGTCCGTTTTACCCCCAGGTCTGGCGCGCCGGGGTGCCGCTGGCCGTTGGCCTGCTGCTCGCGCTCTTGCCGGCGCCTGCCGGACTCGCTCCTCACGCGTGGCTCTACTTCGCTCTCTTTGCGGCGGTGATCATCGCCCTCATCACCGAGCCGCTCCCCGCGGCTGCGATTGGGCTCCTGGGCGTGACCGTGATCGCCGCGTTCGGCCTGCCCTTCAGCGCGGCCCAACGGCTTGACCCCGCGTTTCGCCTGCCCGCCGAATCGATCAAGTGGGCCTTGGCCGGATTTTCGAACAGCACCGTGTGGCTGATTGTGGGGGCCTTCATTTTTGCGCTCGGCTATGAAAAAACCGGCCTCGGTCGGCGCATCGCCTTGGTCATGGTGCGGTCGCTCGGCGGCCGCACCCTCGGACTCGGCTACGCCATCATGCTCGCGGATTTGGCGCTCGCCCCGTTCACGCCGTCCAACACCGCGCGCAGCGCCGGCACGATTTACCCGGTGATCCGCAGCATTCCCGAGCTCTACGAATCGGCCCCCGGGGAGTCGGCGCGCAAGATCGGCGCCTACCTCATGTGGACGGCGTTCGCCACCACGTGCGTGACGAGCTCACTGTTTCTCACCGCGCTCGCGCCGAACCTCCTCGCGCTGGACTTCGTGAAGAAAACCACGGGGATCACCATCACATGGGGCGAGTGGTTTCTGGGCTTCCTCCCGGTCGGCGGGCTCCTGCTGCTGGCGCTGCCGTGGTTGGTCTATAAAATTTATCCGCCCGGAATCCGCGTGAGTGCGGAAGCCACGCGCTGGGCCGCCCGGCAACTCGCCACCCTCGGCGGCGTCACGCGCTCGGAATGGCTCATGGCCGCGCTGGTGTTGGTCGCGCTCGGATTGTGGATTTTCGGCACGAGTGCGATCGACGCCACGCTCGTCGCGCTGGTGGCTGTTTCGCTCATGGTCGTTTGCCGCGTCGTGGCGTGGAGCGACATCCTCGCCCATGCGGCGGCGTGGAACACGTTCGTGTGGTTCGCCACCCTCGTGAACCTGGCCGACGGACTGAACCGCTGCGGGTTCGTCGCCTGGTTCAGCCAGCAAGCCGCGGGCGGGCTCGTCGGTTACTCACCCCTCCTCGTCATGGTCGTGCTCGTGATGTTTTTCTTTTTCATCCACTATCTGTTTGCCGGCCTCACCGCGCACACGACCGCGCTTTTCCCCGTGGTGCTCGCGGCGGGAGCCGCCGTGCCGGATCTGCCGGTGCGGACGCTGGCCCTGCTGCTGGCCTTTTCGCTCGGGATCATGGGCGTGCTCACGCCCTACGCCACCGGTCCGGCGCCGATCTACTACGGCTGCGGCTTCATCACCCGTCGCGATTTCTGGCGGCTCGGCCTGATCTTCGGCCTGATTTTTCTGAGCGCCCTGCTCTTGATCGGGGTGCCGTGGCTCTCACGCTAGGCGAAAGCGCGACCCTGCTCATTCTCCGCCCTTACTCGTCCGATGAAAAATCCCTTCGCCACCCGCCGCCACTTTCTCGGCGCTGCCGCCACCGCCTGCGCAGCGGGTGCCGGAGCCTTCGTCCCGCGCCTCCGCGCCGCGCCCGCCCGCGACACTCTCGCTGAAACCTACGCGCGCCTTGATGCCGCCGCGGCGCGGCCGGTGCTCGATGTCTCCCGTCTGCGGGAACCGGTGATCATCTCCGCCATTGAGTTTCTCCGTCACGGCGAATTCTACCTCGTGCGCGTGCGCGCGAAAAATGGCGCCGTCGGCGTGGCCGTCTCCAACGAGCGCGACATGGGCCCGCTCGTGCCCGCCGCCAAGGCCCTCATGGTCCCGCCGCTGCTCGGCAAGGACGCGCGCGACTGGGAGGACCTCATCGAGGAGGTCTATCTCCACGGCTCGAACTACAAGCGCCAGGGCCTGCTCTTCTGGCTGCCCTTCGCCTCGATCGAGTTCGCCGTCCTCGACCTGCTCGCGCAGGCCACGGCGCAATCCGTCTCGACCCTCCTCGGCGGCACGCCCGGCCGCCACGTCGATCTCTATCACGCCCACGACGACCGCACCCGCAGCGCCGCCGAGAGCGTCGAGCGCATGCTCGCCACGCGCGACCGCTACCAGACGCGCGCCGCGAAATTCAAGGTCGGCGGCCGCATGAGGAAAAACGAGGAGTTCGTCGAGGGCCGCAGCGAGGCCCTCATTGCGCGCGCCCGTGAAAAGTTCGGCCCGGCGTTCACGCTCTACGCTGATGCCAACGGCTCCTACGACCTGCCCAACGGCATCCGCGCCGGCCACCTCTGCGCGGAGCACAAGATCGCGATCTTCGAGGAGCCCGTGCCGCACGACATGTATGAGGAGACGCAGCGCGTGGCCGACGCCGTGAGCGTGCCCATCGCCGGCGGCGAGCAGGAGAGCAGCCACAACCGCTTCCGCTGGATGATCGCGCACCGCGCCGTCGATGTCGTGCAACCTGATCTTTTCTATTACGGGGGCTTCGTCCGCTCCATCCGCGTCGCGCGCATGGCCCACGCCGCCGGGCTCACCTGCGACACGCACCTTTCCGGCAACGGCCTCGGCTTCCTTTACATGCTGCATTTCGTCGCGTGCATTCCGAACGCCGGCCCGTTTCAGGAATTCAAAAGCTTCGACGGCAAAATCCCCCTCGAAGCCCCCGCCCAAACCCTTGCCCCCGTCGCCGGCCGCCTGCTCTGCCCGCCCGGCCCCGGCTTCGGCGTCACGCTCGACCCCAAGTGGCTCGCCGCTGCCAAGATTGTCTGACTTCCGCCCCGCCCAACTCCGTTCTCCCCTCTCCGCACCCCCATCATGAACTCCCGCCGCACCTTCCTCAAATCCGCCGCGCTCCTCGGCGCCGCCCCGCTCGCTTCCACTGTCGCGCCCCGCGCCGTCGCCGCGCAGGCCCCCGCTCCCTCCGCCAAGCCCGACGTGAAAATCACCGCCGTCAACGCCTACCTCGTCGACCGCGCGATCCTCGTCGAGGTCGCCTCCGACGCCGGCATCTCCGGCTGGGGCGAGTGCGCTTTCGACGGCGCCGCGCTCATGAAGACCTTCGTCGACGACCGCCTGAAGAAGGAAATCGTCGGCAAGAATCCGTTCGATGTCCGCAAGCTCTGGGACTGGATGTTTTTCGAGAACCACGATCTCGGCCCCAGCGGCGCGCTGCCCAACGCCATCGCCGGCGTGGACATCGCGCTCTGGGACTTGAAGGGCCGCCTCCTCGGCCAGCCGATCTACAATCTCCTCGGCGGAAAATACCGCGACAAAATCGAGGCCTACGGCTCCGTGCCCGTGCGCCGCGGCCGCGTGAGTGTCGAGGACTGCGTGAAATCCTGCACCCATTTCGTGGCGCAGGGGTTCAAGGCGGTGAAAGTCCGCATCCAGATCCGCGAGCACTACATGAATCCGGATCCTGACCCCACCTTCGCCTACGCCGCCGCGGTGCGGAAGGCCATCGGCCCCGACATCGTGCTCATGATCGACGCCAACAACGGCTACTCCGCCCAGCGCGCCATCGCCACCGGCCGCAAGCTCTTCGAGCACTACAACGTCACCTACTTCGAGGATCCGGTCTCCGACCAGAATCTCACCGAGATGCGCGAGGTCACCGCCGCGCTCCACGACCAAGACATCGTCGCCGGCGAAAAATGCTACACCCGCTGGCAGATCAAGGACCTGATGATGGTCGGCAACGTGGACATCGTGAACCCCGATGTCGTGAAGGTCGGCGGCATCACGGAGATGGACCGCATGGCGACGCTCTCCTCGTGTTTCCAGAAACCGATCCAGATGCACAACACGCGCCCGACGATCTCGACCGCCGCGTCGCTGCACTGCATGGCCTCGGCGCCGCTCGTCGCGCGCTTCATCGAGTTCCCCGAACTCGGCTCAACCTTCGACGGGCTGATGAAGCTCTTCCGCAACCGCGTGAAGCTGGAGAAAGGCTGGCTGCATCTCGACTCCGCGCCCGGCCACGGCCTTGAGGTGGACGCCGCCGCCGTGCGCGCCGCGGCCAAGGCCTGAGCGCGCCGCAGTTTTTTCGCGCCGCGGTGGCGCGCCGCACGCGGAACACTCTCGCGCGCGGCGCGTCATTGCGCATGGTTTTAGTCTCACCATTCCTCGCAGCATGAACCCGACCACCACCACCCCCTCCGCATTCCGCGCCCTGCTCGGCGCCGTCCTGTTTGCCCTCTTGCCGCTCCTCGCCTTCGCCGACGGTTCAGTCGCCGGCACCCTCAAGCGCGCCACCCACGGCGGGCCGTTGCAGGGCGCCTCCGTGCGCCTGACGCCCGGCGACCGCGAGGCGGTGTCCGATCGCTCCGGCGCCTATTTCTTCAGCCAAGTGCCGGCCGGCAGCTACACGCTCGAGATCAGCTACCTCGGCCTCGATCCGAAATCGATCCCGGTGCGCGTCGTCGACGGCCAACTCGTCCGCGCCGACTCGCAGCTCGCCGACTCCGGCGTGATTGTGCTCGCCGCGGTCAATGTCGAGTCCGTGCGCGAGGGCCAGTCGCGCGCCATCAACCAGCAGCGCACCTCCACCCGCATCTCGAACATCATCTCCTCCGACGCGATCGGCAACCTGCCCGACCGCACCGTCGGCGAGGCCCTCGCGCGCCTCCCCGGCGTCAACGTCGTCGATGACCAGTTCGCCAACGTCCGCGGCACGCCCGCCGAGTTCAACGCCGTCACCCTCGACGGCGACCGTCTCTCCACCGCCGGCCCCAGCGTGGACTCCACCTCCGTCAACACCGACACCCGCGCCGTCGATCTCTCCCTCATCCCCGCCGAGATGGTCGGCGGCATCGAGGTCATCAAGACCCTCACCGCCGACATGGACGCCGATTCCTTCGGCGGCACGATCAATCTCGTCACGCGCAGCGCGTTCGACGTCAAGGAGCGCAGCCTCAACGGCAAGTTCGAGTATATCCACAACAGCTTCCGGAAGCAGCCTGGCTATGCCGGCGCGATCACGTTCATGGACGTGCTGGACAAGGACCGCACCCTCGGCCTCAGCGCCACGCTCACCTGGCGCCGCGAGGATCGGATGACCAACTCCTACGAGTTCTCCTACTTCGATGCCGGCGCGATCCCCGTCGGCACCGCCGGCAGCGGCACCGCGGGCGCCATCGCCGCCGTTGGCGACCAAGGCCTGGAGGCCTACGACACGCGCCTGAATTTCTCCGACATCACCAAGATGGGCGCCACCGTGAACCTGGACTGGAAGATGTCCGAAAACACCGAGCTGCACTTCCGCACCTTCTACGAAAACACCGAGACCGAGGGCGGCCGCTTCCGCAATCGCATCCGCGCCCTGTCGCGCTGGAACGCCACCTCCACCGCGCAGCAGCAATCCGGCCTCCAGGCCCGTTTTCAAAACTACATGGAGGACGGCGTGCGCGAGTCGGACCTCCTCCGCCTCGGCGCCGAGGGCAAGACCCGCCTCGCCAGCGGTGGCACGCTCACCTACGGCCTCCGCTACGGCAATTCCGAGGCGTCGATCAACCGCGACCGCTACATTTTCGATTTCCCGAGCAACACCGAGCGCCGCGCCTACGCCTGGGCCATCGACCGCCGCAACGCCACGCTCCCCACCGTTTCGCTCACGCACATCGCCACCGGCCAGAACGGCCTCTTCGCCCCTCTCACGGATCGCAAGCTCAGCAACCTCCGTTTCCAGACCGGTTCCGAGGACGAGACCGATCTCACCGCCAACCTTGATTACGCCTTCACCCTGCCCGTCGCGGGCCAGTCCATCGATTGGAAGTTCGGCGCCAAGCAGCGCGCAAAGGAGCGCAGCTCGCGCCCGCGCATCTTTGACGCCTCCGCGCCCACCGTGAACCAGCCGACCTTCGCGCAGTTCCCCGTCTTCACCGAACCGCGCAACCTCCTCGAAGGCTCGCAGCCGACGATGGGCCCGATGGTCTCCCTCGCGAGCGTCGTTGCCTTCTACCGCGCCAACCCCGCCGCCTTCACGCCGCTCGGCGGCGACGAGATCACCCGCCTTGAGGCCCGCAAATACGACGTCGAGGAAGACGTGACCGCTGCCTACGGCATGGGCACCACGAAATTCGGCGCGCTCGAAGTCATCGGTGGGCTCCGCTGGGAGCGCACCAAGACCGCCTACAACTGGCTCGCCGATCCCGCCGGCGCCTCGCGCGGCTCGCGGAGCTACGACAACTTCCACCCGAGCCTCCTCCTCAACTACCGCGTCAATCGCAACCTCGTCGCCCGCCTCGCCTACACGCGCACGCTCGCGCGGCCCGCCTACGGCGACCTCGTGCCCTACCGCTCCGTCGCCGACACCGCCGACGAGTCCGGCACTGGCGGCCTCGATCCCGGCGACTACCCGGAGACGCAAAAAATCTTCCTCGGCAACGCCGCCCTCAAGGCGCAGCAGTCCGAGAATTTCGATCTCTCCGTCGAGTATTACCTCCCGCAGAGCGGCGTGCTCTCCGCTGCCGTGTTCAGGAAAAATCTCAAGGACGTGATCTTCCGCAGCCAGTTCAAGCTCCCCGGCCAGCCCACCGCGATTTACTTCCAAGAGCGCAACGGCTCCACCGGCAAGGCCACCGGCCTCGAGCTCTCGTGGCAGCAGTCGCTCACGTTTTTGCCCAAGCCTTTCGATGGCTTCGGCCTCAACCTCAACGCGACCTTCATCGACGGATCCTCCGTGCTAGAGGAACTCGTCCCCGGCACGACCGGCACCTACCGCCCCTTCACCGTCGGCTTCCTCCCCGAGCAGCCCGAGAAGGTCTACAACGCGCAGCTCTACTGGGAGAAGTTCGGCTTCACCGCGCGCATCGCGATGAACTACATCGACGAGTTCGTCCGCACCTCCGGCGGCCTGACCTCGTTTTCGATCAACAACAAGGCGACGCGGTGGGACGCCTCCGTGAGCTACCGCGTGAACAAGCGTTTCTCGATCTACGCCGAGGGCCGCAATCTCACCAACGAAGTTTCCTCGTGGTATGCCACCACGCCCAACCGCCCCGAGGACTACACCTACACCGGCGCGATCTTCACCGGCGGGATCAAGTTCCGCTTCTGAGCCCGAGGTGGGGCCCGCTCTCCGAGCGGGCCTGGGTTCCAGCGTAAATTTCGTGCCAAGCATTGTGTTTCACCCGACAACTCAGGCCGGCTCGGAGTGCCGGCCCCACCTTCAAGCCGCCAACAATCGCGGCGTGGCCTTGGTGAGCTTGTTTGCCGTGCTCGGCCTTCTCGCGCTGCGCGCGTTCGCCGCCCCGCTCACCGCGCCCGCCTACCTCG
>JANOCA010000621.1:0-17259 GCA_031411915.1 Opitutaceae bacterium
TTCGCCTTGTCTGATTTCGGATCGCGCACGATGGCGCGCGCGGCGAAGCCGCCGGAGGGATCGTTGAGGATGGCGCGGACGAGGCCGCCGCCTTGGGCGCCCGTGGCGCCGAGGATTGCGATGATCTTTTTGCTCATGGGAGGGGACGCCGAGCTGAGCGACTCTTGCATCCAGCGCAAACGCGAATCGCGATTTCCGGGGGGCGCACCACGGCTTTCCGGTGTGAGCGCGCAAATCGTTTCCGTGCAAGCCAGCGCGCGGGCGCGCGCCGAACCGCGCTCGCAAGCGAGCTGACCTACGGTGGTGAAACCAAACCGGAAAGCCGGGGGGCGCACGGGTTTTCGCTGGCCATCCGCCGTGCGCATGAGCAGCCCCGTTGCTCGCATTACCCCATGGCGTCCCCCTTGGAACTGGAACAATTCGACGTGGCCCGGCTGCGGAGCGGTGACGCGCCGGCGTGGCGGGAATTTGTGCGCTTGGCCGCGCCGCGCCTGCGCGCGATCGTCAGCCGGGCGCTGGGGCCGGCGGGCCGCGGGGCGGATGTGCCGGACGTGTTGCAGGAGGTTTTTTCCCGGCTGTGCCGCGACGACTTTCGCCTGCTGCGAACATTTGATCCGCAGCGCGGGCGGTTGTCTGCCTGGCTGGCCGTGCTGACCGCACGCGCGGCGGTGGATCATCTGCGCAAGCACCGCGCGGCGCCGGCCCCGCTTGGCGCAGCGCCGGAGCCGGTGGCGGCGCCGCCTGCGGGCGGGTCCGCGCTTTCGCTGCCCCCCGATCTGCTTTCGCCGCAGCAGGAACTCATCCTGCGCCTTTGCTACGAGGACGATCTGGAGGTCGCCGAGATCGCCGCCATCCTGCGCACGGAGCCACAGACCGTGCGCTCGCAGCGGCACAAGGCGCTTGAGCGACTGCGCGCGTTTTTGGCCGGACGAAAATTTTTCTAACCATCCCGGGGATGTTTCCCCGCCCAACCCACGAATACTCCCATGAAAGACGAATCCATGAACCCGCCGGACCACGATCCCGCCGCGATTCGAGCCCTGCTCGAGACCCTGCATCGGCAGCAGGGGGAACGCGCGGTCCCCGCCGTCGACGACCTCGTCGGTTGGCTTGAGGGCACGTTGCCCGCCGATCGCGTCGCGGCGGTCGAGACGGCGCTCACGCAACAGCCGGAGCTGCGGCGCGCACTTGCCGCCGCTCGGTTGCGGCACGAGGAGGATGTCCCCGTCGCGGAGCTGGCGGCGTTGGAGAATCTCGTCGTTGAGCCGGCGGTGCCCTTCTCCGCGCGGTCGCAAGCGCCGAGCTGGGCCCTGCCGCTCGCCGCCGCGGCGGCGGTCGCGTTGCTCGTGCCGGCTTGGTCGATCGGTTCGGGCATCGCGGACCAGCGGCGGCAGGCGGAGGACCGCCAGTTGCGCGAGTTCCTCAGCGGCGGCCTCACGCAAGGAGGCCTGTGATGCGCCCCATCCATCTCATCCTCGGTGCCTCGCTCGCGGCCAACCTCCTCGCGGTCGCCGCGTATTTCCACACGCGGCGCGAGGCCGAGCAGCTCCTGGCCACGGTCAACGGTTCCGCCGTCATCGCCCAGCTCGCGCTCAGGCCCGCTCAGGCTAACCGCCTCGCGGAGACCCGACGCGTGCTGCGGGCCGATCTCGGCAGCCTGCGCCTCGAGACCGCCGGCCTGTTTGAGACCGCCTTGGCGAAGGTCCGCGAGGCGAAGCCCGGCGAGACATCCTACGAGGAGGCGGTGCTGGCCACGGGCGAGGCCCGCCGCCGTCAGACCCTGATCATCATCCGCGCGCTGATCGCGTTTCGCGAGCACCTCACGCCCGCGCAGCGCGAGATCTTCAATCGCAACATCGGCGAGTGGTCCTTCATCGAGGCGATGATCGGGCTGCCGCCGGACGGGATGAAGAGCATGCCCTCCGGGCCGTTCCGCGCCCCGTCGCCCTCGCCAGCGCCGTCGAAGGACGGCCGCTGAGGCGTGCGCGCGTGGTGCCGTGATCCGATTTTTCCATGAAAATCCAGCCACCGCCCCGCGCCACGCGCGCAATCCGAACCGCGATCCTGTCGCTGCTGGCGTTTGCCGGCCTGCTGTCTCTCCCGGCCACCGCGGCCTCGCCCAACGTCATTCTCATCGTCGCCGACGACCTCGCGTGGTTCGACGTGGGCGTCAACGGCGCGACCGACGTCGCCACGCCCAACCTCGACGCGCTCGCGCGCAACGGCGTGAATTTCCGCAGCGCCTACGTGACCGCGTCGATTTGCAGCCCTTCGCGCGCGGGGATGATGACCGGCCGCTACCAGCAGCGCTTCGGGCACGAGACCAACCCCGGCCCCGACCTCGAGACCAACCCCGCCTTCGGCCTGCCCGCGACCGAGGTCACGCTCGCCGAGCGCTTCAAGGCGTTCAACGTCAACCCCGGCTACGTCACCGGCTGGATCGGCAAGTCGCACCTCGGGGCCAACCCCCCGGCGCATCCCAACGTGATCGGCTTCGATCACTTCCTCGGGTTTCTCCAGAGCCACCACGACTACATCGACCCGAACAACCTCGTGCGATCGGGCTACGATCTGATTCAGCGCAACGGCGTCGAGCTGCCGACCAACCCGCCGCGCGACAAAAGCAACCCCACCGTCGTCCTGCCCTACCTGACCGATCTCTTCTCCACCGAGATTGGCACCTTTATCGACAAGAACGCCGGCGCCAGCACACCCTTCTTCCTCTACGCGCCGTTCAACGCGGTGCATTTCAAGCTCCAGGCGCCGATCGATCTCGTGCAGCGGTTCAACGCGGCCAATCCCGCGCTGGCCGTCCCTGTGCCCCCCGGCCCAGTCGATCCGCTTTTGACCGACGCGCTCGATCTCCCGTCCCCGGCCCCGAGCCTCACGCAGCGGCAGAAACTCCGTGTCGTGCTCTGGGGCCTCGACGAGGCGATTGGGAAAATGGTGCGGCAACTGGACTCCTACCCGCGCGGCGCGGGCCGAACGCTGCTCGACGACACGTTGATCATCTTCACGAGCGACAACGGCGGCGACACCCTCTTCGGCGGCAACAACGGCCACCTCAAGGGCCGGAAGACGCAGCTCTACGAGGGCGGCATCCGTGTGCCCCTGCTGATGTATTGGAAAAACCACCTGCCGGTCCGCTTGCTCAAAGCGCCGGTGAGCACGCTCGACATCATGCCCACCGTGCTCACTGCGGTTGGCGCGCCGGTGCCCGCCAATCTCGACGGCGTGAACCTGCTGCCCTACATCGCGAATCCCGCCGGCCCGCAACCCCACGAGCGCCTCTACTGGCGCGTCGAGACCAACGGCATCAACGTCAACGACGACGCGCCCGACGGCCTGCGCGCCATGCGCGAAGGCGATTGGAAAATCGTGAAGCCCTCCGCGAATGACACCTGGGAACTCTACAACCTCGTCACCGACGAGTCGGAGTTGAACGACCAAGCCGACGTCGATCCCGCGCGCCTGCGCACGATGATCGCGACCTACGATGCTTGGAGCGCGCAGATGGCCCGGCCGCGCTGGGCGTGGAACCAGCTCCTCTACCCGGATCCCGCGTTCATCCTGGAGGATTTCCGAGTCGGATTGACCGGCACGTCGTATCTCGCGACGGACTTTCTCTCCGGCGCCGGGCGCTTCGCGTATCAGGATGGCGACAACGCCCTCCGCCACGACGCGATCAACCTCGCGAGCGGCCTGCCCGCGCAGGCGCCCGTGCTCATCGCCAGCGGCCTCACGCCGCTCGCGAATCCGCTCGTCGGCCCGCAGTGGGGCCTCGCCGCCGGCAGCGCCTCGCTTTTCTACACGAAGCCAGGCGCCGGCGCGCGCAGCCAGATTTGGCGCGCGATGCCGGGCGCGCCCACGGAGGTCACGACCACGACGACCTTCGACAGCTTCGGGCCGCGCGCCAGCCGCGACCTCGCCGACAGCGCGGCGCAGATCGCGTTCATGGCCGGCCCGACCGCGTCGTGGGCCAACGTCTCGCCGCCGCGCCCCGCAAGCGCGATCCCGTTTCACAGCGGCGGCGTCGGGAACGGGCGCTGGATCCCTGGCACCGATGACCTCGCCTACGCGGGCACGCCGCCCGGGGCGGCGGTGCCGCAGATTGCGCGCCTCCGCACGGCGACCAACACGCCCGTGCTCATCAGCAACGACGCCGGCGCGAAGTCCGACGTGTGGGCCTTCCGCGCGCCCGAGTTCGGCGACGCGCTCTGCTACGCGGCGGTGGTCAGGGAGCCTGGCCTGCCGGACGTGATTGGGATCTACGCTGATGTGCCGGGCGTGCCGGGCAGCGCGTTTCAGCGCGTGGCCGCGCTCCGGATACCGCCTCCGCCGCTGCCGGGGCCCGGGGAGCCGCCGCTTCCCCCGCGGCCGACCGTCTACTTCCACTCGATGCGGCCGCTCGACGGCCTGCGCGGCTTCAACGGTGTGAGCTACTTCACCTGCGTCGTGAGCGAGAACCCCAATCCGGCGGTGCCCGGCGAGTCCCAAGTCTGGCTCTTTGGCCTCGGGCCCGACCCCGCGAACCGCGTCGCGCGCCGCATCGACGACGGTGTGGGCGCGCGCTTCGCGCCTCAGACGGTGATCGGCGCAAGCGAGGTCTTCGGCTATTACACGCGTTTCAACGGCGTCGATCCCGCGCAGCTCCGGCTCGTGTCCACCGGCCTCGGCAAACCCAACCGCGCGGGGGCGGGCAGCTGGCCCGCGCTGGCCTATGAGTGGAGCTTTGTCGCGGGCAGGCGCGCGAATTTCCACGGCACGGAGACCACGCACCTTGTCACGCACGGCGGAAAACTCTACGCGGGCCAGGGCAGCGTGGGGAATCCCTCCCCGAAAATCGTGAACGGCCAGATCGGCCCCGACTGGACGGGCGCGCAGATCCTCGTGCTGGACTCGTCCACCGGGGCGTGGACCGTTGATCGCCCCGGGCCCGGGCACCTGCGCGTCGAGACGATGGACGAGCTCACGTTCACGACCCGCGGCTCCGAGCAGCGCGCCACGCCCGACCAAGTGCTGGTCGCCGCGATGAGCGACATCACCGCCATCGGCGCCGCGAAGGTGAGCGTGCGCACGCGCGACGACGACACGGGCGGGTGGAACGACTCGCACCCGGCCAACCTCAGCGGAGTCGCGGCGTTTCCGACCGCCTTCGGCACGCATCGCGTGGGCGATGCGGCGACCGGCATCCACTACGTCTTCGCCGGAATTTCCAACGGCGAGATCCACCGCGGCGTTTATTCCAAAGGCGCGCCCGGCACGGCCAACATGGTTTGGGAAACAAACGCGGCGCCCGAGCTCAGCGGCGGCGGCGACATCACGGGCTTCGCCGAGGCCAACGGCCTGCTCTACGCCGCGAGCGCGCTGAAGCTCGCCAACGGCCAGCTCGGCGGCGGGCTCTTCGTGCGCAAGGACAGTGACTCGACTTGGCAACGTGTGCACCGGTGGACGCCGCCCGCGGCGATCAGTTCCGCGCCCGTCACGCAGCGCGCGCTCACAGGCCTCACCGCCGTCCTCGATCCGCGGAACTCGGGCCGGCAGGTGCTTCTCGGCGCGCTCTCGTGGCCCGGCACGATTGTGCGCATCGATCCAGCCAGCGCGCACGCGATGACCGTCGAGCTCGACGTGCGGGACTTCTTCGCGCGCCGCTGGAACAACGACAGCGTCCGCACCGCGGACATCACCATCGGCTACACGCGCTTCACGCCCGCGAAGCATCCGGTCACCGGCGCGCCCGTCCACCTGATCGGCCTGTGGATTGAGCACCCGGATTCGCCGCGGCAGCCGAACAACGGATCGCACTACCTGATCCGCCACGCGGACGGCACCTACGAGGGCGCGGACATCCAGGGCATGGTGCCCGCCGTGCCCAACGGCCAGAGCCTGCGCGCGTCTCGCGCGATCGCGGTGTCGCCGTTCGCAGCGGACGCGGCCCGCGTGTTCTACTTCGGCGGCTACGACACCGCCGGCGACACCGTGCGCAACTCCGCGTGGATCGTGCGCGGGCGGTGAGCGACTGACTTTCGAGCGTCGCGGGCAGCCGACCCGCGACGTGAAATTCTCCGCGACTAGAACCGCGCGGTCACGCCGGCTTTGAAGCTCGTGCCGGGGCCGGCGGAGTAGCTGGGGATTTCGCGGCCCCAGGCGTGGAGGTAGTCCGTGTTGTTGAAGTCGTTGGTCAGGTTGTAGACGTCGAGATAGAGGCTGTAGGTGCGGTTGAGCGTGTATTGCGCCTTGAAGTCCCAGAGCGTGCGCGCGTGCTGGTAGACCTCGTAGGACATCGTGCCGGCGAGCGCGCCGGCGCCGGTGCCGAAGGTGCCGTTGGTCGCGCTGCGGAAGAACTGGCTGCGGTGGTTCATCATCAGGCGCAGGTCGAGGCCGTAGCCGCGCCAGGTGAGGCCGGCATTCCAGCTGCGGGGCGTGAGGTTGGGCAGGCGCGTGACGGTCGTCGCGGAGCCGAAGTCGCCCTTGGTGTCGATGTAGGTGAAGTTGGCGTAGGAGCCGAGGCCGCGCCACGCGCCGGGGAGGAAGGTGTATTGCTGCGAGTAGTTGAGCTCCGCGCCACGGATGCGCGCGGAGCCGATGTTGTCGTTTTGGGTGAGGGTCCACCCGGCGTATTCGCCGCCGAAGCCATTGTCGGCGCCCGAGGGCACGGTGGACTGGAACGAGCGGAAATAATTCTTGATCTGCTTGAGGAAAACGCCGGCGGAAATCTGGCCGATGCCGGAGAAGTAGCGGGCGACGGAGAGGTCGAAGTTGTCCGAGGTGTAGGGCTTCAGGTCGGGGTTGCCGGCGGAGAGCGTCTGGTTCTGCTCATTGGGCGTGACGCTGGGAAGGAGGAGCGTGGGCGTGGGCCGCGTGATCGAGGTGGAGTAGGAGGCGCGGGCCTGGGTGTCCGGGGTCACGGGGAAGACCAGGTGGAGGCCGGGGAAGGTCTCGCGATACTTGGTGCCTTGCGTGGCGAGGCCGCGGAAGTTGTCGATGGCGCGGAGTCGGGCGGCGTCGGCGGTGGCCGTGGCGACGTTGTTGTTGGTGGTGTTGGAGACGCGCTTGTAGTTACTGCCCTTCGTGGTGGTCTCCTCGACGCGGATACCCGCGAGCACGCGGAGGCGGCCGAGCTTGGTGCTGCCCTGGATGTAGCCGGCGTCGATGGTCTCGTTGAAGAACGCGTCGTTGAGCAGCGACTGGTAGTGGGTGTTCCAGACATCGCTGGAGGTTTGGATCCAGTTGGAGCGGTTGGCCCAGAGGTCGTTGGGCAGGCCGGTCTCGGGGAGTTGGAGGAAGGGGAAAGGCCCGTAGCGGCCATCGGACATGAGCATGTTGTAGCCCACCACGGACCGGGTGCCGCCCGTCGCGGGCGTGGTCGCGGGGCCGGCGTAAGTGTAGTAGTTTAGGTCGCGGTTGGCCTTCTGGTAATAGTTGGCCTGCTTCACGCCGGTCTTGAGGGTCAGGGGGACGCGGCTGGCGAAGGTGTGCTCGTAGTCGGCGCGGCCGCCCCAGCGCATCGACGGGGCGGAGTAGGTGATGAGGGTGGAGTCGGGCCGCACGGTGTAGCTCGCGGGGTCGGACCAGTCGGGGCCGCCGGTCTGCGTGACGGCGGGGGCCCAGTCGTCGCGGCCGCGCCGGTCGAGGGTCCAGCTGATGCCGGTCGCGCGGGCGTTGACCTGATTGAGCTGGGGATACTGGGTGCGGTTGCGCGAGTAGTTGAAATCGACGGTGAGCTTGCCGGCGCCGGAGAAGAGCCGCCGCTCGACGCCGCCGGAGATCGTGGTGCTCTCGCTCTCGCGGATGTAGAGCACGGACTCAAGATCGAGGGTGCCGTTGCGCGCCTGCACGACGTCATAGGTCGAGCCGGGAAGGAAGTTGGCGGCAGCCGCCGTGGTGGTGAGCTTCCAGCGGAAGTAGGAGGGGGAGGAGCCGCTGCGGCGTTTCACGCGGTTGTAGGTGCTCTTGATGTAGAGCGTGGTGTCGGCGTTGAGCTTGTAGTCGGCGTTGAAGCCAAGGTTGAGCACAGGCGACTGGTCGCCGAGGCCGCCCCACTCGCCGGCGCCATAGGCGCGCTGGAGCGGCTCGTTGGGCGCGGCGGCGGCCACGAAGAAACCGGTCTGCGCGGCGGCGGCTTGGCGCGGGCCGTATTCGGAAATCAGGCCGTTGCCGATGTTGCGCATGAAGGTGCCGACGATGCCGAGGTTATTTTTGCCACCGAAGATCGAATACACGTCCGAGTAGCTCAGGTTGATCAGGTCGAGCTCAGCCTTGTCGCGGTAGGGGACCGAGGGATCGTCGTGGCCGTTGCCCCAGGCGGTGCCGAGGGTGAGGGAAACAAGGCGGCCGGGGTTGCGCTCGTAGGCGCGCTTGGTGCGGAGGTTGATGTAGCCGGCGATGGCGTTGCCGTCCATGTCGGGGGTGGGCGACTTGATGACTTCTGCGGCGGCGAGCGTTCCGGTGGAAACCTGGCCGAAGTAGACGTTGCCATTGCTGATCGCCGTGCCGCCCGAAACGGCGATCTGGGCGCCGTCGACCATGAGGGAGGAAAAATCCTGCGTCATGCCACGCACGTAGATCGCGCCGACCTCGCCGCCGGCGCCGTCGATGGCGATGCCGGCGAGGCGCTGGATAAGTTCTCCGACGGAGGCGCCGGGGTTGCCGTGCGCGTCGATGGCGGCAACGGTGCGGATGTTGGCGGCGTGGCGCTCCTCCTGGATGGCCGCGGCCTGGCCCTCGGCGAGTCCCTTCACGACGAACTTGTCGAGCACCTTCACCGCCGATTGGAGATCGATGTCGCGGGTCGCGGTGAGGCCGGCGCCGACCTCGATCGCGATGCGCTGCTCCTCGAGCCCGGGATAGCGCGCGGCGAGCCGCACCGCGCCCGCCGGCACGACGAGGCGGTAGCGGCCATCGAGATCGGTCGTCGCCTGCGTGCCGGTGCCCTCGACGGCGACGACGACATTCGGCAGGTAGTCGCCGGTCGTGGTGTTGAAGACGCGGCCGGTGACGATCCCGGGAGCGGAGTCGGCGGCAAGCACCGCGGACGCGAAAACTAACGACGCAAGCAGGGCGGAACAAGAACCGGCGAAGCGCATGGTGCGCCCAGCAGTAAGTAACCGGGCGGCGACTTAAAGCTGATTCTCGCGGCGAAGCGAAGGGCGCACGGGCTCAAGAAAACAAGTCCGTGGCCGTCCGCCCGAGGAAATCCTCCATGTAGGCGGTCGTGGCCTTGCCCTCGATGAAGACGGGGTCGGCCATGATCGCGCGGTGGAGCGGGATGGTGGTCTTGATGCCGCGGATGAGATACTCGCTCAGCGCGCGATATGAGCGCTCGAGCGCGACCTTGCGCGTCGGTCCGTAGCAGATGAGTTTCCCGATCATCGAGTCGTAGTAGGGCGGGATGGTGTAGCCCGAGTAGGCGTGCGAATCGACGCGGACGCCCAGGCCGCCGGGGGCGTAGTAGAGGCCGATGGTGCCCGGGGAGGGTGCGAAGTTGCGCGCCGGGTCCTCGGCATTGATGCGGCACTCGATGGCGTGCTTCTCGAACTTGATGTCGCCCTGGTCGAAATCGAGCTTCTCGCCGTTGGCGATCCGGATCTGCTGCTTGATCAGATCGATGCCGGTGACCTCCTCGGTCACCGGGTGCTCGACCTGGATGCGGGTGTTCATCTCGATGAAGTAGTAGTTGCCCTTGGCATCGACGAGAAACTCGATCGTGCCGGCGTTCTCATACTCGGCGGCCTCGGCGGCCTTGATGGCGGCCTTGCCCATTTTCTTCCGCAGGTCCGAATGCTGCATGAGGAACGGGGAGGGCGATTCCTCGATCAGCTTCTGGTGGCGGCGCTGCACCGAGCAGTCGCGCTCGCCGAGATGCAAGGTCTTGCCGTGGCTGTCGGCGAGGATCTGGAACTCGATGTGGCGGGGCCGCTCGATGTATTTCTCGATGTAAACGGCGCCGTTGCCGAACGCCTTCTCCGCCTCGCCGCGCGCGACGTGGTATTCCTTGGCGAACGAAACGTCGTTATGCGCGATACGCATGCCGCGGCCGCCGCCGCCGGCGACGGCCTTGATGATCACCGGATAGCCGATCTTGCGGGCGACTTTCACGGCCTCGGACTCGGTCTCGACCGGGCCGTCGGAACCGGGGACGATGGGCACGCCGGCCTTGCGGACCGTGTCCTTGGCGACGGCCTTGTCGCCCATCATCTGGATGGATTTCGACTTCGGGCCGATGAACTTGATGTTACAGGATTCGCACTGCTGGGCGAACTTGGCGTTCTCGGAAAGGAAACCGTAGCCCGGGTGGATCGCGTCGACGTCCGCGATCTCGGCGGCGCTGATGATGCGGTCGGCGCGGAGGTAGCTGTCGGCGCTCTTGTTGCCGCCGATGCAGATGGCCTCGTCGGCGAGCTGCACGTGCAGCGACTGCACGTCGGCCTCGGAATAGACGGCGAGGGTCTTGATGCCCATTTCGCGGCAAGCGCGGACGATGCGGAGGGCGATTTCGCCGCGGTTGGCGATGAGGACTTTTTGGATCATGGGACGGGCGGCGGAAAAGCTGCGGGCTGAGAGTCCGGAGCTGAGAGCCGGAAGACCCGGCGGTTTGGGCCGGTTCGGCGCTCGTCTCCAATCTCTCCGCTCTTGGCTGCGAAAATCAGCCCTGCTTAATCTTGAACAGGCGCTGGCCGTATTCGACCGGCTGGCCGTTTTCCACGAGGACCTCGACCACGGTGCCCTTGGCCTCGGCCTGAATCTCGTTCATGATTTTCATGGCCTCGATGATGCAGACGACGGACTTTTCATCGACCTTGGTGCCGACATCCGCGAACGGTTTGCTCTCAGGCGAGCCGGCCCGGTAGAACGTCCCCACCATCGGTGACTTGATGTAGGAGATGCCGGTTTCGTCCGTGGCGGCGGCCTGAGCCCCCAGGGCTGCCGGAGTCGGCGAAGCTGGAGCGGGCATCGGAGGCGCACTATCCACCATGGGGAAGGGAGAATTCGAACCCCGGCCGGTGGTCACGATGGGCAGGCCATTGGTGCCGCGACGAATCTTGAGCTTAAAGCCCTCCTCTTCGACCGCGAACTCAGTCAGCTCCGAGCGCTTCATGAGTTCGATGATCTGCTTGATTTGTTTTAGGTCCAAAGCGTGCCTTGATTGTTAGTGTGGGAGTCTCGACGTCGTTAGTTGGAATTCGAGGTCGGGCGTTCAAAAGTAATCCAGAGGCTCAATCAATCACCGATTTCAGCGAATAGGAAGCGCTCACTAGGAATTGGGTCAAAATAGGAGAAACAGGGGGAAAAATGCCGGTTTCAGGCGGAAAACGTAAGAAAAGTGCGGCTTTTTTCGCAGCCCGACAGCCGCGATTTATCGGATGGAGATTCGCCTCAGGTCCCTGTGCACCCTCCATTTTACGAGGTCGGCGCCAGATTTATGCGGAAATCCCGCGTTTTTTTGGCTTTTTCCCTGAGTTGGAACGCTCCAGCTCAAATTGCCCTGATCTCAGCCTATTTCGGAGCGAGGTCGCGGACGTGAGTCAGAAGCGGGGCGAATTTGTCGCCGGGGATGATGGGGCCGACATGGGAAACGGTGTGCGAACCCAGCAACGAGGCCAAGGCACCGGCGGTGGGCAAAGACCAATTGTTCAGGTGTCCATAGAGAAAACCCGCCGCCCACGCGTCGCCGGCTCCGTTGGTGTCGACTACGCTGGGTGGGCTCACGGGCGAGATGCGGTGGAGTTCGGAAGCCCGGGCGATCCAAGCGCCGTCCTTGCCGACTTTCACGGCGGCGAGCACCCCGTGGCTGGCGAGGCGTTGCGCGAGTGTGGCGAAATCCGATGTTTTGTCCTGAAATAGCGCCCGGATCTCGTCCTCGTTGGCGAAGACAATGTCGATGCCGCGCCGAAGCTGGCTGAACAGCCAGTCGCGGGAAGCGTTCACCACTTCAAATGAGGCGAGGTCCAGGCTGGTGGTGCACCCCGCCGCCCGGGCGCTGGTGAGCACGGCATCGGCGAGCGCTTGGTTGAAGACGAGATAGCCCTCGACGTGCGCGTGTCGGCAGCCCGCAAAGTCCGTCTGCGAGATTTCCTCCGGCGACAGCGTCATGGCCGCCCCAAGGCAGGTGCGCATGGTGCGCTGGGCGTCGGGCGTCACCATGATCATGCTGCGGGCGTTGGACTGGGCCGCGGTCTTGAAGCGCGAACCATCGACCCCGGCTTTCTGAAACGCGTCCCGGTAGGCGCGGGCGAGGGGGTCATTGCCGAGTTTGCCGAGGAAAGTCGTGCGCAGGCCCAGGCGGGCGGCGTTGAACGTCGAGTTGGCCGCCGATCCGCCGGTGCTGTGATCGGGGGCGCGGCCGAGGAGGCCGATGATGCGCTCCATCTCGCGGTCGTCGACGAGGACCATGCCGCCTTTGTCGCCGGCGATGTGCTTCTGCAGGAACTCGTCCGGCACACTGGCCAGCAAGTCCATGATAGGGGAACCGACACCAATGAGATCGAAGGCAGGCATGAAGAAGAGTGGGGGAACAATCAGGCGGAGATGGTGAGGCCGGTGGCCAGCAGCGGCTCGTCGTTGATTTCGATGAGGAGCGAATACTCGCCGGGCTGGGGGAAAGTCAGGTCGCGGATTTCGTTGATGAGATTGATCCGGTGGAGCGGGCTCTCGGAGGCGAAGGCCCGCTCAAGCAGCGGCTGCGGATTGGTGGCATCGAGGCTCATCGAAATGCGCAGCCGATGCTCCCCTGGCGCGCAATCCGTGATCGTGAGGAACCACACCATGAAGGGGTGCGTCACCGGAAAATCGCGGGCCTGGATGTTCGAGAAGATGCCGAGGATCGTGTGCTTCCCCGAGCCCGGATCAATGTGGACGCCATCGCACGTGAGCCAGGCGAGGAGCTGAGGTTTGGACTGCATTGGCCGGGAGCAGGGCGGGCGCCGCCGAACGGGGCAACCGATTTCTAGGGGCCCGCGTCCGGCCGCTTCCCGCCCTTTTCCGCCCGCGTCGCGAACTTTGTCTTGCGCGTGGAAAACGCGACCGCTGCTCTGCTCTCCCGTGAAATACATTTTCGTCACGGGTGGCGTCGTTTCCTCCCTCGGCAAGGGTCTCACAGCGGCGTCATTGGGCGCGCTGTTGGAAATGCGCGGCCTCACGGTGCGCATCCAGAAATTCGACCCCTACCTCAACGTCGATCCGGGCACGATGAGTCCGTTCCAGCACGGCGAGGTCTATGTGCTGGAGGATGGGGCCGAGACGGATCTCGACCTCGGGCACTACGAGCGGTTCACCAGCGGCAAGCTCTCGAAGGTCAACTCGCTCTCCTCCGGCCAGGTCTACGAGGCCGTCATCGGCAAGGAGCGGCGCGGCGATTACCTCGGCAAGACCGTGCAGGTGATCCCGCACGTCACCAACGAAATCAAGGAGCGCATCTACGCCGGCGGGAAGGGCGTCGATGTCCTCATCACCGAGATCGGCGGCACCACGGGCGACATCGAGGGCCTGCCGTTCCTTGAGGCGATGCGGCAGTTTGCGCTCGAGGTGGGCCGCAGCGATGTGGTGTTCATCCACGTCACGCTTGTGCCGTTCCTCAAGGCCGCCGGCGAACTCAAGACCAAGCCCACGCAGCAGTCCGTCGCCAAGCTCCGCGAGATCGGCATCCAGCCGCACGTCGTCGTCTGCCGCACCGATCACCCGCTCGATGGCGACCTGCGCGACAAAATCTCGATGTTCTGCAACGTGCCCGTGAAGGCCGTCATCGAGTGCCGCGATGTGGACCACTCCATCTACGAGCTGCCGCTCGCGTTGCAAAAGGAGGGCATGGATCAGCTCGTCGTTGATTTGCTCGGGCTGACCAATCCGCCGCCGACGAAAAACATCTGGCAGGAAATCGTCGCGCGCCTGCTCAACCCCAAGCACGAGGTCACCATCGGCGTCGTGGGCAAATACATCGAGCTGCAGGACGCCTACAAATCCGTCTACGAATCCATCACCCACGCGGGCATCGCCAACAACGCCAAGGTCCACATCCGCCGTATCGACGCCGAGGACGTGGAGAAAAAGGGCGGCACCGCGCTGCTCAAGGGCCTCGACGGCATCCTCGTCCCCGGCGGCTTCGGCGACCGCGGCACCGAGGGCAAGATCGCCGCGGCGAAATTCGCCCGCGAGAACAACGTGCCTTACTACGGCCTCTGCCTCGGCCTCCAGATCGCGGTCATCGAGTTTGCGCGCAACGTTCTCAAGCTCGCCGGCGCCAACAGCACCGAGTTCGACCCGAGTCCGCCGCACCCCGTCATCAACATGATGGAGGAGCAGAAGCGCATCACCGACAAGGGCGCGACCATGCGCCTCGGCAGCTACGAATGCGCGCTCACGCCTGTCACGCTCGCGCACAAGGCCTACGGCGCCGCCACCGTCACCGAGCGCCACCGCCACCGCTACGAGGTCAACAACGCCTACGTCGATCGCCTGAAGGCTGGCGGCATGGTGATCAGCGGGCTCAATCCGCAGCGCAACCTCGTCGAGGTCGTCGAGCTCAAGGGCCACCCGTGGTTTCTCGGCACGCAGGCCCACCCGGAGTTCCAGTCCAAGCCCAACAAGGCCCACCCGCTCTTCGCGGCCTTCATCGCCGCGGCGATGAAGCACAAGAAAGGCAATGCGAAAGCGGTGCCGAAGCGTCGCGTGAAATCGAAGGCGTGAGGGGCGTTCCGTCCCGCTTCTTAAGAAGCGGGCTACCGGCCAGTCGTAGCCCGGCTCGTGAGAGCCGGGACTCAGTGCGCACCGCAGGCTTTTCTTTCGTGTCCTTCGTGTGTTTCGTGGGCCGCCTCATCCGATGCTCTTCGATCCGAAAAAACTCCTGCTGATCGCCGGCCCGTGCTCGCTGGAAAACGAACGTGTCTGCCGCGCCGTGGCCGAGACGCTCGTCGCCGTGCAGCGCGCGCAGCCCGCGCTCACGATCGTGTTCAAGGGTTCGTTCGACAAAGCCAACCGCACCTCGCTCGCGGGTGAGCGCGGCACGGGGATCGAGGCCGGCCTCGCGCTGCTCGCGCTCGTCAAACGCGACTACGGTTTTCCCGTGCTGACCGATGTCCACGAAAGCGCGCAGGTCGCCGCCGTCGCGGCCGTGTGCGATGTGATTCAGATCCCCGCTTTTCTCTGCCGGCAGACTGATCTCCTGCTCGCCGCCGCGGCGACGGGCCGCGTCGTCAACGTGAAGAAGGGCCAGTTCCTTTCGCCACAGGAGATGGTGCATGTGACGGGCAAACTCCGCGAGGGCCGCGCCAAGGAGATCTGGCAGACTGAGCGCGGCACGACCTTCGGCTACCAGAACCTCGTCGTCGACATGCGCTCGTTCTCGATCATGCGGCAGAACGGATATCCGACCATCTTCGACGCCACTCATGCCGTGCAACTACCCGGCGCGGGCGGCGGCAAGAGCTGCGGCCAGCGCGTGTTCGTGCCCCCGCTCGCCAAGGCCGCGCTCGCCGCCGGCGCCGACGGCCTCTTCATCGAGACCCACCCCGACCCCGCCAACGCCATCAGCGACGGCCCCAACATGATAGCGCTCGCCGACTTGCCCGCGCTGATCGAGTCGTGCCTCGCGGTGTGGCGCGTTGCAGGGACCAAGGGACCAAGGGACTAAAGGACCAAGGGACCCGAGGCTGTGATCGCGCGCCGATCTTTCAGTCCCTTGGTCTTTTGGTCTCTGGTCCCTCGGTCCCTGTCTTTCGCCCCCTTGACCGCGTCGCGTCCCTTCCCACACTCGCCGGCAACCAAACCTCGGATGGAAACTTTTTTGATCGATGTGCCCATGCCTTCCATGGGCGCGACGGTAAACGAACTCACGATCGTCACCCTCAAGACGCAGGCCGGTGATCGCGTGACCAAGGGTCAGCGCCTCGCGGATCTCGAGAGCGACAAGTCGATCTTCGAGTTTGAGTCGCCGTGCGACGGCACGGTGCGCGCCCTCCTCGCCAAGGCCGGCGACGTGCGCCCGGCCGGCTCGGCGTTCATCCAGATCGAGACGAGCGATGAATCGCTCCGCCATCTCACGGCCAAATCCGCCGCGCCCGCGACGCCCGCGCCCGCCGCGGCCAAGCCCGCCGCCGCGCTCGTCTGGACGCCCCGCGCCACCAAGCTTGCGCAGGAGGCCGGCGTCGATCCGGCGACGATGACGGGCCTCGAGGCCACGGGCCCCGGTGGCCGCGTGTCGGGCGACGATGTCGCGCGCTGGCTCGCGGCCCGGAAATCTTGAGTGGACGCCACGCGGTTCGCACCCTTTCCTCGACCTGCTTGAGCACTACCCTGGACACTGTTCGGATCGCCGGCGTCGGTTATGCGGTGCCCGCGAGCATCCGAGCCAACAGCGAAATCCTGAAGGCGTTCCCCGATCGCACCGAGGAGGAGATGGTCCGCCTCACCGGCATCCGCGAGCGTCGCTACGCGACCGAGGACGAGTCGGCCACCGACTTGGCCAAAATCGCCGTTCGCCATGCCCTCGAGCAGGCCGGCATGTCCGTCGATCAAATCGATGGCGTGATCATGGCCACCATCATCCCGGATCAGCCGGTGCCGTCGGCGGCGAGTTCGCTGGCGCGCGAGCTGGGCATCCCGCGCGCGCTTGCCTTCGATCTCAACGCCGCGTGCTCAGGCTGGCTCTACGCGCTCGAGGTCGGGCGGGCGTTCATCCGCTGCGGCACGGCGAAAAATGTCGTCGTGGTTACAGCTGAGTTACTTTCCCGCATCACCAATCCCGAGTGTCAGGATACGGCTTTCCTTTTCGGCGACGGCGCGGGCGCGGCCATTCTCACGGGCGGTGCGGGCGGCCATCGGTTGCATCGCATGGGCCTCTCGGGCGACGCCGAGCAGTTCGACTCGATCCAGCGCCTCGGCGGCGGCGCACGGAATCCTTTCCCGGATCCGGCGGGTTACGATTTGGAGAAATTCTACCTCCAGATGGACGGCGCTGCTGTGTTCAAGCACGCGGTCATCGGGTTCTCGGAGCAAATTGAGCAGACCCTCGCCCGCGAAAACCTGAAGGCCGACGACATCGCGTGGATCGTGCCGCACCAAGCCAACGAGCGCATCCTCAAGGCCGTGAGCAAGCGCGTGGGCATCCCCTACGACAAATTCGTCGTCACGATTTCCAAGTATGGCAACACGAGCGCCGCGAGCGTCTCGATGGCGCTCGGCTGGGCCGCCGAGGAAGGCATCTTCACCGACGGCGACAAAATCATCTTCTGCAGCGTCGGCGCCGGGCTGACGTTTGCGGGCGGG
>JANOCA010000622.1:0-5199 GCA_031411915.1 Opitutaceae bacterium
GCCCGGCTCCGGCGCGGCCCGCCCGGGTGCGGCCGAGGCGGTCGCGCCGGCCGCGCCGGCCGCGCCGGCCGCCAGCGGGAACTCGATGACAAAGGTCGCGCCGTGGCCGCGTCCCGCACTCTCCGCGCGGATCGCGCCGCCGTGCAGCTCGACCAGCGCCTTGGAAATCGCCAGCCCCAGCCCGAGGCCGCCAAACTGCCGGGTGATCGCCGGGTCCCCCTGCTCGAACGCATCGAAGACGCGCGGCAGCAGCTCCGGCGCGATGCCGATCCCCTGATCGCGCACCCGCACCTCGACACGGTCCGCGGCGAGCCGCGTCGTGCTCACGTAAACCGTGCCCTGCGCGGCGCTGAACTTGATCGCGTTCTTCAGCACGTTCCACAGCACCTGCTGGAGCCGCGCCGGGTCCGCCCGCACCACCACCTCGCCTTCGCAGAGGACGAGCTCCACCGCCACTCCCCGCTCGCGCGCTTGCGGCTGGCAGATGCCCCAGGCCTGCCGGACCGCCGGGTTCAGATCGACTGGCTCGGACTGGAGCGCGACCTTGCCGCTGGTGATGCGGCTCACATCGAGGAGGTCGTCGATGAGCTTCGTCTCCAGCTCGATGCTCTCCTTGATCATCGTCATCGCCTCCCGCACATCGGGCAACAGGCTGGCATCATGCTCCAGCATGCCGGCGGTCATGAGCACCGGCGTGAGCGGCGTGCGCAGCTCGTGGCTCAGCACCGCGAGGAAACGGTCCTTGCTGGCGTTCGCCGCGCGCAGCGCGGCCTCGGTCCGCTTGAGGGCGGCGATGTCGAGGTTGATGCCGGACCATGAGACGATCTGGCCGCGCTCGTCCTTCACCGGAACGCCGCGCGCCAGGACGGAGTGCCACTGGCCGTCCACGCCGCGGAAACGATGCTCCCTCTCCCACTTCGCGCCGGTGCGCACGCATTCCTGCCACGCGGCGATCGTGGCCGTGGCCTCGTCGGGATGCAGCACGTCGCCCCAGCCGAAATTCGAGCACTGCTCCTGAGTGATCCCCACGAGCCGGAGAAAGCTCTCGCTGGCGTAGGTGTTGCGCCCGGCCGCGTCGCAGGTCCAGACGCCGTAGTCGATGCTCTCGCCGATGGCGCGGTAGATGTCCTCGCTGCGGCGCAGCGCCGCCGCGCGCTCGATCACGCGCTGCTCGAGGTGCTCGTTCAGGTCGCGGAGCTCTTCCCCGACTCGGCGCCGCTCGGCCACTTCCGCGAGCAGGGCGGCGTTGGCCGCGCCCAGCTCCCGTTGCGCGCGGTGCAGCTCGGCAAAAACCGCGACCTTGGAGCGGAGGACGGCCGGGTTCACCGGCTTGTGCAGGTAGTCCACCGCGCCGCTGCCGTAGCCCTCGATCACATGCTGGTCCTCGTTGTAGTAGGCAGTGAGAAAAATGATCGGGACGCGCGCGGTCTTCTTCCGCTCCCTGATCATCTGCGCCAGCTCGAAGCCCGTCATGCCCGGCATGCGGATATCCAGGATAATCAGGGCGAATTCCTCGCTCACGAGCGCCAGCAGCGCCTGCTCCCCGGAGCCGGCCCGCACAAGCCGGTAGCCGGAATCGTTGAGCACCGTCTCCAACACCGTGAGGTTTTTCGGATCGTCATCGACGATCAGGATGTTGATCAGCTGTTCCATCGCCGGAGGTTCGATCGTGGTCGTTTTCATCGGAACAGCCACATGCGCATCAGGGAGAGGAGCTGGTCGGTGTTCACGGGCTTGGCGATGTAGTCGCTGGCGCCGGCATCGAGGCATTTCTCGCGGTCGCCCTTCATCGCCTTCGCCGTGAGCGCGAGGATCGGGAGGGTGCGGAATTCCGGGGTCTTGCGGATTTCCTTCATCGTCTCGTAGCCATCCATCTCGGGCATCATGATGTCCATGAGCACGAGGCTGAGGTCCGGCGTCTTCTGGATGATGTCGATGGCGCTCCGGCCGTTGGTCGTGCTGATCACTTCCATCTCCTGGTTCTCCAGCAGCGAGGTGAGGGCGAAGATGTTGCGGGCGTCGTCATCCACCACGAGCACCTTGCGGCGACGCAACACCTCGCTGGAAGTGTGGAGTTTTTCGAGCATGGCCTGTTTCTCCGCCGGCAGATCGGTGACGACGCGGTGCAGGAAGAGCGCCGTCTCGTCGAACAGCCGCTCCGGGGACTGCACATCCTTCAGGACGATGCTCTTCGCCATGGCCTTGAGCTGGACCTGCTCCTCAGGGGTCAGATCCTTGCCCGTGAACACGACCACGGGCATATCCGCCAGCTCAGGCTCGGCCTGCAATTTTTCCAACAAGGCGAAGCCGCTCATGTCAGGCAGGCGCAGATCGAGCACCACGCAGTCGAAAGGTCGATCCAGCATCGCTTTCAAGGCCTCCTCGCCCGTGCCCGCGCTGACAATCTCGATATCCTTGTGGCCGAGCAGCTCCACGACGGACTGCCGCTCGATCTCATTGTCCTCGACCACCAGCAGGCGCTTGGTGCGGGGGATGGTGAAGTGCTTGATGCGGTCGAACGACGCCTCCAATCCGTCCGTGGTGGGCGCCTTGATGAGGTAGGAGAACGCTCCGTGCTCAAGGCCGTGCTGGCGCTCCTCTTCCAGCGTGACGATCTGCACCGGGATATGGCGCGTGGCCGGATCGAGCTTGAGTTGGTTGAGCACCGTCCAGCCGAGCATGTCGGGCAGGAAAATATCCAGCGAGATGGCCACCGGGCGGAATTGGCGCGCGAGGGAAAGGCCGATCGCTCCCTTCTGCGCCACGATTCCCTTGAAACCTTTGTCGCGGGCCAGGCCGAGGAGGATGCGGGCGTAGTGCGGATCGTCCTCGATGATGAGGAAGACCGGCTCCCCCGCCGTGATGCTTTCGCGGTCGTCCTCAATATGCTCCTCGCGCGCGACGGGCAGCACGGTCAGCCCGCGCGCCATGGCGCTCTGCGCCGCCACGGCCGTGGCCGGCGCGGTCCGGGCGTTGTCGGGGCCGGAATAATGCAGTGGCAGGAAGAGGGTGAAGGTGCTGCCCTGCCCGAGCACGCTGACCAGCTTGATTTCTCCGCCGAGCAGCACCGCCAGCTCGCGGCTGATGGCGAGACCGAGGCCGGTGCCGCCATATTTGCGGGAGGTGCCGGCATCCGCCTGCTGAAACGCCTCGAAAATAAGCCGCTGCTTTTCCGGCGCCACGCCGATGCCCGTGTCCTCCACGGCAAAGGCGACGACTTGATCAGCGCCGTTGAGCACGGGGTGCTCGGGATTCCAGCCGTGCGTGGCGAGGCTGACATGCACCTCGACATGGCCGTGCGTGGTGAACTTGACGGCATTGGACAGGAGATTCTTGAGGATTTGCTGCAAGCGCTTCGGATCGCTGTCCATGAACCGGGGGAGGTCGTCGGCGAAATTGACGCGAAACGGGAGGTTCTTGGCCTCGGCCACGTGCCGGAAGTTGCGGTCAATGTTGTCCCGCAGGCCGGCAAACGGAATCTCCTCCACCTCGACCGTGACGGTGCCCGACTCGATCTTGGAAAGATCGAGGATGTCGTTGATGAGGTGGAGCAGGTCGGAGCCGGAGGAATTGATGTTGCGGGAAAACTCGACCTGCTTGGGCGAGAGGTTGCCGCCGGTGTTGCCGGCGAGCTGCTGGCTGAGGATGAGGATGGAGTTGAGCGGCGTGCGCAGCTCGTGGGACATGTTGGCGAGGAACTCGGACTTGTATTTGGAGGTGAGCGCCAGCTCCGCGGCTTTTTCCTCGAGCGCGCGCCGGGCCTGCTCGACCTCGGCGTTCTTGCGCTCGACCTCGGCGTTCTGCTCGGCGAGCAGCTTGGCCTTCGTGCCCAGCTCCTCGTTGGTCTGCTGCAGCTCGCTCTGGCGGGATTGCAGCTCGACCGTGAGCTGCTGGGACTGCGTGAGCAGGCCCTCGGTGCGCATCGTGGCCTCGATGGTGTTGAACACCGCGCCGATGCTCTGCGTGAGCAAGTCGAGGAACGCGAGCGAGCCGGGGCCGAAGTTCTTCAGCGAGGCCAGCTCGATCACCGCCTTGGTCTGGCTTTCGAAAAGCACCGGCAGCACAATGACGCTGATCCGCCGGGCCTGCCCGAGGCTGGAGGAGATGGTGATGAAGTCCGGCGGCACATCGGTGAGCAGGATGCGCTTCTTTTCCACCGCGCACTGGCCCGCGAGGCCCTCACCGAGGCGCAGCGTCTGGGCCAGGCGATCGCCGCCGTGGGCGTAGCTGGAGAGCAGCTTGAGTTCCCTGGTCTCATCGCCGCCCGTGAGATGGTAGATGGTGCCTTGGTGGGCGTTGACCAGCGGCGCCAGCTCGGTGAGCAGCATCTGGCCCACGGTCTTCAGCTCGCGCTGGCCTTGGAGCATGCCGGTGAACTTGGCGAGGTTGGTCTTGAGCCAATCCTGCTCGCGATTGCTCTCCGTGGTCTCGCGGAGGTTCGAGATCATCGTGTTGAGATTTTCCTTCAGCTCGGCCACCTCGCCCTTGGCATCGACCTGGATGGAGCGCGTGAGGTCGCCCTTCGTCACCGCGGTCGCGACGTCCGCGATGGCGCGGACCTGCGTCGTGAGATTCGCGGCGAGCAGGTTCACATTTCCCGTGAGATCTTTCCACGTGCCCGCGGCGCCGGGGACGTTGGCCTGGCCGCCGAGCCGCCCGTCCACGCCGACCTCACGCGCCACGAGCGTCACCTGAGCGGCGAACGTCGCGAGCGTGTAGGTCAGGTGGTGGATGGTGGCGGCGAGCGCCGCGACCTCGCCCTTGGCCTGCACGGTGAGCTTCTGGCGCAGGTTGCCGTCGGCGACCGCGGTGACGACTTTCACGATGCCGCGCACCTGGTCCGTAAGGTTGGACGCCATGAAATTCACGTTGTCCGTGAGATCCTTCCAGGTGCCCGCCACGCCCCGCACCTCGGCCTGGCCGCCGAGCTTGCCCTCGGTTCCGACCTCGCGGGCCACGCGCGTGACCTCGCCGGCGAAGGAATTGAGCTGATCGACCATCGTGTTGATGGTGTTCTTCAGCTCGAGGATTTCGCCCTTCACATCGACGGTGATCTTTCGGTTGAGATCGCCGCGCGCGACGGCGGTGGTCACCTCGGCGATGTTGCGGACCTGGGTGGTGAGGTTGTTGGCCAGACCATTGACGGTGTCGGTGAGATCCTTCCACGTCCCGGCCACGCCGGGCACGGCCGCCTGGCCG
>JANOCA010000623.1:0-7215 GCA_031411915.1 Opitutaceae bacterium
CGCGCACGTCTGCGGCGTCCTGAGCAAGGAGACCGGGCTCACGTTCAGTGAGGCGCGCAATCATTTCGAGGCGCAGGCGGCGCGCGACGATTGCGTGGAGGTGGCCGGCCTGCTGGCCGCGGTGGCGGCGAGCCTGACAAAGATCGCCAATGATATCCGGCTGCTCGGCTCGGGCCCGCGCGCGGGCTTCGCGGAGTTGAAGTTGCCGGCGACGCAGCCCGGCTCCTCGATCATGCCGGGGAAAGTGAATCCCGTGATGTGCGAAATGGTCGTGCAGGTGGGGCTCTACGTGCAGGGGCTGGCGCAAATCGTCGCGGCGTGCGGCCGCGAGGGACATCTCGAGCTCAACGCCACGCTGCCGCTCATCACGCATTGCCTCCACGAATCGATCCAGTGTCTCGCCAACGGGGCCCGCGAGTTTGCGCAAAAATGCGTGGCCGGGATCGAGGCTGACGCGGCGCGCTGCGCGGAACTCATGGAGCGCTCGCTGATGCTCGTCACCGCCCTCACGCCGCAGATCGGCTACGATGTCGCCGCGAGCGTGGCCCACGAGGCGTTCACCACCGGCCGATCGCTGCGCGAGGTCGTGCTGGAGCGACGGCTCATGAGCGCAGCGGCATTGGATCAGGCGCTGGCGCCTATGGCGATGACGCGCCCCAAAGAGGCCTCCCCCAAGTCGCTTCAAAAGGCCGAGCAGGTTTTGGAAAATGAAGGCGGGCCCGTTCTCCCACCGGCTCCGAAGCCGGACAAGGTGTGAGGGCGAGCGACGCGCTTTTGTTTTGTGCAGCGCAGAGCGGGTCATGCGCTTGCTGATCTCAATGGGTAAATTTGTGGTGGGAGCCAGGCCAAGGTCGGCCGCACGGTTCTATCTCTCGATTAGGGACAACAAAACGTGCGAGGGAATCAAGGTCGAGCTCATCGAGGCTCCGGGCGTTTCTGAACGGTGGGGCCGCTTCTCCGCAAGCGGCCTGAGTTCCAACCTGCGAATCACCCAGCAGCCCAGGCCGGCTCGGAGAGCCGGCCCCACCTCGGAATGGGCCAAGCGTTGGAGAGTCTCGTCCTGACGTTTCATGAGGGAGCGTCACTCAAACTGCGGCCCCAGATTGAACTACGCTGCCAGCACGCGCCGGGATGGCCGATTCGCTCTGCGGCGGAGGTTTGGCTTGGAGCGGCGCGGAGCGGGAGCTGGCTCCTGTAGCAACACTTGCGGCGGAATGCCCAGACCATCGATCAGATTGCGGATCATCGCGAGGCTCAGGCGGCGGCGGCCGGACAAAACCTCCGATACTTTGCTGGCGCTGCCGAAGTGAGGAATCAGATCCTTGGCCTTGAGGCCCTGCTGCTCCATGCGGAAACGGATGGCGGCGATGGGCGAGGGCAGATCGATGGGGCAGGTGGCGGCTTCGTATTGCTCGACCAGATGGATGAGGAGTTCCAATTCGTCACCCACCGGAGAGCCGGGTTTGGCGGTGAAGATTTGATCGATGCGCGCCAGAGTGGCCTTATGCTCCTGCGTGGTTTTGATGATTTTTGGCGTCATGACTCAGATGTTTTGGGCGTCGATTTTGTCGTAAGCTCGGTGCGTTCCGATGAAGCGGATGTAGATGGTATGAAACTCGTAGTTGATCCACACGACCAGCCAGTGGTTGTTGCCGCAGATGTTGAAAACCACCCGCCCGTCGCGAAGGATGCTGGCGTTGCCGTATTTCTCTTTGACCGCGGCGGGTGTCGGCCAGTGGGCCTTGCTCGCTTCGGCAAACCAAGCGTTGAGGGCTTCTTTGGCCGCAGGTTCGTTTTGCCAGTATTGCTTCAAAGTCGTGCGGGAGATGATTCGCATGAGGTTCGTGCTCTCGCTAGACTAACAATCGTCGCTTCCCTAAATGGGAACAAGCGCTTGGCGTCAAGGGGCGACTCGCTGCTTCACTCAAACTGCTTCCGAAATTCTGCGAGCTGGGCGCGCAGCTCGGCGACCTCGGCGCGGAGGGCGGCGGTCTCGGCTTCGAGTTTGGCGAGGCGAGAGTCTTCGGCCCGGACAGCAAGCGTCGCGGGTTCGAGTGGGGGCGTTGTGTTGGCCGCGGCGATTTCAACCGGTCCGCCGAGGAGGTGGGCGTAGCGGGGCTCCTTGGTGCCGGGCTGGCGCGGGAGTTTGACGACGAGCGGTTGGGGCGTGCGCGCGGCGAGACCGGCGAGGGCTTCCTCAACCTCGGCGAGCGACTCGAAGGGTTGGAAGCGCTCGGTGCGCGTGCGGAGTTCGGCGAGGGTCTGCGGGCCGCGGAGCATCAGCACGCAGAGGAGGCCGACTTCGCCCGGCGTGAGCAGGAGCGCATCGGTGAGAGCGTGCTTGTATTTGGGGACGCGGCTTTCGGCGCCGGTGAAGACGGACGCGAGACGCTTTTCGCGCAGGCTATCGAGCGCACGGACGACGGTCGTCTCATCATAGGCGACGACGGGTTCGCGGTTCGTGAGCTGGTTGCAGGCGAGCGTGAGGGAATTGAGCGTGAGCGGATAGTAGTCGGGCGTGGTGACGGCCTTTTCCACGAGCGAGCCGAGCACGCGAAGCTCGGTGGCGTTGAGGGTAGGGAGCGGGTCGTCCATGGTGAGAGGCCTCACGCCACGGTCGCGGAGCACGCAAAGGTCGAATAGAACAGATTCACCGTGGCGGCCTTTGCGACCGTGGCGTGAGATTCTGGCGCAGTCATTTCTTCGCCCACGTGTCCTTCAGCGAAATCGTGCGGTTGAAAACCAACTTGCCGGGCGTGCTGTCCTTGGGGTCGAGGGCGAAGTAGCCGAGGCGCTCGAACTGGAAGCGATCGGCGGGCGTCGCGCTCGCGAGCGAAGGCTCGAGCTTGGCGGTGACGACCTCGAGCGAGTGAGGGTTCACGACCTTCAGGAAATCATCCTCCGCGCCGGGCTCGGCGACGGTGAAGAGCCGGTCGTAGAGCCGCACCTCGGCGTCGAGGCACTGCGTGGCGCTCACCCAGTGGATGGTGCCCTTGACCTTCCGATCCACATTCGCGCCGCCGGCGCGCGTGGTGAGATCGGCGGTGCAGCGGAGTTCGGAGATGGCGCCCGCGGCATCCTTGACGATCTCGTCGAGCTTGATGATGCAGGCGTATTTCAGGCGGACCTCGCCGCCGGGCTTGAGGCGGAAATATTTGGGCGGCGGCACCTCGGCGAAGTCGTCGCTCTCGATGAAGACCTCGCGCGTGAGCGCTATCGGGCGCGTCGTCGGAGTTTCGCTCTGCGGATCGTTGGTGGCGTCGCAGGAAATCGTTTCGCCGGCAGGGATGTTCGTGAGGACGATCTTGATCGGCTTGAGGACGGCGAGGCGGCGTGGGGCGAGGGTGTTGAGTTCCTCGCGCACGGCGTGCTCGAACACGGCGATGTCGGTGACGCTGTTGAACGTCGTGACGCCGACGCTCGTGACGAATTTGCGGATCGCGCTCGCGGGAATGCCGCGGCGGCGCAGGCCGGAGAGGGTGGGGAGCCGCGGGTCGTCCCAGCCGGCGACGATCTTTTCCTGCACGAGGCGCAGGATGTTGCGCTTGCTGAGGAGCGTGTAGGTGGGGACGAGTTTCGCGAACTCGTATTGGCGCGGGAGCGGGCGCGGCAGATCGAGCGCCGCGAGGACCCAATCGTAGAGCGCGCGGTGCGGAACGAACTCGAGCGAGCACACACTGTGGCTGATGCCCTCGAGGTAGTCGCTGAGGCAGTGCGCGTAGTCGTAGAGCGGGTAAACGCACCATTTGTCGCCGGCGTGGTAATGCGGGATGTGGCGGATGCGGTAGAGCAGGGGGTCGCGCAGCCACATGTTGGGCGAGGCCATGTCGATCTTCGCGCGGAGCGTGCGGGCCGCGTCGGGGAATTCCCCCGCGGTCATGCGCGCGAAGAGATCGAGGTTCTCGGCGACGGAGCGATCGCGGAAGGGGGAGTTGCGGCCGGGTTTGTCGGGGGCGCCGCGGTATTCCTCGGTCTCCTTGGGCGTGAGATCGCAGACGTAGGCTTGGCCGCGCTTGATGAGTTCGATCGCGTAGCCGTGGAGCGCGTCGAAATAATCCGAGGCGAAGAAGGGCTCGGCGGCCGCCGAGCCAGTTGAGAGGTGAGAGCTGAGAGCTGAGGGCTCGGAAGAGCCGAGGTAGAGGTCGGGTTTGCCGTGGCTCGTGATGGCGGCGGGGTGGGCACCCTTGGGCTTGAAGCCGAGGCAGTCGTCGGCCCAGCCTGCGATGAGCCAGCGCACATCGGTGGTGATGGACTCCACGTATTCGATGTCCTCCTTGGCGGGATTGGTGTCGTCGAACCGGAGGTTGCAGATGCCGCCGTTTTCACGGGCGAGGCCGAAGTTGAGGCAGATGGACTTGGCGTGGCCGATGTGGAGGTAGCCGTTGGGCTCGGGCGGGAAGCGCGTGACGATCCTCGGGTAGCGTTGATCCGCGACATGCTGCGCGACGATGTCGCGGATGAAATCGCTGGGCGCGGCAGGGGCCGCAGGGGCGGCGCCCGGATCGTTGGGCTCGACGGACATAAGCCGCGACGTTGCGAAACGCGCGCGAGGGAGGCAACGACGCAGTTGGGGATTCAGCGCCGTCGCGCCGAGGCTTGACGCTCGGCGAGGGGCTCCGCTTCATCGCCGACCTGCGCCGCGAGCGTAGCACAATGGATAGTGTTGTGGCCTCCGAAGCCATCGATCCGGGTTCGACTCCCGGCGCTCGCACCATGCTTCGCCGCCGCGCAGCGGAGGCGAAGCATGCCCTGCGAAGCTGAAAGCGAAGCATGGGCTCGTCCGACCACCGATGGGGCTACGCATGGCACGGCCACGCTTCACGCGAGTGACGCACAGGCTCGGAGTTCCAGACAGGTTCCACCGACTGCCGGCGTGTAACAAGCTCACTACCGCGTCGAGGGCAGGCGGAGTGCTCGCTAACGCGCCCAAGCCGCGCTCAACCGGCGGGCCAATAGCGCTGCAGCAGTTCCTTGATGACGAGTCCGCCGCCGCCGATCAGGAAAATAAAATAGACGATGGTCACCAAGTTGGCCAGATGCCCCAGAAGGATGCCGACGCCATCGCGCTGCATCAGGCCCACGGAGAAACACAGGAGAGCCAGCGCCGGCAGGGTGTTGCTGAACGGGATGAAGCCGAAGGGCGCCATCAGCAGCAGCGCCGCAAGGATGAACGCGAGGTCGTTGATCTTTTCGACGACGCGGCCAGCCACCAAGCCAGGGAGTCGGTGCGGCCGGCTGACTTTTTCCAGGCGTCGCACCCACCGCATGCCGCCGCTCAGTGCGCTACGGATGCGGTCGGAGGGCAAGGGCCGGTCGCGGACCTTGGCCGGCAGCCAGAGCGGTTTGCCGGACAAGCGGCTGAGGCCGACCATCAGGATGGCCGCGCCAAAAACGGTGCTCACCCCTGGAATCGAGACGGGAATCAGGAAGATGAGGGTGAGCAGAACGGTCAGGACCAACATGCCGTGCTGCCCGAAGTGCAGCAGCATCTTCCCCAGGCTGATGTCTCCCGGCGGGAGCGAAGCGATGGCGGACTCGATCTGGTCGCCCAGCGATGTCTGAGACCCGGAAGATTGGTGGGAGGAGTCCATCGGGTCGGGACGGCTGGATAAGACCGTCGGAAAGTTTACCGTCCGTCCACCGGCTCAAAGTCTCCCGCGGCATGCCGGAGAGAAGGGTGGACGGCAGGAGAGTATGCTCGACCGGGAAACGCAGATCTGCGGACGGCCAGAAACATGAGGCAGAACGACCGGTCGCCGCGCGATCGGGCAAGAATGGAGAGAGGCGCCAGGCTCAGACGTCGGGCTTGGTCTTGCGCAGACCCATCACGCGATCGCCCGGCTTCCACTGGTTGCGCTTGCGGAGGATCTCGATGCGCTCGAAGCGCTTCAGGACGTTGCGTTTGACGACGAGGCCGGAGGGGCCTTGGAGACTCTTGTGCTGTGACATGGCGGGTGAAAGAGGACGGTTGCGATTCGTTAAAGGGGCGGAGAGTGAAGGTCGGCCCGGGCCCATGACAAGTATTTTTCCGCCACGTGTTCAGCCCGGACGACCAGCCACTCCGGCGTGTCATAGGGATGCGCCGCAAGCACCTGCTGTTCAAGGGCGGCGAGGCGGGCCGGCAAGCACTTGAAGGTCAGGCGAAACTCCTCGCTCCGCTCGACTTTGCCCTGCCAGCGGTAGTGCGAGGCGATCGGCCCGTCGATTTGGACACAGGCGGCGAGCCGCGCCTCGACCGCACCCGCGGCAAGCCGCTCGGCATCAGCGCGGTTGGCGACGGTCGTCCAGGCGATGAACATGCCGCGACCGTCGGCGCGCCCCGGCTGGCGGGCAAGCGGGAATTGGCTATTGACGGGCTTCCCGGCGGTCGTTGCAGTCGCCGGTTTTCATCCTGCAGCTCCTGCCATCCCTTTATGAGAGACGAATACATCAAGGACGCGCTCAAGGCGATCAACGATCCGAATATCCTCATCAACGTGGTCTCCCGCCGCGTGAAGCAGCTCAAGCGCGGCAACCGCCCGCTCGTCGAGTCGCTCGAGAAGCTCTCGCCCGAGGACACCGCGCTCCGCGAGATCATCGAGGGCAAGATCAGCCACGAGCTCGCGACCTGAGCTGACGCGGCGTTTGCAACTTTGGGCGGCCCAGTTCTGCTGAGCGGAACGGGCCGCCTTTTTTGTCGGCTCCAACCACCATTCCGATCCCGCCATGGCCGCGCAAAAAAGAGACGCCACCCGCTTCACCGAGATCCGGAATGCGAAGGCGCTGCGCGATTTCACGATCGACGAGCGCTTCGAGGCGGGCATCCAGCTCCGCGGCACCGAGGTGAAGTCGATCCGCGCCGGCCGCGCGCAGATCAGCGACGCGTTTGCCCGGATCGAGAAGAACGAGATCTGGCTGCACAACGCGCACATCGAGCAATACGCGTTCGGCAACACCAACAATCACGACGCGAAACGCATCCGGAAACTTCTCCTGCACCGCCGGCACATCGAGAAGATCCGCGTCGCCCTCGAGACCGGCGGCCGCGCGCTCGTGCCGCTGCGGATGTATTTCAAGGAGGCGCTGGTGAAGGTCGAGGTCGGCCTCGCCACCGGCAAAAAGAACTTCGACCGACGCGACGACATGAAAAACCGCGTCGTGCAGCGCGAAATCGATCAGGCGATGAAAGAGCGGCGGAAGTAGCGGAGGGCGCTACGGCTGTGGGGTGGGCGGGCG
>JANOCA010000624.1:0-21202 GCA_031411915.1 Opitutaceae bacterium
TCCTGCATCGCGACTTGGAGCCGGCTCGCCATCTTTGCGTCCTTCGCCAGCACAACGACGCCGCTCGTCTCCCGGTCGAGGCGAAAGACGAGATGAACCGTCGGCAGCTGGGCATACTCGCGCAGCGCGCCCACCAAGCTCGACCACGGACCTGCTTTCGATGGATGGCAGACGACATCGCCAGGCTTGTTCACCACGAGCAGCCGCTCGTCCTCAAACACGATCCACGAGGGCACCTCCTCGGGCGCGATCATCCGCACCGGGCCTGGTTTCCGCTCACGTCGCGGCCACGCGCAGGCGCGCAGCGAAAAATCGTCGTCCGGCTGACTCACGCGCCCGCCTCGCCGCCGCGATAGCGTTTGAGAGCGAGCGCAGCCATGCGCGCCGCGAATGGCTTCGGCAGCTTCGAGCTGGCGAACGTGTAAACCTTGTTGAACCAACCCGGCACCAGTTGGCTTCGACCGGCCGCCAGTGCGCGCAGCGCAGACTCCGCCACTTCGTCGGTCGACATGCTGCCCACCTTTGCTTGGGCACCCGGCGCAAGGCCGGCGGTCTCAAAAAATTCCGTCCGCGTCGTGCCCGGGCACACCGCGATGGCGCGCACACCGGTGCCGCGCAGCTCATGGTTGAGCGCAATGGTCCAATGCAACACGAAGGCCTTGCTCGCGCCGTAGGTGGCGGCCCACGGCGTGGGTTGGAACGCCACCGTCGAGGCGATGTTCATCACCGCGCCGCCCCGCGTGCGCAGCAACGGCAGCAGCAGGGCCGTGAGATGCACCACCGCGCGCACATTCACATCGATCATCGCGAGCTGCCGCGCGGCGTCGTGCTCGGAAAACGCCCCGAACGCGCCCACCCCGCTGTTGTTGATTAGCAGCACCTGGCCCGGCGGCGCGGTCCGCTCGATGAGTTCGCGCACTGCGGCCGCCGCGCGCTCGAGCTCGGAAACTTGAGCGAGATCACATGAAAAATGGTTCAATCTTTCCGCAGCATTAGGGAAAATTTTTTCAGGCGGAGAACGTCGCGAGAGGTTGCAAATCACAACGCCCTCTTTCAATGTCCCGATCAGACGAATGAACGATTTTCCAATACCGGAAGATCCGCCCGTCACGATGACGGCCGCGAATGGTTGGAGCGCTTCGCTGAGCGAGGGCACGACGTTTGGAAGTGATTCGAGATTTTACCGCGAGTCCGGGCTGCGTCCCGGCTTCGCGTCAACCGAACCCATACGCAGAAACATGAACAGCCAAAACCATAACGAAGTAATCGTCTCCGGCATTCACCTAGAGCTGACCCCGTCCCTCAAGACGTTCGTCCGCGAGAAGACCGAGCGATTGTTTCGCCACGAGGAACGCATCGTCCGGATGCGCGTGGAGCTGGAATGCGACCGAAACCAGACGTCAGGCGTGCAGTTCACCGCCAAGGGCCACATCCAGATCCAGGGCCCCGACATGAACGCCGCGGTGCGAGCGGACGAGTGTCACAAGGCGATCTCAATGCTCGTCGACAAGCTCGACCGCATGCTGAGCCGCCGCCACCAGCTTCACCGCGTGAAGCGCAACCACCCGCACGCCGTCGAACTCGACGCCGAGATCCCGAAGGCGTTTGCCTGAGATTCAGCCCGTCCCGCAACGGACGAACCCGCCGGATTAACCGGCGGGTTTTTTGCGCCCTGTTCACGCCGCGCTTGAACGGGTCATGCAGGCGTGTTCCGCGGCGCACCGCGCCGTCGTGGCGAGCAGCGCTTGTTTGAGGTCAGCTTGCCGGACCGGCTTGGAGAGAAAGTCATCCATCCCCGCCGCGAGGCACTGGTCGCGATCTGAGGTCGAGGCGTTGGCCGTCATCGCCACGATGCGTGGCCGGGTCCCGGCCTTGACGCGCACGCAAATCTCCCGGGAGGCCTCGAGGCCGTCCATCTCCGGCATCTGCACATCCATCAGGACCAAATCGTAGTTACGACGCGCGACCGCATCGACGGCCTCGCGCCCGTTGGCCACGACATCGGCGCGGTAGCCGAAACGTTGCAGCATCAGCGAGGCGACGCGCTGGTTCACCGGATTGTCCTCGGCCAGCAGGATCGTGAGCGGATGAGTGGCAGCGATCGTCGCATCGTCGTTGGCCGGGACCAACGGCTGCACCGGACCGCCATGGAAGATCGCCATGATCGTCTCGAAGAGCGCGACCGTCTTGACCGGTTTCGACACGTGGGCCGCGATGCCGAGCTCCTCGGTGCCTCGCGACTGACCGGGTTGCACCAGCATGGCAACCGGCAGGTGCCCCGCTTTGTGCTGGCGCCGAATCAAGGCCAGCGTATCGGGACCGCTCAGCTCGGGCATGTCCACATCCAGGAGCACGAGATCACAGGGTGTGCCGTCGGCCAAGGCCGCCAGCGCCTCGCTGCCGGAGGCGACGCCACGCGGCACGAGTCCCCAAGCGGCGCATTGCTGGCTGAGCACGCGCCGGCTTACGAGGTTGTCGTCCACGATCAGCACGCGGCGCCCGGCGAGAAAGGGTGCGCCGGTGCTGGAGAAGGGCTTTGCGGCTTCCTCCGCGGAGGCCAACTCGATTTCGAAGAGGAAGGTGCTGCCCTGCCCCGCGCCGCTCTCCACCCAGATGCGCCCGCCCATCAGCTCGACGATGCGTTTGCAGATCGCGAGGCCGAGACCCGTGCCGCCGTATTGCCGGGTGGTGGAGGCGTCCACTTGGCTGAACGACTTGAACAGCCGGTCCATGCGGTCCTCGGGGATGCCAATGCCCGAATCCTGCACCGCGAAGCGCAGGCGTTGGCGGCCCTCTTCACGACCGACGCAGTCGATCGCAAGGACGACCTGGCCGTGGGCGGTGAACTTCACCGCATTGCTGAGCAGGTTGACGAACACCTGGCGCAACCGCGTGTCGTCGCCGCAAACGGACTCACCCACGCCCGGCGCGAATTCGCAAAGCAGGTCGATGTTCTTCTCCGCCGCGCGGCCGCCGAGCACATCGAGGGCCGACTCCACGCACTCCCGGAGGTCGAACGGGCGCACTTCCAAATCCAGCCGGCCCGATTCGATCTTCGAGTAGTCGAGGATGTCGTTGAGCAGATCGAGCAGGCCATCGCCACTGGAGCGGATCGTCTCCGCAAACTCCCGCTGCTCGCGCGTGAGCGCGGTGCCGAGCAGCACTCCGCTCATGCCGAGGACGGCGTTGAGCGGCGTGCGGATCTCGTGGCTCATGTTCGCGAGGAACTCGGACTTCGCCAGCGTCGCCGCCGCCGCCTCGCGGGCGAGGCGCTGCGCGCGATCGAGCGCTTCCTCGAGCTGCCGGTTGAGCACCTCGGCCTGGTCGCGCGCCTTCTCGATCTCGGCCTGGGCCCGGCGCTCCGCGGTGACGTCCCAGTTGACGCCCACCATGCGCGTGGCGCGGCCCCCCGAGCCGCGCTGCACATGCGCGCGCGCGCGGATCTGCCGCTCCTGCCCGTCGGGCCGCACGATGCGGAATGAGGTGTTGAATGCGCCCTTGCCGTCGAGCGCGTGGTTGAGTTCCGCCAGCACCCGCTGCCGATCGTCGGAATGGACCCGCTCGCTCCAAGTGATCAACGACGCGTCGAAGTCGCGCGGGGCAATCCCGTAGAGCGTGTGCATGCGGCTGTCCCACACCAGCCGGTCCTGCACAAAATCGTGGTCCCAGATGCCCACTTGCGCAGCCTCGGTTGCGAGTTGCAGGCGCTCGGTCAGCGATTGGAAACGCAGCTCGATCGTTTTGCGTTCCGTGATGTCGAGGGAGCGGCCCACGAGGCGCACGACCTTGCCGGCGGGATCGCGCAGCGGCGTGAGGCGCGTGAGCAGCCAGAGCGGCTTCCCGCGCGCGGTGAAGGATTCCTCATACTCGATGGGCCCGGTCGACTCCGTGCCGCAGCGGAAACTCGCGCACAACGACTCCGCCTGCTGCACCGAGATCGACGGCGGCAGAGCGCGCGGCCCGCGACCGCGGATTTCAGCGGCGACCAACCCCGTCAGCCGCTCGTATGCGGGATTGATCTCGGAGTAGCGGAAGTCCTCGCCCGCCACCTCCACGACAAACACGCCCAGATCGACGCTCGAAAACACGCTTTGCAGGAGCACGCGGCTTTCCTCGTGCGCATGCTCCGCCCGTTTGCGTTCGCTCACATCGTCGGTGAAGCCGTGCCAGACAATCGCGCCATCCGCCTCGCGCTCCGGCGTGGCGATGCTGCGCAGCCACGCCTCGGCGCCATCGGGAAAACGCACGCGATACTCGCATTCCCAGCGAGTCAGCGTCGCCGCCGATCGCTCCATGGTCTCGGCAAACCGCACCACATCGTCAGGATGGAGGACATTCCACATCTCGGCCGGCGAAACGGGGCCGGCGGCGGGCAGGTGGCGGAATATCCTGCGCACCCCCTCGGTCACAAACGGCAGGGAGCGGCGCCCATTCGCTTCCTGACGAAGCTGAAAAAGCATGCCTGGGAGATGGGCACCGTTCTTTTCAAAACGACCCTCGATTTCCTTCACGCGCGCTTCCGCCAACCGGAGGCCGCTCGCATCGTTGGCCACGAGGAGGTAGCCTTTCGGTTTCCGGCCGAGACCGGGGACGATTGACACGTTGCCGACCATAGGCGTCACGCCGCCATGGCGCCGGATAACCGTCAACTCACGTTCCACGTGGGCGCTCGATTCGGATGCCACCAGCCCACGCAGGCCCGGGTCCGCGACCTGGGCTCGCATCGAGTCAAATCGAACCGCGAGGCGCAGACAATCCGCGGTTCCAGCGCCACCCACCTCAAGGTGCATACGACCAATCACTGCAGCGCGATCGTAGCCCAGCATCTCTTCCGCACCCGCACTGAAGCTACTGACGAGACCGGCCGCATCCGTGGCGATCACGCACCAGCCAGCCCGATCAGCGATCAGGTTTTGCCATCGGTTAGCTCGACGCTCGGCGCGGCGTTCCCACGCCCGCGCGCACGCGAAGGCCGCACCCGCGGCCACCATCGCGGCGATGACAATCGTCAATCCAATGGAGTCCGTCCCGTCCTCGGGTAGCAGGCTGGCGATCCACACACGCAGCACCCAGCTCATCGCAACCAGCGCAGCGCCGATCGCGAAGAGAAGCGCGGCCATGCGGTATTCCTTCGATTGAATCATCACGACAAACGCGCCCTTCGCGGGATCGCGTAACCTCCAGTGCTATCGACCCTGCGAGGAGTAGGTTGAGATTCACGGTCGTTGCAGGGTTGCGGAGATCACCACCGGCGCACTTGCTCTGGCCCATGCCCAACGAGAAGCCCTCTAGGAAATCCGCGGCGCCGGCTGACGGCCACACCGAGTCTCACGACCGTAACGGCACGGAACGCGCGGACCTTGAGCGCCAGTTGCGCCAGTCGGAAGAAACCATCGCGGAACTCGGCGTGCGGGCCCGCAAAATCGCGCACGATCTCAACAACGTGCTGACCGGCATCGTGGGTTACCACGAACTGATCATCGAGCTGCTTCCCCCCGACGATCAGGCGCGGCAATTTCTCAGCGAGGCCCGCAACTCCTGCCTGCGCGCCCGCACGCTGGTCGAACGCCTGGGCACACTGGGCCGCAAGGACGAGACGACATCACCGTAAGGGATCGCGCGCTGCCGGCCGCAAGCCCAAGTTATTGCCCACCCAAACCGGTCACTCCGGCAGTTCCTTGCCGCGCGTCTCCGGCCCGAACCAGATGACGACGATGCCAAGCACATAGATGGCAGCGAGCACAGACCCGGTTTTCGCGAAGCTGCCGTCGAAGGCCTTCAGCAACGTGGCCGTCTGGAGCCCGCCGATCGCGGCGAAGATGCGGCCAAAGTTGTAGGCGAAGCCCTGCCCGGTGGCTCGCACGGCGGTCGGAAACAGCTCCGGGAAATACAGCGGGAAGAAACCGTAGAACGACGCCGTGATCCCGCCGGCGAGAAACGCTGCGAACAGGAACTGAGTGCCGAACGCCGACGTGCCTTGGTAGAAATACAGCGCCGACGCCAGCGACAGCACGCAGATCACCGCATAGGTGATGCGCCGGCCGAAGCGCCCCGCGAGGAGCGCCGCAACGATGGTCCCCACGATCGCTCCCAGCGACGTCGCGATCTGGGTTTTTTCCTTGGCGAAGTGTTTCATCGTGGCCGTGTCCGGCATCAGCTCCGCCGCCCAGCGCGGCGCCCATTGGATGGAACCCCAGGTGCCCAGCAGGGCCACACCCGCCAGCACGGTCCCAAACAGCATATGCCGGACAATCCGATCCCGCGACTCCACCTTCACGCTGCCGGCGGCGATCGCGCGGGCGAGGTATTGCTTCACGGGATGGAGGTAGCCCCACAGCGCGACGGCCAGACCCAGGAAGGTAACCAGCGTCGCCCAGCCCCAGCCCAGCTTCGACATCGCGGGCGACCAGACCCAGATGATGACCAGCGCCGCGGCGCACGCGATGAGCACGCCAAACAGGTCGGTGTTGCTCCAGTGCGACGTCCCGCCCTTGGCCTTTTCCTCCTGCCATTTTTCGGACTCCTTCACGAAAAGCCGGATGAAGAAAATGATGACCGCGGGAAACGCGCCGAAAATCATCAGCAGGCGCCAGGCGGAGTTGGCCAGCAGGCTGGCCGTCGCCGCATCCGAGAGGCCGAGGGCCTTGAGCCATACCTCCGCGGTGCCGATGAAGCCGCCGAGGCCCATGCTCAGCAGCGCCACCAAAAGGAAACCCACGTTGGCCGCCGCGCCGATAAGGCCGGCAATCAGCGCGCGCGACTTGCCGGGCCAGACTTCGTTCACCAGCGCCACGCCCAGCGACCACTCGCCGCCCATGCCGAGCGAGGCGATGAAACGCAGCGCCGCAATGTGCCACGCTTCGGTCGCAAAGCCGCACAACCCAGTGAAGATCGCATAGGTGAAGATGCTCAGCGACATCGCGCGCACGCGCCCGATCTTGTCGCCCAGCCAGCCGAAGAGCACACCGCCGGTCGCCGCGCCCACGAGGAACACGGCGATGATCGCCCCGAACCACGCCGCGGTGTCGGCCGTCGATGCCGTCGGCCCGAGGAGATCCCGGAGCGCCGGCTGGCCGATGACGGGGAAGAGCCCCATCTCGAAGCCGTCAAACATCCAGCCGAGAAACGCGGCCACGAGCGCCGCAATGCGTTGTCGATTCGAGGAAGCGGATTTGTCCATGGGTGAAACGGGGTGGCCCGTCACGGCGTGACGAGTGCGCGAAGAATTCAGACGCACCGTGCGCAGGCAAGCCCACGTGGACGACGATCTGGTTTTTTTTGGCGAGCGCCGCCGCCCTATTTCAGCCAACGCTCCAGCCAAGCATACGCGCGCTCGCGCATTGCCAGCGGGAAGTCGTGGTCGCAGTCGGGGTGCTCCACGGCGAGCCGGTCCGCGGCGCCATGCAGCGCGAAGACCGGCCGCGCCGCCGCCAGCACGCGGCCGACACTGCGCCACTGGAAATTCGCGTCACCGATCGGCGCGATGGCGAGGAATGCGCGAGGCGCTAGCGCGCCAATCAGTTCATGGAAGTCGAAAGGAATCTCCGCGAGCCGCCCCGCGTAGTCGGCGAGCCGCGGCATGTAGCGGTTTTGCGTCCAGCCCTTGCCCGGCTGCCAGACCTCGGGCTTGCCCGCGTAGTAGTCGAGGTAGGAGTCGAAGCCGCAGCTCGAGACGACGGCCTTGATGCGATCATCGAACACCGCCGTGTAGATCGAGTTGTGCCCGCCGAGCGAGTGGCCGATCGCGCCGAAGCCGCGCGGCGAGACGCCGGGCGTGGCGGCGAGCACATCGAGCGCGCGGATGTTGTCCCAGATCGCCTTCATCGTCCCGCTCGCGTAACCGAGGCCGGCGAGGTCGGGCTTGTAATCGCCGAGGTGCGGATAGGGCGGCGCGATCACGACGAACCCGCGCTGCGCGAGCTCTTCGCCGTAGTTGCGGCCAGGCTTGCCGCCGGGCACGCCGAGGCCGACGACCGGCCGGTTGCCCTCGGTGTTGTTCGTAGGCATCGCGGCGAGCACGCCGGGCGCGATCGTGTTTCCGGCGAGGACGATTTTCGGGATGAGCAGATAGGCGGGCACGCGCGAGCCCGGCTCGGCCGTGTAGGTAATCTCGCGGCGCACATAGGTGCCGCAGTCGGTCTCACGCTCGACCACGAGGTCGAGCGGCACCCGTTTCGCGGCACCGGGCAGCGGTCCCATGATTGCTTCCATGCCCGCGACGATCTCGGCGCGGCGCCGCTGCCAGTCGGCCACGCTTTTCACCGGCGCGATACGATCGGGCGCGGCGCGGAACTGCAGCAGGTTCTCGCGATCGAGGCGTGGGGCCGCGGGGAGATCAGCGGCGAGCACGGAAAACAGGAGCAGGATTCGGGCGCAGTTTCTCATCGGATAAGATTCAATTCCTCCGGACTCCACGCATCGCTGTGGCCGGCCGTCGCCGCGCGAATGCGCGCCACCGCCTCGGGATCGACCGGCGAGGCGGTGTGCCCCCACTCGCGCCGGAGGTAGGTCAGGATCGAGGAAATCTGATCGTCATTGAGCGCGGCGCCGAAGGCCGGCATGTCGCCCGTATGCACGCGCCCGAGCACGGTGATCGGGCCGCGCACGCCGTGGAGCACGATGCGCACCGGGCGCTCCGGTGAGCCCAGCACCCACTCGGAGTCGAGCAACGGCGGCGCGAGCCCGTCGAGTCCACGGCCGTTGGCCTGATGACACGCCGAACACACCGCGGTGAACAGCGTGCGACCCTGCTCGAATCGCGTTTGCTGCGCAGGCGTCAGCGGCGCCGCCACGGCCATCGCGGCGACTCCGGCTTTGCCCGGCCAGATCACCACATCCTTGAGCCGCTCGAGCCGCGCCTTGGCGGTGGAGTTCTTTTCCAGCTCTGTCCAACCGGCGGGCTGTTTCGCGAGGATGATTGGCCGACGCGACATGCCCACCGTCGGAAGCAAGCCATCGATCAGCGCCACCGCACGCTTGGACGCGCCCGCAGCGAGCGCCTCACCGGCCATGGCAAAAATTCTCTCTGTCACTCCACCGTCTCGGGACGCGACCAAGCCGCGCGCCAGACCGGTCACGAGTTTGTTCGCAGAAGCATCGTCCGCCGACCCGGCCCTCGGATCCCCGGCGAGTTTCTCGAGCAGGATCAGTTCACGGCCCTTGAGGCCGCTGAGGAACGCGTCGGTGAGAAAAACGTTGGCCGGCCGTTCACGCACCACGAGGGCATTCTTCTCGTCCAAAGCCGGCACGCTCGCCTGCCCCAGCGACAGCACCGCCTGAAGGACGACTTCCGCCGACTCGTCGCGCGTGAGCGTCACCATTCGCTGCACAAGGTCATCTGTGAGCCCAGCGGGCAGGAATCGCTCCGCGAGCCGCAAGCCCGCCGTGCGGACGAGCGGCGATTCATCGCTGAGCGCCGAGCGCACGACCGCTCGGTCGATTGCGCCGATACCCGCCAACACCGAAAGCGCGTGCACGCGCCCTCGCGCAGACGGGCCTTTCCCTGCGACTTCGCGAATCGCACCCGTGACCGTGGGATCGCGCGCCTCGACGAGGAGGCGCTGCGCCGTCTCGCGCCACCAGGCGTTGGGATGCGAAACCTTCTCCACCCACTGTGCGGTGCTCAGTGGCGCGATGTTGCCCACACGCGCAACCGGTTTGCCGTCGGGCACGACGCGGTAGATGCGACCGAGGTGATGCGGCTTGGCGAGACCGCGATCCTCGCTCTGCTTGCGGAGGTAGCTCGTGAGCGAGATGCGGTGCTGCAGCACGCCGCGGTAGAGATCGACGACGTAGAGCGCGCCATCCGGACCGGTGGCAAAACTCACCGGGCGGAAGCGCTCATCGGTCGAGGCGATGAACTCGCGCTGCTCGTCGGCGTAGGCGTTGCGGCCGCGCACGGTGCCGTTTTCGGATTTGAGCACGGTGCGGCGCACGAAATTTCCCGACGGCTCGGCGACGAAGAGATTCCCCGTCAGCTCCGGCAGCATGTCGCCGCGGTAGATCCACCAGCCGCACGCGGCGGTGAACTCCTTCAATTTTCCGTCGCGCAGCATCTCGGGCCGGTAGCCGCGATTGATGCCAGGATTCACGCGTGCGGGCCAGACGAGTTGGTTCTCGGCGCCGTTCACGTTGGTGCCGGCGAGGCGCGGGTAGTTGGGGTTGCGCTGGAGATAGTCGGAGAAAATCACGTCGACGCGCAGCGAGTCGCTGTTGGAGCCGTGGTAAAGGCGGCCCCAGTCGTCGTGCGTGAGGCCCCATTGGCCGCGGAAAGTCGTCGTGCCCATCTCCCACGCGCCGTTCACGCGGCGGAATTTCTTGGTGTAGGCGGCGCTGTAGATCCAGTTGTCGAAGGTCCAGAGCAGGCTGTTGGGCGCGCGCTCGGGGTTGGCGAGGTGCGGGCGCTTGGGATCCACTCGCACACCGTAGTCAGTGGCCACGACCTCGCGGCTGTCCGCCTTGCCGTCGCCATCGGTGTCGCGGAAAAAGATCAGCTCTGGTGGCACCCCCACGAGCACGCCATCGCCGACAAACGTGATCGCGCGCGGCATCACGAGATTATCCGCGAAGATCACCGATTGATCGTAACGGCCGTCCCCGTCGGTGTCGCGCAGCACGGAGACGCGGCCGGTGGGCAGGTCCTCGCCGGTGCCGTCGAGGTCGGGCATGTAGCCGCGCATCTCGACGACGAACATCCGCCCGTCCGGCGCAAACGCGATCGCGACCGGCTCCTGCACGAGCGGCTCGGCGGCGGCGAGCTCGAGCTTGAAGCCGGGCGCGACCGTGAAGGTCTTCATCGCCTGCTCCGGCGTCAGCGCGGGCGCGGGCGGGATTTTATCCGCAGGCACGAGCGATTTCTGCACTTCCCCCGCCTTGTCGGCGCGGTCGCCGATCTGCGCGATCAGGTGCGGCAGAAAAACAAGGAGCGGAAGGAGGAGGCGGAGGTTCATGGGCCGGCTAGATCGGAATGGAGCGCAGCGCGCTCCGGCGTCAGGAAACGCCTTGACTCGACCGTGCGTCAAGTGACTTTCCGGTTACTTGGCCGCGCGACCTCCCGCGAAACATTTTCTCCCCATGCGCACTTCTGTCTCCCGCCGGAAATTCCTCGCCGCCGCCGCCACCGCCAGCCTCGCTGCCAGTCTGACCCGCGCCTCCGCCGCCGAATCGAAGACCGCCGCCGCTCCCGCCGCGGCCGCCGGCACGGACTGGCCCCTCGTGGATGCGGGCGACGAAAAGGCGCTGATCGACGTGCTCCGCAGCGGCAGGTGGGGCCGCACCTCCGGTGGCGGCGCGCGCAACCGCGAGTTCGAGACCGTCTTTGCGCAACGCATGCAGGCGAAGCATTGCGTCGCCACCTCCTCCGGCACCACGGCCCTGCTCACCGCGCTCGGCGCGCTCAACATCGGACCGGGCGACGAGGTCGTGCTGTCGCCCTACACCTTCGTCGCGACCTTCAACGTCATCACGGCCAGCTTTGCGCTCCCCGTCTTCGCCGACAGCGATGCAACCAGCTTCCAGATCGATCCGAAGTCGATCGCCGCCGCAATCACTCCTGCGACGCGCTTGCTGCTGCCCGTTCATATCGCCGGCACGGCCTGCGATCTCGACGGCGTGCTGGCCGTAGCGAAGGCCCGCAACCTGCCGGTGCTCGAAGACGCGTGCCAAGCTCCGCTCGCCGAGTGGAACGGCCGCCCCGTCGGCACGCACGGCCTCGCCGGTTGCTTCAGTTTCCAAGCGAGCAAGAATCTGACCTCCGGTGAAGGCGGCGCCATCGTCACCAACGACGAGGATTTCGCCAACCGCTGCTACAACTTTCACACGCCCGGCGGCGGCAAGCCTGCGCCCAGCACCGGCCGCGCCGCTAATTACCGACTCACCGAGTTCCAGGCCGCGCTTCTGCTCTCGCAGTGGGAGCGTTTCGAGACGCAGCAGGCGAAGCGCAACGAGAACGCCGCTTACCTTTCCCGCCTCCTCGGCGAGATCCCGGGCATCGCGCCCGCCAAACTAGCGGCCGGCAACACGCGCGGCGGCTGGCATCTCTACATGTTTCGCTACGACGCCGCGAAGTTCTCCGGACTGCCGCGCGCGAAGTTTCTCCAGGCTCTCGCCAAGGAAGGCGTCGCCGCCACCAGCGGCTACACGAGCCTCAATCTCACCCCGCACGTGCAGGCGCTCGCAAACAATCCCCACTACCTCCGCGTCTACGGCAAGGAGGGCATGGCCCGTTGGCTCGAGCGCAGCCGCTGCCCGGTCAACGAGCGCGTCGTCGAGGAAGCGGTCTGGTTCGGCCAGACGAGGCTCCTCGCCTCGCGGACCGAGATGGAGCGCATCGCGGAGAAAATCGCCGGCATCCAGCGCCGCTCCGGCGATCTCGCGAAGGTGTGAGGGCTCGACACGGGTGTAACCCTGTGCCGTTTCTCGTTCTCCCGGCCGGGCTGCGTAGGCCAACCCCACCACGTAACCAACGGCCCCGGCGCCGGTCCCACTCCCGGTGAATTCCTCTTCGACCCTCGAACGCTCGTTCGCGTTTTCAAATCTTCGCCCCGCCGGGCCCGCCACACGTCGAGTTTGGCTTCCGGGGCTGGTGTTAGTCGCCCTCGCGGCGTGCCTCGCACCGCTCGCCCACGCGCAAAGCGAGTATGCCACGCCATATTTTTTCACGACCGTGGCCGGCACCGCCCGCACCGCTGGGTCGGCCAACGGCACTGGTTCCACCGCGCGGTTCAGCCGCCCGGCCGCTTTGACGGTCGATGCCGCTGGAGTCGTCTACGTTGCCGATTCAGACAACAACACCATCCGCCGCATCACGCCGGCTGGCGTCGTTACGACGCTCGCTGGGCTCGCCGGCGCGAGGGGAACCGCCAACGGCAACGGCTCGGCCGCCCGTTTCGATTATCCCACGGGCATCGCGGTCGACCGCAGCGGAAATCTCTACGTCGTGGAGAATTTCAACCACTCCGTCCGCAAGATCACGCCCGATGGCACGGTGACGACCTTTGCCGGCACGCCCGGAGTCTCGGGGACGGTCAACGCCACCGGCACCGCCGCCCGCTTCAATCTGCCGTGGGGCATCGCGATCGATCCGGCGGGGAATCTCTACGTATCGGAAAACGGCAGCCACCTGATCCGCAAGATCACTCCCGACGCCGTCGTGACGACGTTTGCCGGCGTGGCCGGCTCCCCCGGCTCCGCCAACGGCCCCGCCTCCAGCGCGCAGTTCAACGAGCCCGACGGGCTCGCCCTCGACGCCGCGGGCAATCTCTACGTGGCCGATGGCGTCAACCAGCAGATCCGAAAAATCACGCCGGAAGGCATCGTGTCGCGGCATGCAGGCTCGGCCACCGGCGTCCAAGGCAGCGCGGACGGCCCGGCGAGCACGGCGCAGTTCTTTTTCCCCCGTGGCCTCGTGTGCGACCCGGCCGGCAATCTCTACGTCGCCGACGTCCGCAACAATCTCATCCGCCGGATCACGCCAGCGTTGGCGGTCAGCACCCTCGCCGGCCTCGCGATCACCGCCGGCACCGCCGATGGCCTCGGGAACGTCGCCCGCTTCGATTCTCCCCAGGCGATCGGCATCGACGCCGCAGGTAACCTCTACGTCGCCGACACGCTGAACCACACGATCCGCATGAGCGTGTCTGCGCCCAACATCACGACGCCGCCCGCCAGCCAGAACGTCGCGCTCGGCGGCACGGCGACCTTCAACGTGGTTTCCACCAGCAACGTCCCGACCACTTACCAGTGGCGGAAAGACGGCGTTGCGCTTGCCGCCGCGACCAACGCGACGCTGATCGTGAGCAACGTCCAGGCGTCCAGCCTCGGCGGTTACACCGTCGTCGCGACCAACCTCGCCGGTTCGACCACCAGCGCCCCGGCCACGCTCGCGCTCGCCATCGCTAATCCCGGGCGCCTCGCGAATCTCTCCATCCGTTCCGCCGCCGGCACGGGCGCGCAGACCCTCATCGTGGGCTTCGTCGTCGGCGGGACTGGCACGAGCGGCGCCAAACCGCTGCTGATCCGCGGCGCCGGCCCCGCTCTCGCCGCGTTTGGCGTTCCCGGCGTGCTCGTCGATCCCTCGCTGAGTGTGTTCGCGGGCGCGACCATCGTCGCCTCCAACGACAATTGGAACGGCGATGCCCAGGTCGCGGCCATCGGCACGCAGTTCGGGGCGTTCGCCTTCACGCCGGCCACGAGCCGCGACGCCGCGCTCTACAGCCCCGCCCTGACTGCCGCCGCCTACACGGTGCAGCTCACCGGCGTCGGCGGCACCACGGGTGTCGCCTTGGCGGAAATCTACGACGCCACGCCCACCGACACCTTCACGACCGGCACGGCGCGCCTGATCAACGTCTCCGCCCGCACGCAGGTCGGCACGGGCGCGGATATTCTCATCGCCGGTTTCAACATCGGCGGCGCCTCCGCAAAGACACTCCTCATCCGCGCCGTCGGCCCGACGCTCAGCGTCTTCGGCGTCACCGGTGTCCTCGCCGATCCCAAGCTGGATCTCTACTCCGGCGCGACCGTTCTCCAATCGAACGACAACTGGAGCGGCGCCTCCGCCATCGGCACCGCGGCCAGCAGCGTCGGGGCGTTTCCCTTGGACGCCACCAGCCGCGACGCCGTGCTGCTCGTCACCCTCCAGCCCGGCTCCTACACCGCGCAAGTCTCCGGTGTCGGCTCCACCACCGGCGTCGCCCTCGTCGAGATTTACGAAGTGCCATAAACCGCGGCTCCCGCGGACTGCCGGAACCGCGGTGCCTAATGCGGTCGTGCTCTCACGCGCCGCAATACACCGGCAACCGGGGGCTGGTGGGTGGGCGGGCGCGCCTGGGCGCCCGTATGGCGAAGCCGTAAGAGTGTTCGAATGCGACCGCAGAGACGCGCCCGCCCACCGCCTCACGCGGAAAATCCCGAGATAGGAAGCGCGTGTGTCACGCGGGTTGACGCACGCATACGGGGGCCTAATTTCGGGGTGATGCCAACGTCTGCTCCAGTGAGTCCGCCGTCGGGGCCGCAGCCGCCGGACGGATTTGCCTCGACCGAGTGGAGCCTGGTGTTGTCCGCCTCGGAAAATTGCGAGCCCGCGCTCGATCGCCTCTGCCGCGCCTACTGGCGACCGGTCTATGTCTTCGTGCGGGCGAGCGGGATCGACCGCCATGAAGCCGAGGACATCACCCAGGAATTTTTCGCGGACATGCTGCGCCGCGACTGGCTGAAGCGGGCCGATCCAGAGCGCGGGAGTTTTCGCGCGTTCCTGCGCGGCAACGTGCGGTTTTTCCTCGGCAACCTGCGGCGCGTCGAGCACGCGCAGAAGCGCGGCGGCGGCCAGGCCCTGCTGTCGCTCGACACCGAGGAGTGCGAACGCGAGCTCGCCCAGCGCGCGGGGAAAGACGCGGACCCTGCGGAGATTTTCGAGCAGCACTGGGCGGACTGCGTGGTGCAGGCAGCACTGGCGCGACTCGCCACCGAAGAAGCAAAGGCCGACCAACAGCGGCGCTTTGAGAAACTCCGGCCCTTCCTCACCCACGCGCCGGCCCCCGGGGACTACGCGAGCCTCGCGGGTGAACTCCAGTTGCCGCAGAGTTCGGTCGCGGTGCTGGTCCACCGGCTCACCCGGCGCTTTGCCGATCTGATCCGCACGGAGGTCGCCGCCACGCTCAATGACCGCCGCGAGCTGGAGGGGGAACTGCGCCACCTGCTGCGGCTCGTCGCGCCACGAAGTTAACCCCGGATGAATCACAGCCGGATCAGTCAAGGCATGTGCCACAGAGGACACGGAGCCCAGACGCCGAGAGCACAGAGCGTCAGCGTGCTTGGCTCCGTGTCCTCTGTGTCGGAGCTCGGTTGCGCTCTGTGGCAAAAAGAATCTTCCCGAAAGGGCAATGGATGCGGGCAACCGGCCTGAGCCGCGATGAACCGCTCCGCGCCCTGCCCCACTTGCGAGCTGCCTGTCGCGGGCGGCGTGTGCCGGTATTGCGCGTTTGCCGCAGCGCTCACCGGTCTCAGCGCGCTTTCTTCCGACGGCGATGACGCGCGCTCCACGCTGGAAACGCCCGCGGGCTACGAATTGCTGAAGGAGCTGGGCCGCGGGGCGAGCGCCGTTGTTTGGCTGGCGCGCGACAAAAAACTCGAGCGGCTCGTGGCGCTCAAACTCATCCCCGCCGGCGCCGATCCCCGTCTGATGCAGCGGCTCGTGCGCGAGGGCCAGGCCGTCGCGCGCCTGCGGCATCCGCACATCGTCGTCGTGCACGCGATGGGCGCGACTGCGACGCAGGCGTTCCTCGCGATGGATTTTATCGACGGGGGCGATTTGCGGCAGCGCCTCGCGGGGCGGCCACTGGCGCCGGCCGAGGCGGCGCAGCTCGCGCGCAAGCTGGCGGACGCGCTCGCGCACGCGCACGCCCAGGGAATTCTGCACCGCGACCTCAAGCCCTCCAACGTGCTGCTGGACGCCGCGGGCGAACCGCGCCTCGCCGATTTTGGCCTGGCCGCGCCGCTCGCCGGCGGCGGCGATCTCACGCTGCCCGGCCAGGTCGCCGGCACCGCCGCGTATCTCGCGCCGGAGTTGCTCACGGGCGCCGACCACGCCTCGCCCCACTCGGATCTCTACGGCCTCGGCGCGCTGCTCTACGAGTGCCTCACCGGCCGGGCGCCCTTTGTCGGCGATTCCGCCCCGGCGATCCTCGCGCAGCTTGGCGCCGCGGAGCCGCCGCCGCCGCGCCTCCTGCAACCTGGCATCCCGCGGGACCTCGAGACGATTTGCCTGAGGTGCCTGCACAAAATCCCGGGCCGGCGCTACGCCACCGCGGGCGCGCTGGCGGACGACCTCGCGCGCTTTCTCCGCGGCGAGCCCATCGCCGCCCGCCCGGTCGGCCGCGCGGAAAAAATCGTGCGCTGGGGCCGCCGGAATCCCGGTGCGGCGCTGTTCGCCGGCATCGCCGCGGGCCTGCTCCTCACTTTGGCCATCGGCGGGCCGCTGGTCGCGTTGCGTCTGGCGCGCGCCCAAGCTCACGCGGCCAGCGAAGCCGCAACCAGCAAGGCGGTGAGCGATTTTTTGCGCAACGATCTCCTCGCGCAGGCTTCCCCGGACATCCAGCCGGATCGCGATTTGAAGCTGCGCACCGTGCTGGATCGCGCGGCGAAAAAGATCGAGGGACGCTTCGCCGAACAGCCGCTGGTCGAGGCGGCGCTGCGCCAGACGCTGGGCGGGACCTACCTCACGCTCGGCGAATACCCGGCCACGCGCATTCATTTTTCCCGCGCGTTGGAGATTCTGCGCGTTCACGTCGGGCCCGAGGCGCCCGCGACCCTGCGGTTGATGTCGGAACTCGCGGATCTGATGCGCAGCAGCGGAAAGTATGACGAGGCCGACAAACTCGCCACCGAGGCGCTCGAAATCCAAGTGCGCGTGCTTGGGCCGGAGAACCTCGACACGGTCGCGACCCTGAACCGCCTGGGGATTATCCGCCGCTACCAGGGCAAATACGCCGAGGCGCAGGGGCTCTACCGGCGGGCGTTGGAGATCCGCCGGCGCCTCTCGGGCCCGGAAGACCCCTACACGCTCGACGTGATGAACAACCTCGCGGTCGCCTATCAGAACGACGGGAAACTAGCGGAAGCGGAGGCACTGCAAGGCGAGACGCTGCGCATTCGCGAGCGGGTGCTCGGGCCGGAGCATCCGCTGACGATTCTTTCGATGAACAGCCTGGCCCTCATCTTCAAAAACGCGGCCAAGCTCCCCGAGGCGGAGGCACTCTGCACGCGGGCGTTGGAGATTCGCCAGCGGCTGCTCGGCCCGGAGCACCCGCACACGCTCCTCTCGATGAACACCCTGGCGACGATCTTTCACGATGCGGGAAAGTTTCCGGAAGCGGAGGCGCTCTATCTCCAGACGATCGAGCGGCAGACCCGCAAGCTCGGCGCCGAGCACTCGGATACGCTGGGGGCGATGAATAACCTGGCGGTCCTCTATCGCGATCAACGGCGGCCGGCGGAAGCGGAGGCGCTCCACACCAAGGTTCTCGCCGCTCGCTCCCGCGTCTTCGCTCCGACGCATCCCGACACGCTGAACTCGATGTCCCACCTCGCCCGCTCCCACCATGATCAGGGGAAGTTCGCGGAAGGCGACCGGCTCTTCGCGCAAGTGCTCGCCACGAGCGAGCGCGCCCTGGGGCCGGCTCACCGACTTGCGGTGCAGGCGCGGGACGCGCTGGGCGCGTCGCTCCTGCGCGAGGGCCGGGGAGCGGAAGCCGCCGCGATTTTGCAGCGAAACTTGGAATTGCGCACCGAGACCGCGCCGGGCAGCTGGCAAACGGCGTCGACCCAGAGCCGCTTGGGTGAATGCTTGCTGACGCTCGGGCGCTTTGCGGAGGCGGAGCCTCTGCTGCTCGCGAGCCATGAGGCCTTGCGGAAAAACGCAGCGAAGATTCCGGCGTCGAGCCAGGCGGAGCTTGCCCGCGCCGGCGCCCGCATCGAGCGACTCTACACGGCGTGGGAGCAACCGGCCAAGGCCGAGGCGTGGCAACGCACGCGCGCGGAAGACGCCGCGGCACAGAGGTAAATTCCGCTGCGTCTCTGGCGGGGAGTCGCAGCGGGACCGGCCAACGCCGGACGGATATTTCCCCGGCCGATCCTTTCCTACGCGAGACCCGCCTCATACTCGATCGCCAGCACCACGTCGCTCACGCGGTGGAACTCCGCCGCCGGGTTGGCGGCTTTGTCGATGGACAGAGTGAAGGCTTGGTCGGGATTCAGTTCGGCGAACACGTTGAGCGGCGAGGCCGGGACCGGCGGCAGGCTTGGGTCGGGCTGAAGCGTCGAAAGAGCGAAGCCTTGTTTGAACGGCACCGTGGCCGTCCTCACCGGGGTGGCGGCGGCGAGCGTGGCCGTGAAATCAACCTTGTCCGGTGAGACGACGAAGGCCGCCACGTTCTTGATTTTGCGCGCCGTCTCCTGCCGAGGAAGCACTCGCAGTCCGCGCAGATCGAAGACGACGTCGACCTTGGCCGCGGCTCCGGCGAGGCCCGCGATGGCGGCGGGTTGATGCCGTGCGGCGGAGATGAGAATCCATTTCCGCTCGGTCGTGGGCAAGGCGACGAGGTCGGACTCGTATCGCTCGGACGCGAATTCGCAGAAAAGGTCGAATGTCAGCAGCACATCCACCAAACCGTCCAGCCCGGCGGCGTTGGCGGCCTTCGGGAAGCCCAGTTCCCAGAACGTTTCAACGTTGCTGCCCTCGAACGTGAGCAGTGTCTCGTTCGGCAGGCCGTAAACCGCCATGTCCTTCTCGAGCCGAAATTCGCTGAGCGGGAGGGACTCGGCCGGGCGGACCAGGACGTGCTCCCCCGGGATCAGCGGCTTCGAAATGGAAACCCCGCGGTTGATCAGGCTGCCGCGCAGCGGCTGGCTGAAATCTACTTGCTGAACGGCGGCCGAGAGGGCGCGGACGCGGTAGGCCGAGGTGCCGGGATAGGCGCGGCGGAAGAAGGACTCCTCAGTGCGGAAAGCGCAGCGGCCGGTAGCCTTCAGCTGGCCGTATTGCAGCGGAAACTCGCGCGCCAGGGAGAGCGTGCGGCGCACCGGCACGGTCCGCTTCATCCCTTCAATCCGGGTGGCGTCGAGCTCCGCGAGGTCGGCCTGGATCAAGTCGGTCCCGGTCACGCCCTGCAGCGGGGCGGGAAAATAATCCATCCGCACAATGCGCAGAACCCGATCCTGCTCATAGGCGAGCGCCCGCTCCGCCAACCATGCGACCCGCGCGCCCATCTCCAGATACCGCCGCAGGAGACGACGCGAAACCTGCGCCAGCTGAAGCCAGAAATTTCGGTTGAGGAGCTGGTTCTCCGTGAACGCCAGGAGCGTCTGAGCGAGGTCCACGTCGGCCTGCGCGATCCGTTTTTGGTAACCCGCAATGGTGACGCCCCGCTGCCGTGCGACGACGGCGGCCTGGGCGGCCGGGAGGGCCTTTTCCCGCAGCGTGCGCAGATCCGCCGAACGCTGGTTGGCGGCATCGGACATGCCACTGAGCGTGATGTAGCCGACGACGGCGAAGATGCCGTAGCCGGTCATGACAGAGAAGCCGGCGCCTTGCCCCAACATGCCTTCGCCGACCATCGCGTCCCCCGTGGCCTCCGCCGCAATTCCCGCGCCCACGGCCGATTTGGTATCCCCCGGAAGGCTTTCGCCGATGGACATGACGCCCTTGATCGCATCGCCGATTTGGCCGAACAGGCTGTCGTGCTTGGCGATTTCGTCCCGCTTCGCCTGGATGGCGGCCTCCACGGCGGCGACTTGATTCTGGGCGACGACCACATCGTGCTGGGCGATGGCTTGCTGTTCATCCGCCATGACGGACTGGAGTTTCGCCTTTTGCAGAAAGTTCGTGAGCTGCAATCCGGTGGTGATCGCCGCCTCCACTTTCTCCGTGTAACGCAAAAAATCCTGCTGCGCTCCGCGGGCCATCGCCGCCGTGCGGTCGGCGGTGTCCTTCAGCGGACGGTAACGCAGGATCGGCACGACGTCGTCGCGCTCCCCGTAATAGTTCAGTCCCTGGTCAATCTGATAGATGCCGCGAAAGCCGCGCGCCGTCTGGGAAACGATCGCCGGGTTCTCCTCGTGATGGAGAAACGTCGAGGGGATCCCACCGGGAAGACTAGTTCCAGAGGTTCCTCCCCCGCCGGTGAACTGCTGGGGCCACGCAGGACTAATCGGCGGGATCTTCCCGTGCAGCCAGAGCACGCCTTTGTAGAGTTCGCGCGCGCGGGCCATGCTGGTGGTCTCGTTGGAGCGGTAGAGCGCATCGGCCCACTCGAGCATGACGCCGGCCTGCCGGAGCCGGCAGTAGCGGCTTTCGGCGAGGTGGAGGATGCGGCGGCTCCACGTGTGCGCGTAGGACCACGTGGGGTCGTCGTTGATTCCCTTGTAATACTCGTCGTATAGTCGGTCGTCCTCCTCGAAAAAGTAGCTGCCGGGCGCGTCGGTGTCGCTGGGTCCGGGGAGGCGGACCGTGTAGGGTTTGTCACCGCGCCAGTAGAGCTGAAAATCATTGAAGATGGGACGATAGCCGCCGCTGTCGGTCTCGCGCGCGATGCCGACTTCGAAGCGCGTGGCCTGCCCATAGTGGAAGATGGCATGTTCGTAGTCGCCGAGCGCGGCTTCGGCATCGCCGATGCAGACAGGGATGGAAAACAGCGCATAGTAGGCG
>JANOCA010000625.1:0-2182 GCA_031411915.1 Opitutaceae bacterium
GTGTAGCGCAGCTCGACCTCGGCCGCGCGCAGCGTGTAGCCCTTGAACTCGATCACGGGCACGCGACGGGCATCACCGCGACGGAGCGGGGCCGGCCCGGCCTCACGGTAGACGATCGGTCCGCGCGGCTCGGCGGCCTTGATGAGCTTGTTCACCGGGCGGACATTCGCGATGTCGAGAAATTCGCCCGTCCACGCGTAGTTCACGCCGCCGCGCACCGGGTCGTAGCAGAAATTGACGCCGCCCGGCAGGCCGAACGCGAAGCTGCTCGCGTGCGCCTCCGGCAGCATCGTGCGCTCGATTAGGACTTCGGCGCGGAGCGCGGTCGCGCCGGCCAGCGCGCAGCCGGCGAGGAGGAGGCGGAGCGTTTTCATCGGGGTGCGAGCCAACGTGTGTCGCCGGTCCGAGCCGGCAAGCTGGAACGAGCGAGCCGTGGCTGAGGCGTCTCGCCTCAGATTTTCAGCGTGCCGGATGCGTGAAGTGACAAAAGGCCCAACCACGAGGCGGGACGCCTCGTCCACGACTCGACTTGCGGCTCGTCTTCGCCGCCGCGATGCGCACAGTCGGCGGCCTTTCGCTCCCCCATGAAAACCTCGCTTCGTTCGCTGCTCACGCTCTCCGCTCTCACCACGCTCACGGCCTTCGCCGCGCCCAACGAGACCTTCCTCGGCCGCTGGGAGCTCACGCTCCCCAACGGCGCCGCCGGCTGGCTCGAGGTCCGCAAGGACAAGGGCTACTTCGACGGCTCCATCCTCTGGGGCGGCGGCAGCGTCGTGCCCGTCTCGAGCGTCGTGGTCAGCGAGGACACCCTCATCGTCACGCGCACGCGCAACGTCGACCGCAAGGACGCCGCCGGCAAGGTCGTGCGCACGCAGCAGTTCACCGAGGCCATCACCGCCAAGCTCGAGGGCAACGATGCGCTCAAGCTCACGCAGCTCAACCCGCGCAACAACGGCACCGGCTACGACACCGCGCAGTTCACCGCCCGGCGCAGCCAGCCGCTCCCGCCGCGGCCCGACTTGGCGAAGGTGAAGTTCGGCGCGCCCATCGCGCTCTTCAACGGCAAGGACCTCACCGGCTGGAAGGCCAAGGAGACTAACATGGAAAGCGCGTGGTCGGTCGATGGCGGCACGCTCGCCAACCGCCCGCCGGCGCACGCGCCGGGCACGCCCGCCAAGCGCACCGCGAATCTCCGCACCGAGCGCGAGTTCGAGGACTTCAATCTCAAGCTCGAGGTCAACGTGCCTGCCGGCAGCAACAGCGGCGTCTACCTCCGCGGCATCTACGAAATCCAGGTGCACGACTCGCACGGCAAGAAACTCGACTCGCACAACATGGGCGCGCTCTACAGCCGTATCACGCCGAGCGTCGCCGCCGAGAAACCGGGCGGCCAATGGCAGACGATGGACATCACGCTCGTGGACCGCCACCTCACCGTCGTCCTCAACGGCACGACGATCATCGACAACCAGCCCGTGCTCGGCTGCACCGGCGGCGCGATGTGGAGCGACGAATCGAAGCCCGGCCCGATCTACCTCCAAGGCGACCACGGCGCAGTGTCTTATCGGAACATGGTGCTGCGGCCGGTGGTGAGGTGAACCGTGACCGTTGAAGGCGACGACCACTCGCACAATTTGCAGAGATATTTTGTCACACCCTCCAAGGAGGCGGTGACTTCTGCGCTTGAGGCGTGGGCTTGGTTGGACATCGCAAACAAAAAGCCAATTCGCATCACCGCCTTTGCCGACGTATTCTTCGAGTCGTGCGACGGCGTCTGGTTTTTGGACACGCTCGAAGGAAAGCTAAAGCGTATTTGTCAGACTGAAAAGGAGCTCGATGAGCTGCTCACAACTGAAGCGGGCATGGATCACTATCTCTTTTCCGGTTTCGTTGATCGCGCCGTTCGTGAGGGTGGTGAATTGGCGGCAACTCAGTGCTATGATTTCCGAATTCATCCCGCTGTCGGAGGAGCATGCGATTTTTCAAACGTCGAGACGCGTGATTTCGTTGTTGCTCTCCATCTCCGAGGCCAACTGCACGAACAGACCCGGAAGCTGAAGCCTGGGACCAAGATCTCAAAATTTGTGTTCATTGATGAATCGAAGCCGAAGTCTAAATCGATGTGGAAATTCTGGTAGCGCGGTGCTTCAGCCCGCGTTTGGACCACGCAGGAGGTGACCAC
>JANOCA010000626.1:0-1740 GCA_031411915.1 Opitutaceae bacterium
AAGAGCCGCAGGTATTCCTTCTGCGAACGGAAACCGCGGTCCACGAAGGTGAGCTGCGAGTAGGCGAGGCCGGCGTTGGTGGGCACGATGAGCAGCGGCGCGCCGTTGGCCGCGCGCTGGATCTGGCCGGCGGCGTTGCGCTGGTAGGCGCGCGTGGGATCGGTGAGGGGGCCCTCGCCGTCGATGTTGGCCTGCTCGGCGCGCAGTCCGCCGACGAGTTTCAGCCGGCGCTCCAGCAGCGCGAGATCGCCGCGGAGGTAGGCGGAGGAGATCGTCTCGGTGGCGAGCTTGGAGCCGGTGATCTGCGAGCGGTAGAGCGCGTTCTGATCGACGGTGACCTTCGACGGGTTGTCGCGGTAGTAGTTGTAGGCCTCCTGCGTGGAGACGTATTGGAACTTCGGGAACCCGAAGGGCGGCGTGCGCTGGGAGAAGATCTCGTCGAGCAGGATCGCCGAGCTCTCGCGCATGAAGGTGTAGGACGGCGTGATCGCGCGCGTGTCGCGGATCGACTGGCGCACGTCGAGGCCGCCCTTGAGCACGAGCGGCGCGCCCGCGAGCTCGAAGCCGCGCGTGAGGTTGCCGTAGGCGCTGCGCTTCACGTCCTGCGTGCGGCTGGAGGTGCCGGTGCCGGTGTTGAGCTGAAAGGTGCCGAGGCTGTGCGGATCGACAGGCGCGCCGGTCGTGCCGTCGAAGACGCTGACGCGGCCGGGGCGCAGGTAGAAGATGTCGTCGAAGTGGATCGTGACGTTCGTCCGGATGGACGAGACGTTGTTCATGTAGCCCTTGTCGATGCTGCGGAACGTGAGCTCCTCGTGCGAAATCGCGGCGCCGCCCTCCCATTTCCAGATCGGGCCGTTGTGGCGGTAGGTGAGCATCGGCATGTATTTCAGCCGCGAGTGGTGGCGCGACTGCGAGGCCTGCGTCATCTGGCCGCGGCCGGTGTCGCCGCGGGTGGATGTCGGCGAGAAGTTGCCCGGGCTCACGCGCTGCACGCTGAACGTGACGTTGCGCTGGTTGAGGGGCGAATCGAAGAGCGCGTATTCGAGCGCAAAGGAAACGCGATCGGCGGAGGAGAACTTGTAGTCGACCGTCGCGCCGAACGAGCGGCGCTGCGTGTGCTTGCCGCCGTCCTCGACGACGTAGTCGGTGAGGTAGGGCCGGTCCGGCGTGGTGTCGGGATACTGCGTGGCGGCGGTCGCGGCGGTGAGGCCGTTGGTGGCGGAGCCGCCGCCGCGCCACGTCAGCGCGCCGCGTTCCTCCTGCGTGTATTGCTTCGTGTCGGCGCCGGTGAGGGTAAAGCCGAAGCGGTCGTTGACGGGCTTAATGTAGGAGAAATCAAAGCCGGGATGAACCTTGCGGGTCTTGACCCAGCGCGGGCCGGGCGTCTTGGCGAACGGGTCGCGCTCGTTGTCGCGCATCATGAGGAACACGCTGTAGCTCGCGCGGGGCCGCGCGTAGTCGAACGCGGAGCGCGGCACCATGTTGACCGAGCCGGCGAGCGCGGAGCCCGGCGACTCGGGCGTGGGCGAGTGGATCACCTCGATGCGCGCCATGTTGTTCATCGAGATGGTGTGGAAATCCACGTTGCGCGTGGTGCCCCCGCCCGAGACGGTCGAGAGATCGAAGCCGCCGATCGTGATCGGGACGTATTCCGGCGGCACGCCCCCCATCGAGATCGAGCGCGCGGCGCCGCCGATGAAATCAATCGTGATGCCGGGCATGAATTTCAGGAAGTCGCCG
>JANOCA010000627.1:0-12836 GCA_031411915.1 Opitutaceae bacterium
CATATCGTAGCCTTCGTCGGAACTTGAGCGTTGAGCGTTCGGCGTTGAGCGTTGAACGTTTCGCGGCATGCCTCACCCCACCCGCCTCCTGCTCCTCGGCGCGCTCTGCTCCATCGCGTCCGCTTGCTCCGCCGCGTCAGCCGCGCGCCCCAACATCCTCTTCCTCTTCGCCGACGACCAGCGCGCCGACACCATCGGCGCGCACGGCAATCCGCACATCAAGACGCCCGTCATCGACGGCCTCGCGCGCGCTGGGGTGAGCTTCCGCCGCAACTACGTCATGGGCGGCAACAGCGGCGCCGTCTGCGTGCCCAGCCGCGCCATGCTGCACACCGGCAAGACTTGGTTCGCGATGAACACCCAGACACTCGCCGGCGAGAAGCTCATGGGCGAACTCCTCGGCGAACACGGCTACGCTACCTTCGGCACCGGCAAGTGGCACAACGGCCAGCCCTCGTGGCTCCGCTCCTTCCAGCAGGGCGAGGCCGTGATGTTCGGCGGCATGTCCGACCACGAAAAGGTCCCGCTCCACGACCGCGGGCCCAACAACACGATGGTCGGCCCGCGCACCGGCGCCGGCTTCTCCACCGAGATGTTCGCCGACGCCGCGATCAAGTTTCTCGAGAAACACGACACCGCCGGCGGCGCGAAACCGTTCTTCTGCTACATCGCCTTCACCGCACCGCACGACCCGCGCCAGCCGCCGCCCGGCTTTCCCGCCAACTACAAGTCGCGCCCGCCGCTCCCGAAAAATTTCCAGCCGCAGCTCCCCTTCGACAACGGCGCCATGAACGGCGGCCGCGACGAAAACCTCGGCGCCTGGCCGCGCACCGAGGCCATGATCCGCGACCAGCTCGCCGAATACTACGCGATGGTCGAGCACCTCGACGCGCAGATCGGGCGCATCCTGGCCGCGCTCAAGCGCCGCGGCCTCGCGGAGAACACCATCATTGTCTACGCCGCCGACAACGGCCTTGCCCTCGGCAGCCACGGGCTGCTCGGCAAGCAGAGCGTCTTCGAGCACTCGATGCGCACACCCTTCATCATCGGCGGCCCCCGCATTCCCAAGGGCAAGTCCACCGAGGCCTTCACCTACCTCCTCGATATCGTCCCCACGCTCTGCGAGCTCACGGGCGTGCCCGCGCCCGCCGGCATCTTCGGCGAGAGCGTCCGCCCGCTCTGGGACGGATCGAAGAAACAAATCCGCGACACCGTCTTCCTCCCCTACATCCAGGTGCAGCGCGCCGTGCGCGACGAGCGCTGGAAACTCGTCCGCTACCCGAAGCTCGGCTTCAGCCAGCTCTTCGACCTACAAAACGATCCTGACGAGATGCGCTCGGTCTACGACGCGCCCGCGAACGCCCCCCACATCGCGCGCCTCACCGTCGCGATGAAAGCCTGGCAGCAGAAAGTCGGCGACACGCTCGTGCTCAACGAAGGCTCCAACACGCCGCCCAAGATCGACCTCACCGGCAAGGAGCGGAAGGCCGACCAGTGGCAGCCCGAGTGGATCGTGAAGAAATATTTCGACCCGCAGAAATGACCGCCGCGGCCGACGAGGCGACGATCCGCGCAGAACTTTTCGGTTCGGCGCAACGTCTGCATCCGTTGTCGAATTGCCCCATGAAAACCCTACGTCTCCTGCTCGCGGCGCCTGTCGCCGCTTTTGTCCTGTCGGTCTCTGCCCATGCGGCCGAGGCCTCGCCCACCGGCTCGTGGAAATGGTCCCAGCCCGGCCGCGGCGGCGGCCCCGCCCTCGAGCGCACGCTCAAGCTCGAGCTCAAGGACGGCAAGCTCACCGGCATGCTCCTCGGCTGGCAGGCGGGCGAGATGCAGATCCCGGACACGCCGATCAGCGCCGCCTCCTTCAAGGACGGCGCGGTCGCCTTCAACGTCGAGCTCACCTTTGGCGACAACAAGTTCGTCGTGAAATACTCGGGCAAGGTCGAGGGCGACACGCTCAAGGGCCAGGTCGAGCGCCCCGGCTTCAACGGCGGCGAGGCGACCAAGAGCGACTGGCTCGCCAAGCGCGCGAAGTGATCCGCGCCCTGCGGCCCCCAGAACCACGCCGAATCCCGCTGCACAAACCGGCGGGATTTTTTTTGCGCCCCAGAATATTCCATCGGTCAAGCCACCGAGCGGTGAGCCGAACCCGCTCCACGCGGACCGCACATCGCAGGCTGGATTCCGGCGGTTCCGCGCGGCAAGGTTGGGTCCCCTCCTCCCGACATGACTCCCTCGCCAACTGTTTCCCTCCGCTCCCTCGCCTCGCTCTTCGTCGTGGGCTTGCTCGCCTTTACCGGTTGCGGCCGCTCCGACAACAAGGCTCCGGCTACGACCCCCGCCCCAACCGGCCCGCTTTTCGCGGTCGTCGAGACCGACAAAGGCGTGATCGAGTTCGAGCTGCTGACGGCCGCCGCGCCCAAGGCCACCGAGAATTTCCGCCTGCTCGCGGAACGGGGTTTCTACAACGGCCTCACGTTTCACCGCATCGTGAAAGGCTTCATGATACAGGGCGGCGATCCGCTCGGCGACGGCCGCGGCGGCGAGAGCGCCTGGGGCGGCACGTTCGACGACGAGATCGCGCGCGACAACCAGCTCTACCAGCGCGGCGCCGGCTACAAGCGCGGCATCGTCGCCATGGCCAACCGCGGCCCCAACACCAACAGCAGCCAGTTTTTCATTCTTCACCAGGACCACCCGCTCCCGCCGCTCTACACGATCTTCGGTCGCGTCACCAAGGGCCAGGAAGTCGTCGATGCCCTCGCCGAGCTGCCGACCGAGCGCGGCGCCGACGGCGGCATGAGCAAGCCGAGGCAGGTGCCGGTGATGAAGAAGGTCTCGATCCGCAAGTAGCCGGCGGAAACACGGGCGCTTTGCGCCGCCGGCTCTTTTCGCCTTTCGGCCCGCCCGGCCGGATCGCCACTTGCCTCGTCACAAACTTGTAACAGGTTTGTGGCTCCCTTCGACCGCAGCCGGCCGCCCCCATGTCCCGCTCCCGTTTCCTCCCCAGCCTCGCGCTCCTGCTTGCGCTCGCCGCGGGTGGTTGTTCCACCGCACCGAGCACCTCGACCTCGACGCCCCTCGCCGTCGGCCCGACGGGGAGCGCCGCGTCGCCGAAGGCCACACGCACGCTCGCGGAGCTCGTGCAGGAGACAGTCGCCGCGATCGACCAGATGCTGGGCCGCTACGACACGATGCTGAAGACCATCCAGGGTCTCCAGGATTCAAAGGCGGCCGCGACTCTCCTCGAGGAGGTCGGCGCCTACGTGAAGAACGACCGCTGGGAGAAGTCCGACGCGCTCGCCGACGACCGCCTCATGGCGATCGTCATGGAGTCGTTCTCGCGTCCGTCCCGCACGGTCATCACGCACACGAGTCTCCAAAACGAACTCGTCGACCTCTCGCGCCGCCTCGTCGCGATCAATTCCCGCACGGCAGAGCTCGCCACCGGCTACGAGCAGGGGAAGACCCTCCGTGCCTACGCCGCCAAGATGCGCCGCGACGTCATGCCCCTCATGGCCCAGCTCCGCGCCCTCGCCGTGGCCGACTCCGCCGACACTGCGGGCATCGCGCATCTCGACGCCGAGACGAAGAAGATTCTCGCCACCAGCCGCCAGTCGCTGCGCGCCCTCGAGCGCGAGACCCATTCCCTGGAATCCGAAATTGGAGGAAAATGATATGACCTCGAAAGTCCTCGTCAGTATTGGCTCCAGCATCGCCGCCGTCGTCGCGGCGGGCACCGGCGCCCAAGTCTACCAACGCACCCAGCAGGAGCGCGAGGAGGCGCGCCTAGCGACCGTCGCCGCCCTCCAGTCCTTCGATCAAGCCATCGAGCGCGTGAAGTCCTCGATCCGGCAGTCCACCGAGCTGCGCGACGATCTGCTCAGGAAGACGGACGCGCTCTTCAAGGATGCCGGTTCCACCGAGAAGGAATTGATCGAGCACGGCGACCGGGCCCGCGAGCTGCAGAAGCGCCACACCATCGTCACGAGCGAGGCCGCCAAGCTCATCGCCGACGCCAGACGTTCGCTCGGCGAAGCCACCGCCGCCGTCGGCGTCTGCCGCCAAATCATCCTGAAGGACACCCTCAAGGCGGAGCAAGCCGCCGCCGTGCAGGAGGACATCCGCTCCAAAACTTCCATGGTGAAGGATGTCCGCGCCCGGATGGACGAACTCACACGCCTCGGCACGCGCTGCGACGCGCTGGAGCACAGCCTCACGCTCTTCATCACCCAGAACAAGGGCGCCCTCGCCCGCGTTCGCGAGATTAGGGACGAGGCCGAGGAAAAACTGGCCGCGCAGAAATCCCGCCAAACCCGTGTGCAGGAAGCCGCGGACAAACTCGCCCGTCTGCAGGCCGAGATGAAGAAAGACCTCGAGGCAATCAAGGAGCCCAAGAAGGACGAGTGACGGACGCAGGCCTGCCCGACGAGGGAGGCAGCACACTGCTCGCGACTTCCCACAGCACGGCCGGCATTTCATTGCCGGCTTTTTATTTTTCTCCGTTGTGCGCGACCTCAGTGCTAGGCGCGCCCCCAACTCGTCCGCGTCTAACTCTCAAGCAAAGGGCCTCGCCTCGGTGAGGCTCGAGCTGCCCTGCCCGTCGGAGGCTCAGCCGAAGAAACGCTTCGCTGCGCCTAGAGCGCCGAGGGCCACCGCCATCAGGCCCATGGCGCTGCCCGCATCGGGTGTCGGGTTTCCAGGCGGCGGTGGCGGTGGCGGTGGAGGTGGAGGTGGAGGTGGAGGTGGAGGGGTTGGGCCACCGTCCGTCAGCACAACGCTCACGGTGTCCAACGCCCAAAAATCCGGATCGTGTCGAAACCCAAAGGAGAGGGGGGTGCTGGCCGACGTCGCGGTCAGCCCGGCGAACGTAAATCGAGTAAACCCGAAAGGACTGGCATTGGTCAGCATACCGCCCGCCGGAATGGTGCCATTCCAAGTCAGCTGAAATGCGTTGGGGGTGCCCCCGAAATTCCGGAGCCAGAAATCGAGTCGATAAATCGAACCGGGTGTCGTCGGGAGGCCTTGGCTGAGAAAACCGAAGGAGTTAATCGGCCCGAAAAATGCCCCGAATTCGCCCGTGTGAACGAAGTCCGGTTCGAAGGTCACGCCCGTGAACCCGGCATTTCCGCTCAATGTCCATCCCGTGAAATCACCCGTCTCAAAGCCCGGGTTTGTCACGAGGTTTTGCGCCTGTGCTGCCAACGAGGATAGGCCCGCCACCAAAGCGGCGCGCCATGCAAAGCGAAAAGCAGAAGTTGTGATAATCATGGCGGTGGGAGCAGTTGAATTTTGACCGGACGTTACAAGCGCGTCCCGGCATAAACCAAAAATGCCCCCAGGCCACCCGCACAACCGATGCTCCTTGGTTCCATCCCAATGGAGTTCGTTCCACCACGGATGCGGTTTTCGCGGTTTATCTCTCCGCAAGGCCCATTGCCACATCCCCGCAAGCTGAAGCGATCTCCCCAGATTATCTGCGCTGCACCCCGCGCACCTTGACAACGTCGGTCCGCGTTTCAGCCTGCGCAATCAGGTCCCCATGAAATTTTTTGCGCAGCAAATTCGCCCAGGCGCGCTCGCCTTAGCCCTCGTTTTCCTCGCTTCTGCGACCGCTTTGGTCGCGCAGCCCGCCGCGGACAATGCCACGCCCAAACCCACGGCCGCCGAGGAATCCGCCCAGCAGGCGGAGCTGCTCAAATCCTACCTCAAGGTGCGCGAGGAACTGCACGCCACTCAGCTCGCGATCGTGAACAACCGTGTCGCGGGCGTCACCGAAAAGCTCGACGCCATCCGCCTCGCAATGGAGGCCGAGCGCGAGCGCGCGCAGATCGAGGCGCAGCGCGCCGCCGCCGAGCGCGAGCGCCAGCAGGCGGAGTCGGTCCGCTCCAACCGCACGGTGCTCTGGGTCGCGGCCGCCTTTGGCGGGCTGGGCCTCATCGCCGTGTTGCTGATGCCCGTGCTCCAGTGGCGCACGATGAACCGCATGGCCGAGGTCGCCACGCTGCGCGCCGCCCAGTTGCCGGCCGCCGGCTCCAGTGCGGCGCTGCTGGGCGGCGGCGAAGCCACGGCGCCCGCAGAGCAGGCCGTCTCAGTCTCCAACCAGCGGCTCATGGCCGTCATCGACCGCATGGAGCGCCGCATCTTCGAGCTGGAGCATACCACCGCCCAGCCCCCCGCGGCCTCGGCGGCGGCCGTGCCCGTCCTCGCCGTCCCGTCGCCCGTCAACACCACCAACGGCACGCACGCCAACGGCGCGCAGACCAACGTCACACTGCCCACCAATTCCGAGACCCCGCGCCGCTCCGCCGCCAGCTCCGATCAGGCCACATGGATTGCCGTCCTCCTCAACAAGGGCCGCTCCCTGATCAGCACCAACAAGGCCCTCGACGCCGTCTCGTGCTACGACGAGATCCTCCGCCTCGATCCGCGGCACACCGACGCGATGATCCGCAAGGGCGCCGCGCTCGAGCGGCTCAACCGTTTCGAGGAAGCCATCCAGTGCTACGAACGCGCCATCGAGATCGATAACAAGGCGACGCTCGCCTATCTCTCCAAGGGCGGCGTCTGCAACCGCCTCGGTCGCTACGACGACGCGCTGAAGTGCTACGAACTCGCGCTCCAAGCCGAGGAAAAGGCAAAGTAGGTCGGGCTTTACGCCCGACATGCCGCGGTCCGACGCCAGAATCTGTCGGGGATAAACCCCGACCTACAAATCCGGTCGCCCGCGTTTCAGGCTGGCAGCCCGCTTTGTGAGAAGCGGAATTGCTCGAGGCGCGATTCGTTCGTCCCGCCCCTCCCTGCTCAGCTCTGCCCGAACCGCCCACGCTCGCGCTCGACCATGAGCTGTTGCTTCGCGACCGAGATGCGCGCGCCGATGAGCTCGCGGTTCTCCTCACCCTTTGCGGCGAGATCCTTCTCCAGCTCCACGATGCGCGCCTCGTAGGCGCTGATGCGCTGCTGCAGCGGCGTGTGCAGCTGCTCCAACCGCGTTTCAAGCTCGCGCATCTCGGCTTCGGCCTTCTGCTGCGCCGAGAGCAGCTCGGCCCGCTGGCCCACGAGCGACCGGAAAATTTTCTCACGCATCCAGCCCATCACGCCGGTTCGGATCGCGTGCTGCGCGCGCTCGGCCTGGCCTTCCGCGGCCAGGGCGCGTTCGCGCCAGGCGCCATCCGTCGCGCCCCGCGGCGCGGCGGCGCCATCCGACAAGACTAGCGCCGTCGAAGGACGCGCGCGCAGGCGCCACAGCACGAGTCCGAGCGCGAGCGTCACGACCGCGAGGCCACCGATGATCCATTTCGTCTGCCGCGTGATGAGCCCGGCGAAGGACTGGCCTTCGTCGAGCTTGGCCTGGAGCGTGCCGATCAGGCTCTTCTCGCGCACGGCCGCGAGCGCACTCAGCGCCTTGCGATCGATGGTCTGGCCTTTGCGCACCACCGCCTGCCCGGTCTCGTAGGTGTCGTTCACCGTCACGCCCTCCAGACGCTGCGCGCGCGCCACTTCGGTCAGCTCGGGATCCGGCGAGGCGTTGGCGCGCACAAACGTCGCGGCAAACTTGCCGAGCGCCTCCTGCCCGACCGGGAAACTGGTTTCCGCCACGCGGCGCGCGCGCCATACACTAAGAATCTTGCTCACGGGCACCAGTGCGCCGCCCGTCTCGAGCTCCCGCGGCGCGGGCGCCGACGTGAAAGTCTTCACCGGCAGCAGGCGCACGGACTGGTTCGTCGGGAAAAGATTGTCGCTCTTCGTCGTCACGATCGGCTGCGCCATCACTTCGCGCACGGACTGCACCATCGCCGCGACCATCGGCTCGTCGCTCTGCCCGCGCACCCAGAGCGGCGCGAGCTTGTCGAACGGGAAGTCCCGGGCCGCCTGCCGCCCGGCGCGCAGCGCGTTGGCGTAGGCGGGCGTCTGGAGATCAGCCTCGGTCAGCGGGCTGCGGTTGAGCGTCCGCTCGAGCGCCACGGTGAAATTCGCCCGCGTCGTCACGACATTCTGGCGAAGTTCGGCCTCCGCCTCGGCGGCCGCCGTGGGCAGATGCCGCACGATCAGCACGACTTGCTGGGCGACTTTCTGCCGCAGCGCATCCGTCGCCTCGGGATTCACCACGAGCAGCGGCACGGGCGTGACCACATCCTCGGTCGCGGTCTCGCCAAGCTTGTAGTCGGGCACCGCCGCGGGCGCGGCGGATGCCAGCAGCAGCGAGGCTGCGCAAAGAACCGAAATCAGGGGACGGACGCGAATCGTGACCATGGAGGTGGGATGAGGGAGAACGTCGTCGGCGCCGCACCCCGGGCGGTGACCTCGCTGCAAGCCCTGTGACTCTGTGACCGTCACCCGCGCGTGACGCCGTGCCGACGGCTGCTTGATGTTTTCAATGCGCCCCGCCACGGATGCGCGCAAGCGTTTTGTTCGCGCCGCCGCGCGAGGCGCCTCTTGCGCGCCGCGTGACACGAGCCCACGCTCGGCCCGCCATGCACCGCCGCGACTTTCTCCGCTCCGCCTCGGCGCTCGCCGCCGTCTCCGCCCTGCGCGCCGCCGACTCCCCCAAACCCCGCCGCAAGTTCACGATCGCCCTCACCCCCGGTCCCATCGGCGTGACGGTGAAGAGCCAGCGCGAGCTCAACGACCTCGCAAACCGCCACCGCTTCGAGTCCGTCGAGCCGCGCGGCGAGGAACTCGCCGGCCTCGCGCCCGCGCAGGTCGCCGAGATCCTGGCGGACCTGAAGGCGAAGAACCTCGTGTGGTGCGCGACCGGCCTGCCGGTGGATTTCCGCACCGACGACGACAAGTTCCGCGAGGGCCTCGCGCGCCTGCCCCGCATCGCCGCGGCGCTCCGCGGCGCGGGCTCGGCGCGCATCGGCACCTGGCTCTCGCCGAGCCACGATGCCCTCACCTACAACCAGAATTTCAAGCAGCACGCCGCCCGCCTCCGCAAGGTCGCCCGCATCCTCGCCGATCACGGGCAGCGGCTCGGTCTGGAGTATGTCGGCACGCAGCTCCTGCTCGTCGGCAAGCGCTACCCGTTTGTCCACACGCTCGCCGAGGCGCGCGAGCTCATCGCCGCGATCGGCGCGCCCAACGTCGGCCTCGTGCTCGACACGTGGCACTGGTGGACCGCCGGCGACAACGTGGCCGATTTGCTCACGCTGAAAAACGACGACGTCATCAGCGTCGATCTCAACGACGCGCCGCGCGGGATCGCCAAGGAACAGCAGCGCGACAACGCCCGCGAGCTGCCCGCCGCGACTGGGGTGATCGACGTCGGCGCCTTTGTGAACGCGCTCGCGCAGATCGGTTACGACGGGCCGGTGCGGCCCGAGCCCTTCAACGCCGCGCTCAACGCCCTCGACAACGAGCCCGCCTGCGCCGCCGCGTCCGCCGCGCTGCACAAGGCCGCGGCGCTCGTGCAAGCGTAGCCCCGGCCGCGCCCGCGCGTCGCCTTTCTCCCCGCCCTTGCCCCACCACCCCATCGCCGAATCCCTCCGCGTCGACGCCGCCAACTCCGGCAAGGAACGCTGGCGCCGCTGGGGCCCCTACCTCGCCGAGCGCCAGTGGGGCACCGTGCGCGAGGACTACAGCCCGGGCGGCGACGCGTGGGACTATTTCCCGCACGACCACGCCCGCAGCCGCGCCTACCGCTGGGGCGAGGATGGGCTCGCCGGTTTCTCCGACAACCGCTCGCGTCTCTGCCTCGGCCTCGCGCTCTGGAACGGCCGCGATCCGATCCTGAAGGAGCGGCTCTTCGGCCTCACCAACAGCGAGGGCAACCACGGCGAGGACCCGAAGGAACTCTACTACTACCTCGATGCCACGCCTTCGCACTCCTACCTGCGGATGCTCTACAAGTATCCCCACGCCGAGTTTCCCTACGCGCGCCTGATCGAGGAGAACCGCCGCCGCGGCAAGGAGCAGCCGGAGTTTGAGCTGCTCGACACCGGCCTCTTCGACGACGACCGCTACCACGATGTCGTCGTCGAATACGCCAAAGCCTCGCCCGAGGATATCCTCATGCGCGTGACCGCGCACAATCGCGGCCCTGCCGCCGCCGAGCTGCACGTGCTGCCGCAGCTCTGGTTTCGCAACACGTGGTCGTGGAAACCCGGCGGCGAGCGCCCGGTTCTCTCGGCCGCCGGCGGCGCGGTGCTCGTGCGCCACGCCGAGCTCGGTGAGCGCCTCCTCGAATGCGCCGGCGCACCCGAGCTCCTCTTCTGCGACAACGACACCAACCTCCGGCGTCACGGCGGCAAAAAGAATACGCCCGGATTTTTCAAGGACGGCATCCACGACGCCGTCATCCATGGCCGGCGCGACGCCATCAATCCCGCGCAGACCGGCACCAAGGTCGCCGCGCACTATCGCCTCACGGTGCCCGCACAGGGCAGCGCCAGCCTCCGCGTGCGGCTGCGCCCCCGTGCGACAAACGCGAGCGAGCCGAACCCCATTCCCGCCTTCGCCGACTTCGACGCGATCATGGCCGCGCGCCTCGCCGAGGCCGACGAGTTCTACGCCCACCTCCAGCGCGGCCTCGCGAGCGCCGACGCCCGCCTCGTGCAACGCCAGGCCTTCGCCGGCATGATCTGGTCGAAGCAGTATTATTGCTACGACGTGACGGACTGGCTCGCCGGCGATCCCGCGCAGCCACCGCCGCCCTCGGCGCGCCGCCGCGGCCGCAACTCCGACTGGGGCCACCTCAACAACGGCGACATCATCTCGATGCCGGACACGTGGGAATACCCGTGGTATGCCGCGTGGGACCTCGCCTTCCACTGCATCCCGCTCGCGCTCCTCGACGCGCACTTCGCGAAGCAGCAGCTCGTGCTCCTCACCCGCGAGTGGTATATGCACCCCAACGGCCAGCTCCCCGCCTACGAGTGGGCCTTCGGCGACGTGAACCCGCCCGTCCACGCGTGGGCCGCGTGGCGCGTCTTCCAAATCGATCGCAAGCAGCAAGGCGGGACGGGCGACCTCGCGTTCCTCGAGCGCGTCTTCCACAAGCTGATGCTCAACTTCACCTGGTGGGTGAACCGCAAGGACGCGCAGGGCCGCAACATTTTCCAAGGCGGCTTCCTCGGCCTCGACAACATCGGCGTCTTCGATCGCAGCAAGCCGTTGCCCACGGGCGGCCACATCAACCAGGCCGACGGCACGAGCTGGATGGCGATGTATTCGCTCAACCTCATGCGCATCGCGCTCGAGCTCGCGCGGCACAATCCCGTCTACGAGGACATCGCCACGAAATTCTTCGAGCACTTCCTCCACATCGCCGAGGCGATGAACAACATCGCCGACGAGGGCCTCGGCCTCTGGTGCGAGGAGGACGCATTCTACTACGACGTGCTCAACCTCCCGCACGGCGAGTCGCGCGCGCTGCGCATCCGCTCGATGGTCGGCCTCATCCCGCTCTTCGCCGTCGAGACGCTCGAGCCCGCGATGCTCGACGCGCTGCCCGGCTTCAAGCGCCGCCTCGAGTGGACCATGGCGAACCGCCCCGGCCTCGCCCAGCTGGTCTCGCGCTGGCACGAGCCCGGCGCCGGCGAGCGCCGCCTGCTCTCGCTGCTCCGCGGCCGCCGCATGAAGTCCCTGCTCCGCCGCATGCTCGACGAGACCGAGTTCCTCTCGCCTTACGGCGTCCGAGCCCTGTCCCGTGCGCATCTGGAAAAGCCCTACGAATTCGTCGAAGGTGACGTGCGCCTCACCGTGGGCTACGAGCCGGGCGAGTCGTCGTCATTCCTCTTCGGCGGAAACTCCAATTGGCGCGGCCCGATCTGGATGCCGGTGAATTTCCTCCTCATTGAGTCGCTGCAGAAATTCCACCACTACTACGGCGACGACTTCAAGGTCGAGTGCCCCACCGGCTCCGGCATCTACCTCACGCTCGAGCAGGTCGCCGCCGAATTGTCGCGCCGCCTCGCCGCGCTTTTCCTGAAAGACGCCCGCGGCGAGCGCCCCGCGCTGCAACCGCACTCCAAGCAGACGCGCGATCCGCACTTCCGCGACCTCGTGCTCTTCGCCGAATATTTCCACGGCGACACCGGCCGCGGCCTCGGCGCCACGCATCAGACCGGCTGGACCGGCCTCATCGCGAAACTACTCCAGCCCCGCGCCAGCGATCACTCGGCGGCGCCGTTTCACTTTCACCCGAAACCTCAAAAAGCCCAGGGCGGGTCTTAAAAATGCCCATTCCACTCGGTCGACTTCCCGTAGGTCAGCTCGCTTGCGAGCGCGACGAGGGCGCGCGCAAGCGCGCTGGCCTACCCAAATCGGATTTTGAAGCCGCGGCCTAGCGCGCCAGGTTCTTCACCGCGATCCGGCACGCCACGATGCGATGGCGGCAGGCCATGCGCCAGCCGCTCCACGCCGAGTGCCGCGGGTCGCGCAACGCGGCGGGCTCGGCCGCCGGCCCTTCCAACCCGGTCAGAACAAATTCGCCCCGGGCCAGCGCCTCGGCCGACTCCGCCCGGACTTCACCGGTGCCGCAGTAGAATCCTTCCAGAGCGCCCAGCACGCGCCCGAGCTCCGCGCGCAACGCCGAAGTGGCCAGCTCCGGCCGCGCCTCGCATCGCGCCCAGCGTCCGGCCTTTCCCGCCGCCGCCAAGGTTGCACGTTCGCCCGCGGCCGGCACGTCGTCGAGCCGCGCCACGAGCCGCTGCAAAAAGTGCGGCGCGCCGCCCACTGTGGTATCGTCCGCTAGTATCAGATCCTCGAGACACCGCCGGCCGTCGCCCGTGACCTGCGCGGGAAGTTTTTCCGCGAGGCTGAAAATCTCTCCAACCGTCACGCCCGGCCGCCGGTGCCAGGTCACCGCAAACACGGCGCCAGGCGCAGTTGCC
>JANOCA010000628.1:0-1893 GCA_031411915.1 Opitutaceae bacterium
CTTTGAAAATCACCGCCGCACTTGCGACTGTCTCTGTAGCCGCTACCATCCCGAAATCATGAAAAAATTCATTTCTCTCTTCGTTTCACTCTGCGTCGCCGCGACGGCCCTCGCTGCCTCCGGCAAGGTCGCTGACATCTCGCACGCCGATCTCCAGAAGGCCATCGCGGCGAAGTCGGTGACCGTGCTCGATGTGAACGGCACCGACTCGTTCAAGGAGGCCCGCATCCCCGGCGCGATCGACTTCACGGCGCACGAGGCGAAGCTCGCGTCGCTCCTCCCTAAGGACAAAAACGCGCTCATCGTCGCCTACTGCGGCAACCAGTATTGCAACGCCTACCAGTCCGCCGCCAGCGCCGCGATCGCGCTCGGTTACAAGAACGTGAAGCACTACTCGCCCGGCATCGACGGCTGGAAGAAATCCGGCGCCAAGGTCGAGAAGAGCTGAGCGCCGCGGAAAAACCTTCCGTTTCCCTTCGAAGCCCGGGCCGTGCGCCCGGGCTTTTTTTGCGGGCGCGGACTAGGGCGGCCATCTTTATTCCGGTCGCATCACGGCGCAGTGCCTGGTGCAATGGGCTGCGCCAAGGAAGAGAAATACGCCGCGACATCGCGGGCCTGCTCCGGTTTCAATCGCGCGGCGATTGGCTCCATGAGATGCGCGTGATCGGTGCCGCCGCGCCGGCCTTCGCGAAACAACGTGAGCTGCAACTCAAGATAGCCCGCCGGCTGCCCCGCGAGTTGCGGATATTCCGGCTTTCCGCGCCGTGCGCTCGGGCTGTGACACTCGAAGCAGGCCGGCACCTTTTGTTCGCGCACGCCTTGAGTCGCGATGAGCTCGCCGCGCTGCCGTGCTTCGGGCGAAGCGGAGAGGTCACGCACAGGCGGATTCGTAGCGGGAGGTAACCGCGAATAGTAGACGGCTACTTCTGCGATCACCTCCGGCGTAAGCCTGCCGGCGACTGGCTCCATCATCCCGCTGTGCCGCCGGCCACTCGCATACGCCTCGAGCGCCTTGCGCAAATACGGCCCTCGCTGTCCGGCCAGCGCCGGCATCATATCGATCTCGCGACCGCGCCCGTCGCGACCGTGGCATGGCACGCACGACTGCACGATCGCGAGCAGCTCGCGCGAAGCACTCTGATTCGGATCAACCGCAACGCCGCTCACTTCGTCGCGCCCTGCGAGTTGTCGGTAGGCGGCCGAATCCAGTGCGGGATACTCCAACAGAAAGGCGACCATCGCCCACACTTCGTCGTCGCGCTGGGGCGCGGGCCAACTCGGCATGCCGGTGAACTTCACGCCGTGCTTCACCACGTAAAAGAGTTTCTTCGCGTCCGACTCGCGGACCCGCTGCACCAAGTCCGGTGGCGTGGGCGTCATGTGCGCCGCGATTCTGGGCAGCGGCTTCCCCGGCTCGCCGTGACACGAGCGGCAGCCGACCTCGTAGTAACCGGCGCCTTTCTTCACGAGCGAGCGATCCGCGAGATTCTCCGGCACTTTGATCGTGAGGCTGTGCGTCGCCATCGAGCGTTTCATCCCGAAGCGCAAAACCCACTCGGTGATGCGCCAGTGCCCGGAGCTGGCCTTGATCGGAACGATGCCGCTCGCGGCGACCATGAAACCGCCGACGGCGAGGATGCCTCCGCCCAGGGCGATGCGCCAAATCCAGCGATTCATGCGCACGCCTCCGCTTGCGCCCGCCGGCGCCGCACGAGCCGCGTCGTCAGGGCGAGTCCGCCGGCTAGATACGAGATGCCGCCCACGACGAGCATGATGGCGCCGCCGAGGTGCTGATCGTTGAGCGCCGCCGCCTCGTTGGCTCCACCGTGGTCGTGACTGGAATGGGAATACAACGCGCGGGGCGTGAGTGCGAGCAGCGCCCCGAGCAGCGTC
>JANOCA010000629.1:0-6878 GCA_031411915.1 Opitutaceae bacterium
GCGCGCTATGGCGACGGGGTGCTTGAGCAGGCCATGAAGTCGGAGGGCGGGGCAGACAGCGAGAAAACCCAAAGCCTGATCTCCGCCCGCTCCCTGGTCCCCGCGTCGGCTCCTCTTTCTCCGCCGCTTCGCATCCACCGCCCGACCTTGGCGCAACGCGTCTTCAGCGACGATGCCGAGCGCGTTTGGTTGGAGGAACTGACGCACCCGGGGGTATTCGCGGCCTGGCGCGAGGCCTTCGCGGCGGAGCCGCGGGCGCGGTGGGCGGTGGAGGTGCCGCTCCTCTTCGAGAAAGGCTTGGAGAATTGGTTTGATTTCACGATCTGCGTCGCGTGTGCTCCCGACCAACAACTCGCCCGACTGGAGCAGCGCGGTCTCCCGCGTGTGCTCGCCGAGCAGCGAATCTCAAAGCAACTGCCGCTGGCGCGTAAAATCGAGCTGTCCGACTTTGTCTTGTGGAACGAAGGCTCCCCTTCCTTCCTAGAGACGCAGGTGGAACGTTTGGCCCACGCCCTCCCGGCCGCCTGAAACTTCGCCGGGCTCGTCGCGTCACCCGCCTCGGCCCGCCGTTTCCTCCCTCGCAATCACCCGACATGGCACTGCCTCCCAAGAACGACGACGATTCCTCGTCCGCCGAATCCGAAAAGAAATCCCGCCGCCCACGCGCCCGCACCGCCACCAAAATGGCGGAGGACAAGCCCGCGAAGGTCGCCAAGCCCGCCGCCCGCAGTCGCGCGCGCCGCGGTCCCGTGAAGGCCGAAGGCGCCGAAGCGCCGCCCGCGCCGGCGCCTGCCCCGGTCGCAGTGCGGGCACCCGAGCCCGTGTTCCGGCCCGAGCCGCCGGCTCCCGTCGAGCGTGCGCCCGAACCGAGGGAATTCCGGCCGTCCGAGTCCACTCCTTCCCACGCTGAACCCGCGCGTGAATCACGCGGCGACCGCGGTGACGACTCGCGCGATGATCGGCGGGGTTCCGAGCAGCCGCAGACCCGGGATGAGCGCGAGACGTTTTCGCCCAGCCAATCCGATGGCCAGCCGCAGCCCTCGCCGCAGCAAGGTGGCGGCGGTGGCGGTGGAGGGGGTGGACAATGGCAAGGCAACCAAGGTGGCCAAGGTGGCGGCGGTGGCGGCGGCCAGGACCGCGGTTTTTGGAAACACGGCAAACGCAAACGCGGTCGCCACGGTGGTGGTGGTGGTGGTGGCGGTGGTCATTGGCAACCCGGCGGCGGAGGGGGTGGTGGCGGGCAGGGTGGTCATGGCGGCGGCCACGCCGGCCGCGAGCAGCACCCCGCGCAGCTCCCGCCTCCGAGCAACGCGCCCGTTTTCGGCGATCTGCCCAACCCTTCGCGATTCGCGGACCTTGTGGCGCTCGATGCAGCCGCGAGCGAGCTGGCCGGCGGTTCCGGCGCGCCGATCTTTCTCAACGAGATCTATGCGAAGACGCTGCACGAGCTGACCGCTTACGCACGCTCGCTCGGCCTTCGCATCGAGGGCGCGCCTGGCCGCCTCCAGCTTCTCGGCGAAATCCTCAGGTTTGCCGCCACCGAAAAGCGTCCCGTTCGCGACACCGGCTACATCGACCAGAACGACCGCGGCTCGTTCGTCGTGCACCAGCACGTGAACTATCGCCTCTATCCGGAGGACGCCTTTCTGCCCGACTCGCTCGTGAAGCGCTTCGGCCTCAAGCGCGGTCACCTCGTCGAGTGCGTCGTGCAGCCGCCGCTCGAAGGTGAGCGTTGCCCGTCGATTGTGCGCATCGAGAGCGTCATGGGCCTCGCGCCGGAAAAAATCGCGAGCGTCATGCCGTTCGAGGAACTCGTCCCTTACTATCCGCTGAAGCGCATTCTCCTCGAAGACCCCGAGGTCGTGAAGGACATGTCGATGCGGGCCGTCGATATCCTCACGCCGATCGGCTTCGGCCAGCGCGGCCTCATCGTCGCGCCGCCACGCACCGGCAAGACCGTCCTCCTCCAGAACATCGCCAACTCGATCACGGCCAACAGCCCCGAGGTGAAGCTCATCCTCCTGCTCATTGACGAGCGCCCCGAGGCAGTCACTGACTTCAAGCGCCACACCAAGGGCGAGGTCGTGTCGTCGACCTTCGACGAGACGCCCGAGAGCCACGTCCACTGCGCCGAGATGGTCATCGAGATTTCTCGTCGCCGCATCGAGCAGGGTGAGCACGTCGTCATCCTCCTCGATTCCATCACGCGTCTCGCCCGCGCCTACAACGCCCTCACCGGCAACCAAGGCAAGACGATGTCCGGCGGCCTCGAGTCCAACGCGCTCCAGAAACCCAAGCGGTTCTTCGGTTCCGCCCGCAACATCGAGGGCGGCGGCTCGCTCACGATCATCGCCAGTGCGCTCATCGACACCGGCTCGCGCATGGACGAGATCATCTTCGAGGAGTTCAAAGGCACGGGTAACAGCGAGCTCCACCTCGATCGCGGCCTGGTTGAGCGCCGCATTTTCCCGGCGATCAACATCGACCGCTCCGGCACGCGCAAGGAGGAGCTGCTCTACCATCCCGAGGAACTGCAGCGCATCTTCGCCCTTCGTCGCGCGATGCAGGGCCTCGGCCCGATCGAGTCGATGGAGATGCTCATCACGCGCCTCAAGAAGACCAAGTCCAACGCCGAGTTCCTGATGAGTCTCGCGCCGAAGTAAATCATCCGCCGCGCGTTGCCCCATGACCCCGACTACCCCCAGTCCCTCCTCGGCCGCGGCGGATGATTTCATCATCCAGCTCGCGCTCGATCGCGGGCTGTTGCACCCGGCGCAGATCGATGCGGCCCGGGCGCTGGCCGCCGGGCACGCCGATCTCGCCACGCCGGCGCCGCGGTTGATCGATCTGCTCGTGCAGCAGGGGGCGCTCACCTCGCGGCGAGTGGCGGAATTGCTCGCGGCGGAGTTCGGGATGCCGATGGCACCCGATCTCACCAATGCCCGCATCACCGCCGAGACGCTTGAGATGATCCCGCGCGCCGTGGCCGCGCGCCACCGGCTCGTCCCGCTCGCGCGCGAGGGCAACAAGCTCCGCATCGCGATCGCCGATCCGCTCGATACCGACGGCATCGATGCCCTCGGCTACATCGTGAAGATGCCGATCGAGCCTTCGGTCGCCACGGCCGAGGACATCACGGCCGCGATCGATCGTTTTTACGGCAAGGACGCCAACTCGATCGACACGCTGCTCAATAATCTCACCGCGACCGACGGCGTCGGCGATGCCGCCGCCGTCACCACCGAGGCGGGCGTGGGTGTCACGCAGACCGACACCGAGGCGGATGCGCCGATCATCAAGCTCGTCCACAGCATCATCCTCGAGGCGATCCAGCGACGCGCGTCGGACATCCACATCGAGCCGCTCGAGAAACGCTTTCGGGTCCGCTACCGCATCGACGGCGTGCTCATCGAGGTCGAGAATCCGCCCAAGCGCCTCCAGCTCTCGATCATCTCTCGCCTGAAAATCATGGCGAACATCTCGATCGCCGAGAAGCGCATCCCGCAGGACGGCCGCATCCAGATCGCCGCGGGCAGCAAGCAGCTCGACCTGCGCGTGTCCTCGCTCCCCACCGCGCACGGCGAAAGCATCGTCATGCGCATCCTCGACAAGGAGGGCCTCACCCTCGGCCTGCCCGAGCTCGGCTTCCTGAGCGACGACGCGGCGACGTTCGAGAAATTGATTTCGTTGCCCGACGGCATCCTCCTCGTCACCGGCCCCACCGGCTCCGGCAAGACCACCACGCTCTACGGCTGCCTGCACTTCATCAACAAGCCCGACCGCAAGATCATCACCGTCGAGGATCCCGTCGAGTATCAGCTCAACGGCATCAACCAAGTGCCCGTGCGCCACGATGTCGGCATGACATTCGCTTCCGCGCTTCGCGCCATGCTGCGCCAGGCGCCCAACATCGTCATGGTCGGCGAAATTCGCGACCTCGAGACCGCCGAGATCGCGATCAACGCCTCGCTCACGGGTCACATGGTGTTTTCCACGCTGCACACCAACGACGCGCCCGGCGCCGTCACGCGCCTTATCGACATCGGCGTGAAGCCGTTCCTCGTCTCGACCTCGCTGCGCGGCATCATGGCCCAGCGCCTGGTGCGGAAAATCTGCAAGCACTGCAAGAAGCCCTACGCCGCCGACGCCAACGAGGTCCGCTCGCTGAACATCAACCCCGCGCAGGCCGCGAGCGCCAACTTCTCGAAGGGCGAGGGCTGCGCGAGCTGCAATGCCACCGGCTACCGCGGCCGCATGGGTATCTTCGAGATCTTCGTCATCACCGAGGAAATCCAAAAGATGATCTACGAGCATGTCGGCACCCAGAAGCTCCGCGAGCGCGCCCGGTCCGCCGGCATGCGCACGATGCGCGAGGACGGCGCCCGCAAGGTCATCGCCGGGCTTACAACCATCGAGGAAGTCGTTTCCATCACCGTGGGTGACGCGAGCTGATGAATTCCCCATGAATTTCACCGCCTTGCCGACCGAGATTTCGCCACTCAACGCCAACAACGGAGACAACATCACCCCATGAGCTACGAAATGAACGATCTCCTCGAACTGATGGTCGAGCAGGGTGCCTCCGACCTTCACCTCCAGGTCGGCCAGCCGCCGACCCTCCGCCTGCACGGCAGCATGGCGCCCATCGACGGCCCCGCGCTCACGCCCATCGACACCGAGAAGCTAATGCTCGCCATCACGCCCGACGGCCACGTCGCCAACGTGAAGCTCAACGGCGGCACCGATTTCGGCTTCGCCTTCGGCGACAAGGCGCGCTTCCGCGTCTCCGTGCTCAAGGCCAAGGCCAACTACGGCCTCGTGCTGCGCCAGATCCCGGTGCGCATGTTCAGCCTGCGAGACATCGGGCTGCCCGACAAGATTCGCGAACTCCTTTACCGTCCGCGCGGCCTCATCTTGGTCACCGGCCCCACCGGCTCTGGCAAATCGACCACGCTGGCCTCGATGATCAACTACATCAACGAGGCGCGCGATGGCCACATCATCACCATCGAGGACCCGATCGAGTATTACCACGATCACAAGAAGTGCGTCGTCACGCAGCGCGAGGTCCACGTCGATGTGCCGAGCTTTTCCGAGGCGCTGCGCCGGGCGCTTCGCCAGGACCCGGATGTCTTCCTCGTCGGTGAAATGCGCGACCTCGAGACGATTGAGGCCGCCATCAGCGCGGCCGAGACAGGCCATCTCGTCTTCGGCACGCTGCACACCAACAGCGCGGCCAAGACCATCGACCGCATCGTCGATGCGTTTCCAGCCAACATGAAAGACATGATCCGCACGCAGCTTTCCTCCTCGCTCGTCGCGGTCATCTCGCAGGTCCTCTGCAAGCGCGTCGGCGGCGGCCGCATCGCCTCCTATGAGATCATGGTCAACACGACCTCGATCGGCTCGCTCATTCGCGAGAACAAGACCTTCCGCATCACGTCCGATATCCAGACCGGCGCCAACCTCGGCATGATCACGCTCGACACTCATTTGATGAGCCTCGTGAACCGTGAACTCGTCTCCCCCGACGAGGCGCTGGAGAAGTCGCAGGACCCGAATGTCATGCGCGAGAAGTTCATGGAGCTGGGCCTGAAGCTCCGCGATCTCTGACGATGAGGGACCAAGGGACCAGAGACCAAAGGACCAAGAGACTTTTGATGGAACCGGCCGTCTGCTTGTCTTCAGTCCCTTGGTCTTTTTGTCTCTTGGTCACTTAGTCCCTTCATGTTCCCCAGTCACAGCCCGGCCATCTACGAATTTCTCAAGGAGAACCACCTCGTCGCGATCGCGCAGCTCGACGAGCTCAATGAGGAACACAAGGCCACGGGCAAGCCCCTCGCCGACGTGGTCGTCGATCTCGGCATCATCGAGAAGGACGATCTGCTCCGCCGCATCGCCGATCATCTGGGCTACGACTACATCCGCGACCTGCCCACCCAGTATCCCGGCGAGGCCATCGCCGCCCTCACAGGCAAGCTCGCGCGCGACTACGGCGTGATGCCGCTGCAAGCCGACGAGCAGAACATCGACCTCGTCGTCTCCGATCCTTTCAACGCCCACGCGGTGCAAGACTTGACCTTCGCACTCGACCGCAACGTCCGGCTCTACTTCGCCGACCCCGACAAGGTCGAGGTGCAGATCAAGCAGCACTACGGCGAGGACGAGGAGAGCATCGACGATCTCCTCCAGGAGATCAGCACCGACGGCAAGGTCGCCACCGATCCCGGCAACCGCGAGCTCTCCGAGCGCGACATCGAGTCGATGGCGGAGCAGACGCCGATCATCAAGTTTGTGAACCTCGTCGTCGGCCAGGCGATCCGCGACAAGGCGAGCGACATCCACTTCGAGCCCTTCGAGCACGAGTTCAAGATCCGCTACCGCATCGACGGCGCGCTCTACGAGATGGCGCCGCCACCCAAGCAGCTCGCGCTCCCCATTATCTCGCGCGTGAAGGTGCTCGCGGGTCTCAACATCGCCGAGCGCCGCATCCCGCAGGACGGCCGCATCAAGATCACCATCAGCGGGCGGCAGGTGGACCTGCGCGTCTCGACGCTCCCCACGCAGTTCGGCGAGAGCGTCGTGCTCCGCGTGCTCGACCAGTCGGCCGTGCGCCTCGACATCACGCAGCTCGGCATGCCCGAGGATGTGTTCAACGGCATCCAGGAAATCGTGCGCCGGCCCAACGGCATCTTCATCGTCACGGGCCCGACCGGCTCCGGCAAGACGACGACCCTCTACAGCGGCCTCCGCATCGTTAACACCGTCGATCTGAAAATCCTGACGGCCGAGGACCCGGTGGAATACGAGATCGAGGGCATCATGCAGGTGCCGGTGAACCCGCTCGTGGGCCTCACGTTTGCCGCGGCATTGCGCTC
>JANOCA010000630.1:0-4099 GCA_031411915.1 Opitutaceae bacterium
ATCTTGCGGCCGTAGATCGCGGCGAGCTTGGAGAACACGATCATGCCGAAGAACGCGCCGATGTTCTGCACGATCAGGTTGGCGGCGGTCCACCACTGCTTGCCGGCGGTGAGCTCGGCGGCGGAGATCGCGGGGTTGGCGGCCTTGAGCGCCTTCTCGATCGCGGGGCCGATGAGCGCGCCGCTGAAAAACCCGACGCCCCAAAGGCCCACGACGCCGGCGACACAGAGCAGCATGCCGAGGATGGCCGGCCGGCGCCACTGCGCCTCGCCGAAGAGGCTGGCATAGCTGCCCATCGCCTTGCCGCCGACCTCGCGGCTCGCCTGCCGGGCCGCGACCCACTTCGCGGGCTCCTTGAGCCGGACCATGATGAAGATGCAGAGAAACGCGGGCGCGGCGCCGATCATGAAAAGATATTTCCACGAGACCATCGGGTCCATGCTGGAGAGCGCCATCGCGCAGGCGCCGGCGGTGACGTTGCCCACGGCGGAGAGCGCCTGCAGGAGGCCGAGGGCCTTGGGCCGCGCGTGATCCGGGAGCGAGTCCGCGACGAGCGCGACCGCGAGGCCGAACACGCCGCCGACGCCGAGGCCGGTGATCGCGCGGTAGATCATGAACTGCGTGATGTCCTGCGCGAAGGCCGAGAGGCCGGTGCACAGCGAGTAGATGAGGACCGTCAGCGAGAGCGTCTTGGCGCGCCCGATGCGATCGCCGACGGAGCCGAAGATGAGGCCGCCCATCGCCCAGCCCGCGACGAAGATGCTCTGCGCCCAGCCGCTGAGCTGGCGCAGCGCGAGGGGATCGGTGCCGGGCGCGGCGAGGGCCTTGATGGCGTTGTCGCGCGCGAGGATGAAGAGCTGCTGGTCAAGGCAGTCGAAGAGCCACGCGAGCGAGGCGACGGTGAAGACGAACCAGTGGTTGCTCGAAAGCGTGCGATACCACGGGAGGGCGGGGGAAGCGGGGGACATGGGGGAAAGGAGCGAGTGGGAAAAAAGGTAAGTGAGGAAGTGAGTGAGAGCCGGAGACGAGGAACTGCGGGGACGGAGCGGACCGGGACCGAAGACGAAGGACGCGAATATGGCGGAGGACGAGAGAAAATCCGCGGGGTTTCGCTGGTTGTGGGTCTGTCAGGCGGGTTCGGTTTTCCGGGCGAACCAAAGGGGCTCACCGTTTGCCATTCTGAGCGGAGCGAAGAATCTAGCAGGACGTTCGCACCTCTGAACGCGCCCCGCCGATCGAAGTGGATTCTTCGCTCCGCTCAGAATGACGGACCTTTTTATACCAACGTCCCGCCACGATTAGACTATTCCGAGGTGGGGCTGGCTCTCCGAGCCGGCCTGAGTGGCAGGGCGATTCGCCGGCTGGAACTCAGGCCGCTTGCGGAGAAGCGGCCCCACCTACCAGCAGTCCAAACTTCAAAGGACTCTGGTATTAGACGCCCCCTTACCGCGGCGCGACCGGCACACCGCGCTCAGCGGAGGCGTAGAGCGCGCGGATCAGCGAGACGGCCTTGCGGGCCTCGTGGCCGTCGATGGCGACGGGGCGGTTTTCGCGCAGGGCATCGATGAGGTCCTGGATCTGGCGTTGGTGGCCGTGGTGCGTGATCGCGTTGGCCGCGCCGGCGCCGCCGCCCTGCGTGGGATCGACCTTGGCGTGACGGATCGCGTCGTCGCCGGGTTGCTCGTCGCGAAATTTCCATTGGTCGAGCCGATCGTCCTCGAGGCGCGCGGAGCCGTGCTCGCCGATAATCTCGAGGCGGCGGCCCCAGCCGGGCCAGCCGGCGGTGGTGGCCTCAATGGAGCCCTGCGCGCCGTTGGCGAAGCGAAGCGTGGCGCTCGCGGTGTCCTCGGCCTCGATGTGGCCGTAGACGCGGCGGGTTTTCCAGCAGAAGACCTCGCTCGGCATGCCCGCGAACCACTGGAGCAGATCGATGGCGTGAATGGCCTGGTTGATGAGGGCGCCGCCGCCGTCGAGGGCGAGCGTGCCTTTCCAGCCGGTGTAATACTCGCGGCCGCGGTGCCACTTCACGTAGGCGCTCGCGAGCACGAGGCGACCGAAGCGCCCGGCGTCGAGCGCGGCCTTGAGCATGCGAGCGCCGTCGCCGAAGCGGGCTTGGAAGATGGGGGAGATTTTCACGCCCGCGGCGTCGGCGGCGCGGAGCATCTCATCGGCGCGCTCCGTGGTGATCTCGATGGGCTTCTCGACGACGAGGTGCTTGCCGGCGCGGATGGCGGCGAGTGCTGGCTCCAGATGCGCGCCGCTGGGCGTGGTGATGCAGACGACGTGGATGTCGGGTCGCGCGACGAGCGCCGCGACCTCGGTGGTGGCGAAGGGGACGCTGTGCTTCTGGGCGAAGGCGCGGGCGTTGTCGGCATTGCGCGTGGCGACGCCGATGAGTTTGCCCCCCGTCGTGTGCGCGATCGCCTTGGCGTGGAAATCGGCAATCATGCCGACGCCGACGATGCCGAAGCCGAGGTGAGAGGAAGCGGACGTGAGGGCCATGAAGACGAAAGGCGTAGCGACCCAATGCGTGGCGGCCATCCGAAATTTCTGACGAGGAGACGCGAGGCCTCTTGGTTCGCGATGAGTGCCGTTGTGCACAAGCGCACGGTGTTTCACCCGCTTCCTCAAAAACTCCAGTTTAGCCCGGTTTCCTGAACACCGTTGCTGGCGCCTGATTAGGCTTTGGCTCATCTGCGATAGCGCGGAAAAAGCGCTTTAGATGCCGAAGCTTCTCCGCGCTTCTGTAGGTGGCAATTAGAGCCAGGACTGTGCAGCCGATGATTACGAAGCCGGGTGTAGCGCGTGCTCTGAGGATGAGAGCGAGCATGAACGCCACGCAACCGATTGAAGCGATCGAAAAGCCTACGACTGCGGTGAGCTTCTTCTGCTGCTCTTTCTTTAAGTGAGCGAGATACCACTCGTGACCCGCGCGATCTTCAGAAATTAACTTTGTGTCGCAGGCAGCGCACGCGACTTTTTTCTCCGGGTTTGAGCGTCCGCATTCAGGACAAACTGAGTAGGAAGCGAACGGTGCGCTCATTTTTTGCCTAATGTCATAGGTGAGCTACGACAAGGATTCGTGCGGCTCGTTAGCTGTCTTTTTCATCGTCGCGCCACTCCACGCCATAGATGGCTGAAATCGTCTTAGCGATTCGTAACCCCAACTCATGATCGGGAACCTCCAGCTCATTCTGAATCTGGCTGAGGGTCTCTGGATCCGCTATCACAGCGTCCAATGCTTCATCAGACGCCTCAGGGTCCTGGCGGTGCACAGTCGAAGGAACGAAGCAGAAGTGGAAAACAGTGCGGGAATCTTGAGACCAGTCCGCGGTGCGGATGTGGCCGGAACTCAGCTCACCGTTTCACTTCCGGCGTGTAGAAAGCTCCGAGGTGCTTCAGCACTTCGTCCTTGAGGGTCTCGGCGTCGACGGCGCCGTTGTGGCGCCAGAGGATTTTGCCGCCGGGGGCGACGAGCACGGTGTGGGGGAGCGGCCCGGGCCATTGCGGGTCGAGCGCGGCGACGAGGGCGTCGGTGCTGGCGCCGGTGTAGAGGAAGTTGGTGGCGGTGCGGCCCTCGGCCTTGAGCAGGCCTTTCAGGCGCGCGGAGGGCACGGCGTGCTGGCGCTCCAGGAATTTTTTCGCCTGCGGGAGCATCTTCGGATCGTCCATCGAGATGGTGACGAGCTCGAAGTCGCGCGTGCTCATGCGGCGCGCGAGCGCGACGAGGCCGGGGAACTCGGCGACGCACGGCGCGCACCACGTGGCCCAGACGTTGATCAGGCGGAGGCGATTGGAGGTGTTCTTGGCGAGCGCGGCTACACCGGCAGCGTCGATGGTCTCGAGGGCGACGGGTTCGGATTTCCATTTCGCATCGGCCTTGGCGACGTCGTCGCGCTTGTGGTTCCACTTGGTCGAGCAGCCCATGACGATCGTCTGCGGGGTCGTGACGGGTTTGCCGGCGAGGAGCTCGGTGACGGCGTTGCGGAGATCGTGCTTGGTGACGGTGGCGGGATCCTCGAAGCGGGAGTCGTCGACGCGGCCGACGTAGCGGAGCTTGCGCTGCTGGTCGAAGAGGAAGACGTGCGGCGTGGCGAGG
>JANOCA010000631.1:0-2237 GCA_031411915.1 Opitutaceae bacterium
GCGCGCTGGCCTGCACGGAAACGATTTGCGCGCTCAAACCGGAAAGCCGTGCCGTCTGCGGGGGGCGCATCTCAATTTCCTGCAATCCCGGCGAAGCCGCCCGTTCGTAGTTCCGGCTTCAGCCGGTCCGAACGTCTGCGCAGACCGGCTAGAGCCGGAACTACTAACACAACTGCAAGAAACTGAGATGCGCCGCCGGCGGGCGCGGGGAGAATTAGTGTTTGCGCCAACTGCGGGCGTTCCACTTTCTGGTCCGTTTCTCCCGCAAGACACACTCATGAAGCGCACCCATCACTGTGCCCAGCTCACACCGGCCGAACTCGGCCAGAGCGTCTCGCTCCTCGGCTGGGTGGACACGATCCGCGACCAAGGCGGCATCATTTTCGTCGATCTCCGTGACCGCAAGGGCGTCACGCAGATCCAGCTGGAGCCGCGGGACAATGCGGGCCTCGCCGACCAGCTGAAGCACCTCAAGACCGAGTCGGTCATCGGGATTTCCGGCAAGGTCGTGAAGCGCCCCGCCGGCACGGAGAACAAGAACCTCCCCACGGGCGAGGTCGAGGTCGTGGCCTCGTCGCTCGAGATCCACAATATCGCCGACACCCCGCCGTTCCCGCTCGACGACGTGGGTGGCGACAAGGTCAACGAGGACCTGCGCCTCACCTACCGCTACCTCGACCTGCGCCGGCCGAAGATGCGGCGGAACCTCCAGGTCCGCCACAAGGCCGCCAAGTCGATCCGCGATTACTTCGACTCCCAGGAATTCATCGAGGTCGAGACGCCCGCGCTCTTCAAGAGCACGCCCGAGGGCGCGCGCGAATATCTGGTGCCGTCGCGCATCCATGCGGGGCAGTTCTACGCGCTCTCGCAGTCACCGCAGCAGTTCAAGCAGATCCTCATGGTGGCCGGCGTGGAAAAATATTTCCAGATCGCGCGCTGCTTCCGCGACGAGGATCTCCGCGCCGACCGGCAGATGGAGTTCACGCAGGTGGACGTCGAGGCCTCGTTCGTCACGCGTGAGGACATCTACGCGCTCTTCGAGGGCATGCTGAAGAAGCTGTGGAAAGACGTGCTCGGGACCGACATCCCGACGCCCTTCCCGCGCATGGCGTTCCATGACGCGATGAACCGCTACGGCGTGGACAAGCCCGACGTGCGCTTCGCCCTCGAACTCGTCGATCTCTCGGCGACGTTCAAGGACTCGGCCTTCAAAGTGTTTCAGTCCACCGTCGCCGGCGGCGGCGTGATCAAGGCGATCAATGCCAAGGGCCTCGCGGACCTCACGCAGGGCGAACTCAAGAGCCTCGAGGAGATTGCAAAGTCACTCGGCGCGAAGGGCCTCGCTTTCATCAAGGTCGAGGGCGGCGAATGGAAATCGCCGATCGTGAAATTCTTCTCCGACGCGGAGAAGGCCGCGCTCACGGAGAAACTCGGCATCGCCGAGGGCGACATCGTGTTCTTCGCCGCGGCGCCGTGGGAAAAAGCCTGCGCGATCCTCGGCCGCCTGCGACTCGAGGCGGCGCAGCTCCTCGTGAAGCGCGGCAAGATGACGATCCGCCACGACGACTGGAAATTCCTCTGGGTGATCGATTTTCCGCTGATGAGCTACGACGAGGAGCGCCAGGGCTACGCCGCGACGCACCATCCGTTCACCGCGCCTGTGCCGGAAGATGCGCAGTATCTCGACAGCGATCCGAAGAAGGTCCGCGGGCAGCACTACGACGTCGTGCTGAACGGCATGGAACTCGGCGGCGGCTCGATCCGCATTCACCAGCCGGCGCTCCAGAAAAAAGTCTTCGAGGACGTGCTCAAGATTCCGGCCGACGTCGTCGAGAGCCGCTTCGGCTACATGCTCAAGGCCTTCACCTACGGCGCGCCGCCGCACGGTGGCATCGCCTTCGGCCTCGATCGCATGTGCGCGTTGCTCTGCGGCACGACGAGCATCCGCGACGTAATTGCGTTTCCGAAGACGCAGAAGGGCCAGGACCTCATGGCGCAGAGCCCGACGCCGGTCACCGCAAAGCAGCTCAAGGAGCTGCACATCGCGGTGGTGCAGCCGGAGTGAGTTAGAGGCGGGCGTCGAAGGATAGGACGCCAACGCATGAGTAGGGCGGGGCTGTGTCCCCACCGTTAGGGCGTTGAGTTTGCGCCCTCAGGGAGGGTCACAGAACCCCCCAACACAAGCGTTGGCGTCCAAAACATAGACGCCCCCCCCGAACACAAAACGGCGGCACCCC
>JANOCA010000632.1:0-1648 GCA_031411915.1 Opitutaceae bacterium
CGACCAGCGCCCGGCGCGGCCCGACGAATGGGGTTATCGGCCCGCCGACGGTGCGACCGTGCCGCTCAACCCGCCCACCTTCACGTGGATCGCGCCCGCCGGCGCCGTCACGTATGCCGTGCAGTTTTCAACCGACCGCGCCTTCCCCGCCGGCAGCACGACGACCATTGAGGGCATCGCGTGGCCCACCTACACGCACGATCGCGCGCTCGCGCCCGGAGCGTATTTCTGGCGATACCGCATGGCCGATCAGACCGGCGCCGCCTCCGAGTGGAGCGTCGCCCGTCGCATCGTGGTGCCCGCGGAGGCCGCCGTGCTGCCGATGCCCACCGTCGCGCAGCAACGCGCCAAGGTCCCCGCGCAACACCCGCGGGTGTTCATGCGCCCCGAGGATCTGCCGCGGCTGCGCGAACTTTCCCGCGGCGCCGAGGCCGAGCCGTTTGCCGCGCTGAAGAAAGCGGCGGACGCCTACATCAAGGCCGGCCCCACACCCGAGCCCACGCATAAGGGCTCCGCCCGCGACAAGGACAACGCCGAGCTGATCCGCTACTGGTGGCCCAACCGCGAGCAGACCGAGCGCGCCTGCACCGAGGCCGAGACGATCGCGTTCGTGTATCTTATGACCGGTGACCGGGCCTACGGCGAGGCCGCGCGGCGCTGGGTGCTCCACCTCGCGGGCTGGGACCCCAAGGGCAACACGAACTTCACGCTGAACTGCGAGGCCGCCAAGCCCCTGCTCTACCGCCCCGCGCGCGCCTACGACTGGGCGTGGGACATGTTCACCGCCGAGGAACGCGCCAGGATCGCGGCGGCGTTTCGCGAGCGCGTCATCGACGCCTGGAACAGCAGCGAGGTCGGCCGCGGCGTCGGCCACCTGCAGCGGCCGTTCGGCAGCCACGCCAACCGCGTGTGGCACAAGCTCGCCGAGGCCGGCATCGCGTGGCTCGACGAGATCCCCGAGGCGCCGCAGTGGCTCGACTACGCCGTGAACAAGTTCTTCGCGTGCTACCCCGTGTGGTCCGACGACGACGGCGGCTGGCACGAAGGCGTGAGCTATTGGAGCGGTTACCAAAACAAGGCCGTGTGGTGGCTGCAGGTGGCGCAGTCCGCGCTCGGGATCGACGGGCTGAAGAAGCCGTTCTTCGCACAGGTGGGCGACTACCCGCTCTACCTCGCGCCGCCGCACTCGCCCAACGCCGGCTTCGGCGATCTCTCGTTCCGCCCGATCACGCCGCCGAGCTTCCTTGAGTATCACCTGCGTGCCCGCGGCGCGAGTGGCGACGGCGGCCGTGCCGCCGTCTGGCATTGGTGGGCGCAGACCGGCGGGATGAAGCCCAACACCGGCGTGCTCGGCTTCCTTTACCGCGCCAACCTCCCGCCGCTGCCCGCCGTGCGGCCGCCCACCGCGATCCCGCAGTCCAAGGTCTTCCGCGGCATCGGCGTCGCGAGCCTGCACACCACCCTGCTCGACAGCCGCGACGACGTGCACTTCGCGCTCAAGGCGAGCCCGTTCGGCACGCAGAGCCACGGCCACAACGCGCAGAACGGATTTTTTCTCAATGCCTACGGCGAGGCCCTCCTCGTCGCCAACACCTACCGCGATCTGCACGGCAGCAAGTTTCACTACCAGTGGGTGCACTCCACGCGC
>JANOCA010000633.1:0-4280 GCA_031411915.1 Opitutaceae bacterium
TGGGGCAAGCCGACCGGCTTCCAGAAACGGGACGGGCGATTCTGAGCCGATGAAATCTCCGCGCCCTTCCGGCTCGCTCACTCCGCGGCCGCTCGACCTGCGCCGTCATCTCCTCGCCGGGCAGGTCATCCCCGCGCTGCCGCTCGCGCTGGATCGACATCGCAGATGGGACGAGCGCAGCCAGGCCGCCCTCGTCCGCTACTACGTCGACGCCGGCTCCGGTGGCTTGGCAGTGGGCGTGCATTCCACGCAATTCGCCATCCGCGATCCGAAGATTGCGCTGCACGCTCCGGTGCTCGGGCTCGCGGCGCAAGCGGCGCGCGAGTGGCTCGGGCGGAAGCCGCGCGATTTCGTTTTGATCGCGGGCCTTTGTGGCCGCACGAAGCAGGCGGTCGCGGAGGCCCGGCTCGCGGCGAGCCTCGGCTACCACGCCGGCCTGCTCAGCCTCGGGGCTTGGAGCGGCGAGCCCGAGGGAAAGATTCTCACGCACTGCCGCGCGATCGCGCGCGAGATTCCGCTGGTGGGTTTCTACCTGCAACCCGCGGTCGGCGGCCGGGTGTTTTCGTATCGGTTCTGGCGGAAGTTTGCCGAGATCCCGGGCCTCGTCGCGGTGAAGATCGCGCCGTTCCACCGCTACCGCACGCTCGATGTCGTGCGCGCGGTGCTCGAGGCCGGACGCGACGACGTCGCCCTCTACACCGGCAACGATGACAACATCATCGCCGACCTCCTCACGCCTTTCACCTTTGGCGGCCGCACGCGCCACATCGACGGCGGACTGCTCGGCCAATGGGGCGTGTGGACCGAGCGCGCGGTGGCCCTCTTCGATGAGGTCAAACGCGCGCGCAAAAAACCTCGCCTCGATCTCACCTGGCTCGATCGCAACGCCGCGCTCACCGACGCCAACGCCGCGATCTTCGATGCCGCGAACAATTTCGCCGGCTGCCTGCCGGGTATCCACGAGATGCTGCGCCGGCAGGGCCTGCTCCAAACGACCGCGTGCCTCGACCCGCACGAGCGGCTCTCAGCCGGGCAGGCGGCGGAACTCACCCGCGTGACGCGCGCCTACCCGTGGTTGGTCGACGACGATTTCGTGGCCCGCCACCGCGACACTTGGCGCGCCTGAGCCACCAACCCGTCATGCCCACCGCCGCATCCGCGCCCCCGCCCCGCTGGTTCGATTTTCAGGTCAACGGCTTTGTCGGAATCGATTTTCAGGCAAAGCAGGTCTCGCTCGCCGAGCTGGAGCACGCCGTGGCCGGCCTCCGCCGTCACGGCGTCGCCGCGATTCTGCTCACCCTGATCACCGACACGATCGACGAGCATTGCCGGCGGCTGGAACAGTTTGAAAAACACCGCGCTGCCTCGCCCGCCTGCGCGCAGATGATCGCGGGCTACCACATCGAGGGCCCCTGGCTCAGTCCCGAGCTCGGCTACCGCGGCGCCCATCCCGCCGATCCGATGCATGCGCCCTCGGTCGCGGAGTTTGAGCGCCTGCAGGCCGCGGCGCGCGGCAACATCCGCCTCATCACCCTCGCCCCGGAATGGCCCGGCAGCGCCGAATGCATCGCCGCGATCACGCGCGCCGGCGCGCATGTCTCCCTCGGCCACACCAACGCCTCCGAAGCCGAGATCGACGCCGCGATCCGCGCGGGCGCGCGCTTCGCCACCCACGTCGGCAACGGCACGCCGCTCACCCTCCCGCGCCACGACAACATCATCCACCGCCTGCTCGCCCGCGACGAACTGATCGCGTGCCTCATTCCCGACGGCGTGCATGTGCCGCCCTGTGCGCTGAAAAATTTCTTCCGCGCCAAGCCCGCCGGCAAAGTCCTCTTCACGACCGACGCCATGGCCGGCGCGGGCATGGGCCCGGGCCGCTACCCCATCGGCCGGCTCGAGGTCGATGTCGGCGCCGACTTGATTGCGCGCCAGCCAGGCGGCGGCGGTTTCGCCGGCTCGACGCTCGCGCCCGACGAAGGCGTGCGTCGCACCGCCCAATACCTTGGCCTCCCGCTTGAGGACGCCGCCCGGATGTGGTCCGTTGATGCGGCGTGCGCCTTTGGCCTCACGCTGCCCACCTATTCCTGATCATGACCACTCAACCCGCCCGTTATCTCACCGCCGGCCGCCTCGCGGTTGAAATCCACGCCGATCGCCCGGCGTTGGGCCTCGCCGCCGCCCGCACCGCCGCGGCCTACCTTCACGACGTGATCGCCGCGCGCGGCGAGGCCCGCGTGATCTTTGCGTGCGCGCCGTCGCAGAACGAATTCCTCTCCTCGCTGCTGGAGGTCTCGCGGGCGGGCCACACGGCGGTGGATTGGAGCCGCGTGACGGCGTTTCACATGGATGACTATGTGGGCCTCGCCGGCACGCATCCGCAGAGCTTCCGCCACTATCTGCACGAGCACTTCCTCTCGCACGTGAAGATCGGGCGCTTCCATCCCTTGCCCGCCGAAGAGCCGGACGCGGACGTCGTCGCCGCCCGCTACAGCGCGTTGCTCGCTGAGAAGCCCATCGACCTCATCTGCCTGGGCATCGGCGAAAACGGCCACATCGCCTTCAACGATCCGCCGGTCGCGGATTTCGACGACCCACATCTGGTGAAAGTCGTGGAGCTCGACCGCGCGTGCCGCGAACAGCAGGTGGCCGACGGGTGCTTCCCGAATTTCGACGCCGTGCCGCGGCACGCGTTCACGCTGACGGTTGCCGTTTTCCGCCGCGCGACGCGCCTCAGCATCCATGTGCCCGGCCCGCGCAAGGCCGACGCGGTCCGCGCCACCATCGAGGGCCCGATCACGACGGCGTGCCCGGCGGCAATCCTGCGTTTGCATCCGGCCGCAACGCTCTACATCGATGTGGCCGCGTCCCGCCTCCTCTCCTCCCAATCGTCATGAAAAAACTGCTTTCCCTCGCCACCTCGCTGGCGCTGACCGTCTCCGGCCTCGCCGCCGCCGAGCTCCGCATCGGCATGATCGGCCTTGATACCTCGCACGTCGTCGTCTTCGCCAAGGCCTTCAACGATCCCAAGTCCCCGGACTACACGCCGGGCGGCCGCGTCACTGCGGTGTTCAAGGGCGGCAGCCCCGACATCCCGTCGAGCGCCAACCGCGTCGACGGCTTTACCAAGCAGCTCACCGAAACCTACGGCGCCAAGCTCTACGACTCCATCGAGGAACTCGCGAAGAACGTCGACGCGATCATGATCCAGGCGGTCGACGGCCGGCCGCACCTCGATCAATTCAAGCGCGTCCTCGCCGCGAAGAAGCCCGTGTTCATCGACAAGCCCCTCGCCGGCTCGCTGCGCGACTGCCTCGAGGTCGCGCGGCTCGCGCGCGAGCACAAAATTCCGGTCTTCAGCTCCTCGTCCCTGCGCTACGGCCCCGATCCCCTCGGGCCGAAACTCGAAAAGATCGGGCCCGTGAAATCCGTCTACTCGGTCGGCCCCGCGGACTATGAGAAGAGCCACCCTGATCTTTTCTGGTATGGCATTCATGCGATGGAAGCCCTCTACACCGTGATGGGACCGGGCTGCGTCCGCGTCGTGCGCACCCAGACAACCGATACTGATGTCGTCACCGGTGTCTGGTCGGACGGCCGCGTCGGCACGATGCAGGGCAATCGCAACGGCTTCAAGGGCTACGGCCTCACCATCATCGGCGCCAAGGGTGTCGCAACCGCCGGCGAAAAAAGCAGCTACCGCGGCCTGATCACCGAGATAATGAAGTTCTTCCAGACCGGCGTCTCGCCCGTGCCGCTGGACACCACGATCGAGCTCTTCGCCTTCATGGAGGCGGCCGATGAGAGCAAGCGCCGCGGCGGCGCGCCCGTCGCCATCGCGGACGTCATGAAACTCGCCCAAGCCAAGAAATGAAATTCCCGGACCACTTCACCTTCATCTCCGACGAGGTCTCGCAGGACCTGCCCGTGCTCCGGGCCTTCGTGAAGGAGTTTGGCCTGCCCGGCATCGAGCTGCGGAGCTTTGCGGGCCGCGCCTTCAAGGACCTCACCCCCGCGGATGTGGCAGCCATCGGCGCCGCCGCGCGCGAGGAAGGCTGGAAAATCTTCGGCTGCTCCACCCCGGTCTTCAAATGCGCGCTCGACGACGCCAAGGCGATCACCGAGCACCGCGAGATCTTCAAGCGCAGCCTCGAGGTGGCGCGCACGCTCGGCGCCGACCTGCTGCGCGTCTTCACGTTTCTCCGCCAGCCCGATCCGCTCGAGGCCGGCCGCCTCGATCGCATCGCCGAGCACGTGCGCGGCCTCGGCGAGATCGCGCG
>JANOCA010000634.1:0-8385 GCA_031411915.1 Opitutaceae bacterium
GCCGCGGAGCCGACATGTTGCAGAAACGCGCGGCGTTGCATGGCGCTAGCGTCCCTTCGCCCCCGCCCCTGTCAACGGCAGCCGCAGGCACACCGCCTCGAGGTCGTTGCGCACGAGCAGCAGATCGCCGGCAAGCGCGGGGGGGTTCCAGGTTTTCGACGGAAAGACGCGGAAACGGTGCAGCTCGCCCGGCCCGGCCGGCGTCGGCCGCAGAAGCACCAACTCGCCGTTCTCCGCCATCAGCAAAAACAAATCACCCACGAGCACGCTCTGGCCGTGGCCGTGACGGCCTTCCTTCCATTGCTGCGCGCCGTCCCGCAGGTCGAGGCAGGTGAGCATGCCGTCATCGAGGCCATAGAGAAAACCATCGCGCGCCACCGGGTTCGCAAACTTCGCCTTGAGCTTCAGCGACTGCCACACGCGCTCCGCCGCGAGCCGCCCGTCCGCCGCGCGCTTGATCTCGAGCAGCTCGCTCCCGACGCCGTAGCCGGCGGAGAACACCACGCGGTCGGGCCCCGCCACCACGGGGACCGCCACGTGCGGGTAGCCCCGGCCCCACGGATATTCCCACAGCACGGCGCCATCCGCCGCGTCGTGCGCCGTGATGCGGCGATGGTTGTAGGCAAGAATCTGCCGACGGCCGGCGAGCGTCGCGACAAACGGCGCGCCATAGCCCGCCTCCGCCGTGCCCGCCGCCCAGATACGCTCGCCCGTGTCGGCGCGAAACGCGATGAGCGACTGGTCCGCCTTGCCGCCCGCGCTCACGATCACGCGGCCCTCAAGCACGAGCGGCGAGCCCGCATAGCCCCACTCGGGAATCCTGGCGCCCGCTTCGGCCACGAGGTCGCGCGTCCAGAGCACGCGACCGCTGGCGAGATCGAGGGCGTTGAGGCGGCCGGTCGAGCCCAGCGTGAAAACGCGCTCGCCCACGATCGTGGGCGTGGCGCGCGGTCCCTCGCCCCCGACGGGATTGTCGTAGCGCGCGGCATCGCCGTGCGACCAGAGCGGGCGGCCGGTGAGCAAATCGTAGCACGTGACCAGCTCGCGCGCGCCCTCCTGCTCCTGCGTAATCGCGCGGCCGCCCACCATGGCGAAGCCGGACCAACCCGGGCCCACCTTGATGCGCCACAACTCGCGCGGCGACCGCGCCGCCCAATCCGAATCGAGCGCCGGGCCCGCCAAAACCGCCGTGCGATCCGGCCCGAGGAATTGCGGGAAATCCGGCCGCGCCGCCTCCCCGCGCAACGGATCGTAAACCGGCGCCGCTACAATCGCGGGACTCGTGGGCGCCGCCGCGGATCGGCCGGACTTCGCCCAACGCAGCTCCAGGATCGGCACGAGATCGCCGCTCACGCCGCGGACGCGGAACACCGCCGCGCCCAGCCCGAGCGCGCCCAGCACAACCAAGGTGACGCCCAGCCGCAGCCGCCACTTCGCGCGCGACAAGCACGTCCACCACACGAGCAGCAGCGCAAACGCGCCCGCCATGATCATCATCGATGTCATGTTCTTCTGCTGGAACGTCAGCGCGTCGCGCAGCCGGACGACGGTGATGGCAATCACCGCCGCCACGAACACCAGCCACCCCGGCCATAGCCGAAGCGGCGGACGGGAGGGCGCACCCCGGGTTGTTTCAGGCTCAGTCATGGTCGCAGAGAGCGGAACGACGCAGCTTGGTCAGCCGCGCGTCGCTCCCCACTCACTCCACCACGACCTTCGCGTCCTCGACGATCAGCGCATATTTGTAGCCGCCGCCGAAATCGCGGTTCTTCGCGAGCCGCCCCGTCACGAGCACAAGGTCGCCGACCTTGGCCATCGCTGCCGTGGTGACCGTGAGATCGTTGGTGCCCTCGCCGCCCGAGCCGTCGCGGATGTGCAGCCAGTTCTTGCCGAGGATGCCGCCGTTGAACTTCACCACGCGCGCCCGCACGGCGATCGGTTGGGCGGCGAACTTGTCCTTGCCCGTGACAATCTCCGCCACGGTCTGGCCGCCCTCCGCGCGTTTGATCCCGGTGAGCACAGGCGCCGCCGCAGACGCCGCGGGAGAAGGTGCGGCACCCCCGACCGGCGGGTGGCCGGGTGGCAGCGCGGCCGCGCCGTCGGCGAGCGCCTTGCCGTTCACCGTCACCGCGCCAGAAAAATAGATTACGTCAAAGGTGCGGTTGAGCGCCTTGCTGTGGTAATTGGTCATCGGCATAGCGTCCGTCGCGGCAACGGTGTCGCCCACCTTCACTTCGAAGCGCGGCGCCGCCACCCATGCCTTCCTCGCGCCGGCGTCGATCTGCACGTAGGTGTAGCTCGAGACATTCATGGTCTCGACGACCTTGCCCGCAATCGCGGGCGCGCTATCCGCGCCGCGCACCGCCACCACCGCCACGAGGGCCATCATGCACAGAAATCTTTTCATTGGGAGAACGCAGCACCAAGTTCGCCCCGCTGACAAGGCTCCTCACCAACCCCCTCCGATCATGCGCCCCCTCTTCTTCGTCACCCTCGCCTTCCTGACTGCTCTCGCCCGCGGCGCCGATTCCGCCGCGCTCACCGCGCTCCTCACGCGCCCCATCCTCGACGCCGGCACGCCGCTCGCCGAGGTGCAGGCGTTCACCGAGCAACGCGTGCCCGCGATGCCGGCGGTCACCACGCTCGCGGAATGGCAGCACTTCGCTGAGCGCACGCGGCGCGATGTCCTGGAGAAGATCGTTTTCCGCGGCGAGCTCGCCCGCCAGTGGCGCGACGCCACGACCAAGGTCGTGTGGCTCGACGCCATCCCCGGCGGCCCCGGCTATTCGATCACGAAGCTGCGTTACGAGGCGCTGCCGGGCCTGTGGATTCCCGCGTTGCTTTACCTGCCCGACAACGTCTCCGGCAAAATCCCCGTCCACCTCGCCGTCAACGGCCACGACCGCGAGGGCAAGGCCGCGCCCTACAAGCAGCTTCGCTGCATCAATCTCGCCAAGCGCGGCATCGCTTCGCTCAACGTCGAGTGGTTCGCGCAGGGCCAGCTCCGCGGCGATGGCTTCATGCACTACCGCATGAACCAGCTCGACCTCTGCGGCGTGAGCGGCCTCGCGCCGTTCTACCTCGCGATGTCGCGCGCCCTCGATGCGTTGCTCGCGCTGCCCTACGCCGACCCCTCGCGCGTCGCTGTGAGCGGTCTCTCCGGCGGCGGCTGGCAGACGATCGTCATCAGCGCGCTCGACCCGCGCGTGACGCTGAGCAACCCCGTCGCCGGCTACTCCAGCTACCGCACGCGCGCCCGCCATCTCTCCGATCTCGGCGACTCCGAGCAGACACCCAACGATCTCGCGACCGTCGCCGACTACACGCACCTGACCGCGCTGCTCGCCGGCCGCACCGCGCTCCTCACCTACAACGCCGCCGACAACTGCTGCTTCGCCACGCCCCACGCGCTCCCGCCGCTCCTCGCCGCCGCCGAGCCGATTTTCAAACTCCACGGCCAGCCCCAGCGCCTCCGCTCGCACAACAACTCCGATCCCGGCACGCACAATTTTGAGGTCGATAACCGCCAGGCGTTCTACCGCATCGTGGGCGACACGTTTTTCCCGGGCGATGCGGCGTTCAATGCGATGGAAATCCCCTCGCAGCCCGAGCTGAAAACCGCCGCGCAACTTGAGGTCCCGCTCCCAGCCAACAACCTCGATTTCAACCAGCTGGCGCTCGCTGCCGCCAAAAATCTTCCGCGCACGAGCGACGCCACCCCCGCGGCGCACCGCGAGAAACTAGCCGACCTCGTGAAGTTCAAATCGCTCGCCGCCACTGCCACGCGCAACGGCACCGAGACACGCGACGGCGTGCAGGCCACCTCCTGGAAACTCCGCCTCGGCGACACCTGGACCGTCCCCGTCACCGAACTGAGCCGCGCCGGCACCGCCGCGCCCACCGGCACCACGCTCCTCGTCGCGGACGCCGGCCGCAAATCCGTCGCCGCCCGCGCCGAGGCGCTCCTCGCCGCCGGTCAGCGCGTGCTCGCCATCGATCCGTTTTATTTCGGCGAGTCCAAGATCCCGCAGCGCGATTTTCTCTACGCGCTCCTCGTCGCCGCCGTCGGCGATCGCGCGCTCGGCCTCCAGTCGAGCCAGCTCGCCGCCCTCGCGCGCTGGGCCGGCACCGAGTTCAAATCCGCCCCTGTCGCCCTCGACTCAACCGGTCCGCGCCTGGGCCTCGCCGCGCTCGTCGCCACCGCGCTCGAGCCGCGCGCAATCGGAACGCTCCGCCAGACCGACGCGCTCGCGTCGCTCCACGACGTCCTCAAGGCCAACGACTCCGTCGACAAGCGCCCCGAACTTTTCTGCTTCGGCCTGCTGGAGTATTTCGACGTGCCGCAGTTGCAGAACTTGGTCGGCACGGCCCGAATGAAATAAACCCACCTCGGGCGTTTCGCCCAATACCCCGCGTGAACCCCACACCCTCGAAGCTGATCCGGCGCACGCACATGTATCTGGCGCTGTTTCTCACGCCGTGGATGCTCATCTACGCGCTGAGCGGGCTGGTGCTGAATCACGGGCAGGCCGTGCGCGCCTTCTATGGCGCGAAGTTCGGCCAGTTCGAGAAGGTCGAGGAGCGGCCCTACACCGCGGCGTTTTCCGACGGCGCCGACGCCCGCATGATCGGCGCGCAGATCCTCGAACACTTGGGGCTGACGGGCACGTTCAACGTGCAGGGCCAGCCCAACCAGCCGCGGCTCGTCATCACGCGCAACGCCGCGTTCGCGGCGCACCGCGTCACGTATTTCCGCACCGAGAACCGGCTGCTCGTCGAAAAGCAGGCGTTCTCCGCGCCGGTCTTCCTGAACCGCGCGCACTTCCGCCACGGTTACGAGCAGCCGTTCCTCGCGTCGAAGATCTGGGCGGTGGTTGTCGATCTCGCCGTGGTCGGGATGCTGTTTTGGGTGCTGTCCGGCCTCTGGATGTGGTGGGAGATCAAGCCTGCCCGGTTCACCGGCGCGGTGTTCGCGGTCATCGGGGTCGCGATGTTCGGCGTCTTGCTCGCGACCATCTGAGGAGGCCACCCCGATGAAAAACTGGAATCTCCTTTTCCGCCGGACGCACCTTTACCTCGGGATGCTCCTGCTGCCGTGGATGGCGATGTATGCGTTATCCACCGTGGTGTTCAACCACGGCGAGGCGTTGGGCATCCGGCGCGCGGGGACCGCACCGTGGCTCCCGTTGTGGGAAAAGGACTACGCCATCGAAATCCCCGCCGGCACCGACGGCCTGCGCGACACCGTCCGGCGCCTGCTCGACGATAACGGCCTGAAAGGCGCCTTCGGCGTGCAACGCCAGGGCCAGCGGCTCACGATCAACCTGCCCAACTTTCGGCATCCCACCCGGCTCACCTACGACATCGCCGGAAAAAAGCTGCGCGCCGAGCAAAGGCACAACTCCGGCCTCGAGATCCTCATGCGTCTCCACGAGCGCGCCGGCTACGGCAACGGAGGCGTGCTCAACACGCTCTGGGCGGTCATCGTCGATGTGTTTTGCGTCGGCACGCTGGCCTGGATCGCGACCGGGCTTTACCTCTGGTGGAAGCTCTCCGCCACGCGCCGCTGGGGCTTCGTCGCGATCGGCGGCGGCGTGGCGACGATCGCGATCCTCCTGGCTTCGCTGTAAAGCGACGGGCTAGGCGTGTTTTCAAAATGATTGTCATCGCGAGGTGCGCGAAGCGCGCCGTGGCCGCCGAGGCTGCGCACTCGGCGCGATCCAGCTCGATTGCTGCGTCACGCGGGCCCTGACCATCTGACCCATCGCGGCGCGGGCCCGAAGCTTGAACTCGCCCCGGCGGCGTGTGTGCTGCGCGCGTGCTCCACACGCTCCGCCGCACGGAATACGCCGAACTGATCGCGCTCTTCTTCCTCCAAGGCGCGGCGCTCGGCATGTGGTTTGTGCCGCTGAGCTCGGTGCTCGAGGCGCACGGGCTGGCGCACATCCGGCCGTGGGCGTTTGCGACCTCGGGGGTGGCGGCGTTTGTCTCGCCGCTGCTGTTCGGCGCGATGGCGGATCGCCACGCCTCGCCCGTGAAGGTGCTGCGCTGGCTCTCGCTCGCCACGGCCATCGCGATGACCCTCGCGAGCAGCGCCATCCGGAACGGCGCCTCGCCCTGGCTCGTGCTCGCGCTGATCCAGGTGCATGCCTTCTGCTCGGCGCCGACGTGGAGCATCGGATCCACCATTGTCCTCGCGCGGCTGGCGGACGCGAAGAAGGAGTTCGGGCCCATCCGCGCGATGGCCACCATCGGCTGGATGAGCGGGTGCCTGCTCGTGAGCGCCTTTGGCGCCGATCGTTCCACCGACGCGGGCTACGGGGGCGCGACGATGTGGCTGGTGGTCTGCGCGATGACCTTCTGGATGCCGGTGCTCGCCCCCCCCAAGTCCGCGGCCGGCCTCACGTGGGCGCAGCGCCTCGGCCTCGACGCGCTCACGCTGCTGAAGAACCGCGACCATCGCGTGGTGTTTCTCACGACCGCGCTGTTCACCATTCCGCTCGCGGGCTTCTACCCCTACACGCCGCTGCACCTGCGCGAACTCGGCTTCTCGCACACGACCGCGTGGATGAGCCTCGGCCAGATCACGGAGATTGTCGCGATGGTCGCGCTGGGCGGCCTGCTGCTGCGGTGGCGCCTGAAGTGGATCATCGTCTGCGGCCTCGCGATCGGGGTGCTGCGCTTCGCGCTCTGCGCGATCGCCACGCCGTGGGGCGTGCTAGCCGGCGTGCTGGCGCACGGTGCCTCCTTCACCCTCGTGCTCATCACCGCGCAAATCTACCTCGACCAGCGCGTCGATCCCGCGTGGCGCGCCCGCGCGCAGGCGCTCATGGCGCTCATGAACGGCGGCGTGGGCAACATGATCGGCTACCTCGGGGTCGGCGCGTGGTTCGGCGCCTGCATGGACGGCGGCGCGCACCGCTGGCCGCTGTTTTGGACCGGGCTCGCGTTGGCCTCGGCGGCCGTGCTCGCGATCTTTCTCGCGACGTATCGCGGGCGCGGCGCGGGGATGCTGCAGCGCGAGGGTTGAGGCGGCGGCTTTCCGGTTTGGTTTCGCAACCGTAGGGCAGCTCGCTTGCGAGCGCGGTGTTGCGCGCGCAAGCGCGCTGGCCTACGCGGGAACGTTTTGCGCGCCCAGATCAAAATCCCGCGGGATTGAGGCGGCGGCGGAATTGGACTCGTGCCAACAGGGCGCGGTGGCACGCTGGCGGCTGTTCCCCCGCTTCCAATGAATATCGCCGTCCGCCTGCCCCGCGTCCGTCTCATCGCCCTCGCGCTGCTCCTCGCGGCGCCCGCTTTTTCCCAGACTGATCCCACGCCAGCTTACAAGAAGCAGATCGCGGCCGACGTGGAGGCGATGCGCAAGCAGACCCAGGTGATGGTCGACATGGTCTTCAGCTTCGCGGAGCTCGGCTTCCAGGAGTTCGAGACCACGAAGTACCTCACCGGCATCCTGGAGAAGGAAGGCTTCACCATCGAGCGCGGCTTCGCCGGAATCCCGACGATGTGGGTGGCGCGATGGGGCTCGGGCTCGCCGGTGATTGCGCTCGGGTCCGACGTGGACTGCATCCCACAGGCCTCGCAGAAGCCCGGCGTCGCCTACCGCTCCCCCATCGTCGAAGGGGCGCCGGGTCACGGCGAGGGCCACAACTCCGGCACGCCACTCAACATCGTGGCGGCGATTGCCACCAAGCGGCAGATGGAGAAAGCCAAGATTCCCGGCACGCTGGTGATCTGGCCCGGCATCGCCGAGGAACTCCTCGGCACCAAGGCGTATTACGTACGCGCCGGGCTCTTCACGAACGTCGATGTGGTGCTCTACAACCACGTCGGCAGCGACCTCGTCACATCGTGGGGCGAGGCGCAGGGCAGTGGTTTGGTGTCGGTGGAGTACACATTCAACGGCGAGTCGGCGCACAGTGCGGGTGCGCCCTGGCGGGGCAAGTCGGCGCTCGACGCCGTCGAACTGATGAACGCCGGCTGGAACATGCGCCGGGAGCACCTGCGCCTGCAGCAGCGCTCGCACTACGTCATCACCAACGGCGGCGACCAGCCCAACGTCGTCCCGCGTAACGCCAGCGTCTGGTACTTCTTCCGCGAGACCAGTTACGAGAACATCAAGCGCATGTGGGAGCTTGGCGACAACATGGCCAAGGGTGCCGCGCTGATGACCGACACCACGTTCACCTCACGGGTGCTCGGGACGGCCTGGCCGCAGCACATGAACAAGCCGCTGGCGCTGACCATGCACGACAACATCAAGTCGGTGGGGCTGCCGACGTGGAGCGAGGCGGACGTGACGCTCGCCAAGGCCACACAAGCAGAGCTCGGCGTACCGGTGGTCGGTCTGGCCACGCAGATCGCCGACCTGAAGGGCCAGGAGGA
>JANOCA010000635.1:0-2111 GCA_031411915.1 Opitutaceae bacterium
CAGGCCCGCGCCCACCGCAAGATCAGGGTGGGAATTTCCCGTTGACGCACCACGGCTACGAGCAGTTGTTCGCCGTTCCTCAAGTGGCTCGGTAGCTCAGTTGGTAGAGCAGAGGACTGAAAATCCTCGTGTCCCCGGTTCGATTCCGGGCTGAGCCACCACTTTGACGCCCGCCGTGCAGCGATGCACGGCGGGTTTTTTTTGCGTCGCGCGGGCCCGAACTCCTCACGGTTTCGGTGCCGCACCGCGCCGCAGCCGCGCCGCGAAGTCCCGGAGAAAATCCTCGCGCCAGCGGCTCACGCTTTTCGCCCCCGGATGCACGCCCTCCGCCGCCGCGGGATCCGGATCGTCGATCCACCAGTTCGGATGGATCGCGGAGGGGCGGCCGGTGCGCTCAGGCGACGGCGGCACGGCGGTGAATTTCCCGGCCTTGCCGTCGAGCCCGGGGAAATCGCTGCGGATGACATAGGGCCAGATCTTGGTGTCGCGCGGCGCGAAGCGGAAGCGGAGCACGCGGCCATCGTTGACGACCGGCGCGGCGATGCGGTTGTCAAACATCACCTGAACCGTATTTCCGCGCGTCATGCCCGCGGGAACCGGCAACGCGAACTCAACCACCCCGAAAATCTCGGCTCGATCCGCCTCCGTGGTGAGTCGCTCGAAGAGCGTTTTGCGCCCATCCCAAACCCGCACGAACTTCCCGCCCCAGCCCGGTTGCGAAGGATCGGCCGGCGAGCCGTGCAGGAGCCACCCGACCGACGGAGAGTCTCCCATCTTGATCGTGCCGCGGAGATGCGTGGCGAAGTAGTCGCCGAGCGCCCCGCGCCCGGCGACGTGGGTCGACACAAACGCGGTGTTGCCCCACTCGCCCGCTTGGTTGCCGCCGACGAACCACCCGCGGTAGGTGGCGTTGGCCTCGATGATCCAGAGCGTCGGGTGCTGCCGCTCGATGTAGTCGTAGGCGGCGACGCTCCACATCTTGTTCGGACCGCCGATGAAATAGACGCGGAGCTTCGGCAAAATATCCGGTGCATCGTGCAACGCCTGCGCGAGGTCCTCGATGCCACCCCACACGAGCAGATGGAGCGGTCTCGCATCGGCGCGGCGCGCGCAGCGGACGATCCAGTCGGAGCCTTCGGTCGCGGCGCCGACCCCAGCCGGCCCGGGACTCTCAAGCGCGCCCTCCTTCGTCATCGCGCGCAGCGCCGCGGGCGTCGGGTAGTGCGCCGAGTGCGTCTTCAGGTTCGCGTAGTCGCGCTCGTAGCGATCGATGACTTCGAGGATGTGTTCCTTGCGACCGGGCCCGTAAGGCGACGACACGAGCCCCTCGGGTTCGAATGCGTCCGCGCAGACGAGCAGATGGACCATCGACTGGAAATCATCCGGATCCGTCCCGCCGATGTCCGTCGAGACAATCACCCGCGGGCGATCGGCCGCCGTCGCCGCAACCACAGTGAGCCAGCTCAGCGCGACGGAAAATAGCCGGCGCGGTCTCACTGCGCGATCTTCCAGCCCGCCCAAGTCGCGCCCAGGCAAAGCACGACCGATAGGATGACGTTGCCCGCCGCCGCGCCCCACTCTCCCCTTTGCATCTGCTCGATCGTCTGCCAGCTGAACGTCGAGAACGTCGTGAACCCTCCGCAGATGCCCACGACCCAGAAGCCGTGAGCGCGGAGATTCACCACATCGGCCTGGGCAAACCGCGCCATCAGCCAGCCGATCAGCAACGAGCCCGCGACATTCACGACGATGGTCCCCCACGGCAGGCGCCCCGCGGGGATGGCTAAACCCGCGAGCGCCCGCAGCACCGAGCCGAGCGCGCCGCCAAGCGCCACGGAGAGCAGCGTCACTGAATTCACGGCTTCGCCGGCGCCCCCGCGGCGGCAGCCGTCTGGCGCTTGATCAGCTGCGTGCGGAGATAGTTGTCCGGCACCGCCGAGCGCTGCGCCGTGAGCCAGATTGCGGACAACATGCGCGCGCCGTCGAGCAGACGAGCCTCAATGAACGCTTTCGTCTCCGGCGCGATCACACCCTTTTCGCCGTGCCCGAGTTTGTTTTCCTTTTCCAATTGGTAGAGCGGCTCGACGTGCGTGTGCTGCGCGAGGATGTAG
>JANOCA010000636.1:0-6695 GCA_031411915.1 Opitutaceae bacterium
GGAGGGCGAGTCCGGCCCCGAGTGGAAACTCTTCCGCCCGTTCACGCCCGCCCAGTCCCTGACGGCAGCGGAAGCTGCGTCCAAGAACGTCGGCGACAAGGTGAATCTCGACGGCTCGCCCGTCGCCATCACGCTCGTGGATGAATCACGCGTCGTGCAGATCGAGGGCGAGGGCCCCGAGGGCGTGGAGGTCGGCGACATCGCGCACTACTTCAACGCCGACACCGGCAACCGCATGCTCGTCGCCAGCTGGACCGGCGACGAGATCGAGTTCTACGAGGGGCTCGACGTGCCGGTCGACGGCGTGGCGCGGGCGTTCCATCTGCCCAAGACTCCGGCGACCGGCGTCGTCTCAAATTTCTCCGATAGCTCCGGTCTTCGGGAAGCAGTCTCCAAGTCTGCGGGGATCGGCTGGGTGCCCAAGCTCGTGCTCGCGGCGCTCGCCGCCGTCGTGGTGTTTTCCGGTTATTCGTGCTTCCGTCGTGGATCGGACGCCGTGGCTGGGGCCACCAGCGCCGCACGGCCCTTCGCACCGACGCTCCAACTCGTCAACGGCGCCGAGGGCGAACTCGGCGGCCAGCGTTTCACGGTCGCCACCCAATCCGCCGTCGAGATCGCGCGCCCTGGCACCCGGCACAGCCGCCGCGAGTATACGCTGACCGGCCGACGCGATGAGCGCGTCCTGCTCATCAACGGCCTCAGCGGCGGCTCCAAGGAGTGGCACCTCCTGCGCCCCGCCTCCGTTCCGGCCGGCCTGACGCCCTTCGAAGCCGCGCGGAAAAAAAAAGGCGAGACCATCGCACTCGACGGCCGCGCCTTCCGCATCATCGACGTGTTTCAGTCGACGAAACTCTTCACCGAACCGGCCACCGCCGGCCCCGCTGCCAACACGGTCGAGTATGGCTTTCTTGCGACCGAAGGCACCGACGTGCTCCTCGCGCGCTGGAGCGAAACGGCGATTCAGTTATGGCGCGGGACGACCGTGGCCGAAGCCGACGTGCAGACGGCGTTCGGAAAAACGCAGCCCTGAGAGGCAGGCGTCGAAAAGGGCTCGGCTCGGAATGCAGGAGCCCTTTCCGGGCGATTTCTCCGCCGGTTCGCCTAGCAACGCTCCATCCCGTCGCGCGCAAACGCGCTCCTACAACAGACTTTTCGGCACATCGTCAGTCTTCGCGTTCATAGCGCAGAAGTTTCCACGAATAATACGGCAGTTGGACGATAGCCGCGAGACCAACCGCAAGCCGGAATGCTTCGAGCCTCGGCACGAGCGGCGAACTGATCAGCCGCAGCACAAGAAACACTCCGACAAAGTATCCCAAGAGGAGCGACGCCCATAGAATTTTGCGCGCGAGCAAGGGAAACGGCTCCCTTTCCTCTCTTCGCACCACCGCCGCCAAGATTACACCGAGGAGCACCGCGGCCGAAAAAGACAGGAGGCCGTAGTTCCCTCGCTCGAAAGCGTTGTCAGCGAAAACGAATACCGCGATCAACCCACCGACGACTGCCGCCGCAAAAGCAAACACGCTGAGCCCAGTGAAAGGCTGCAGGCGAAAGCCCGTTTCGATGCGAGACTCGCCGATCCTGCGCCCGGCTTTCAACATGACCAAGCGATGGTCTACGCCCGCGCCATCTCCAGCCCCCGCATCGTCCCCGTCGAGGTCGCGAACTTGTCCGACTCGATGCCCATGCGCTGGAGCATCGAGACGAAGAGATTCGGCAGCGGGTAATTGTGCGCCGTGTCGAAGGCGAGATGCTGGCCGTGGCGGAAGCCGCCGCCGGCGAAGAGCACGGGGAGGTTGGTCGTCACGTGGGTGTTGGCATTGCCGAGGTTGGAGCCGTAGAGGACCATCGTGCGGTCGAAGAGCGTGTCGCCGCCCTCGTTCACGGCCTTGAGGTCCTTAAACAGGTTCGCGAGGAGCTTCATGTGCCACTGGTCGATGGTCTTCAGCTGGGCGATCTTCGCCTCGGAGCGGCCGTGGTGGGAGAGGTTGTGGTAGGCGTCGGTGAGCTTGTGCTCCTCGTCGAGGTCGAGCGTCGGCGAGTTCACGCTGTCGAGCAGGAGCGAGATCGAGCGCGTCGAGTCGGTCTGGAAGGCGAGGCGCGCCATGTCATACATCAGGCGGACTTTCTCCATGTATTCCTTGGGGCTCGCGGGATCGAGCGGCATGGAGGCGGTGACCTTCGGCTTCGGGCGCTTCTCCCATTCCTTCGACATCTCCATGCGCTGCTCCAACTCGCGCACGCTGGTGAAATACTGGTCGAGCCGATCGCGATCACGCGCGCCGATGCCGCGTTGGAGATCCTTCGCTTGGCTGCCGACAGCGTCGAGGATGCTCTGGCCCTGCGCGAGCTTGCGCATCTGGGCCTCGACCTCGGCGGGTGTGCCCTGCACGAAAAGTTTCCGGAACACATCCGACGGCTTCTCCTCGCACGGGATGAGCACGCCGGAGCCGGTCCACGAGAGGCTGCGCTGGCCCTGGAGGACATTCACGCCGAGCGTGAGCGACGGGAAACGCGTCTCGTGGCCGATGCGCTCGGCGATGTATTGATCGAGCGAGATCGTGTTGCGGAAACCACCGCTGCCGGGATGCGGCGCCGCGGTGAGGAAACAGATGTCGGCTGGATGACCGCCATCGACATCGGGGTGCCACACGCCGCTGAAGACCGTGAAGTCGTCGCGGTGCTCGCGCAGCGACTCGAGGTAGGGCGAGAGCTGGTAGCCGCGGCCCGCGGTCTTCGGGAAAAACTGATCGGGAAGCAGGCCGAGGTTGTTGCAGATGCCGAGCATGCGGCGCGGCTTCGCCGTCGCCGCCTTGAGGGTCTCGCCGCGTGCGAAGGCCGGCAGCATCGAGTCGAGCCACGGCAGCGACATCACGACGCCCGCGTTGCGCAGGAACTGCCGCCGCGAGAGCGCCCGCTGCGCGGAGACGAAGGAACCGGGCACGGGGCGGGACGGGCGGGCGGGCGTTTTCATGGGTAAGATTCGGGGCGGGCTACTTGTTCAGGAACAAATCACTTTGCACGATCTCGTGGACCAGCGAGCGCACACCGTAGCCGCGGGCCGCGGCGCGATCGAGGATCTTTTCCACGGCGGGGCGATCGATGAAGCGCACCGGGGCGCCCGTGGCGTAAACGACGAGCTGCTTCACGAGATTGCGGGCGATGGCGCGCTCATCGGTGAGCAGCAGGCGCTTGAGCTCGCGCACATCGGCAAACGTCCGGCCATCGGGCAACTCGCCGCTGGCATCGACCGGCAACGCATAGTGGAAAGTGAACTTCTGCCCCCCGAAGCCGATGCCCGGCGCGGGCGCCTTGCCCTCGACGCCCATCGCGCGGTAGTGCGTGCGGAAGCCGCCCATCACATCGAAGCTCTCCAGCGCGAAGCCCGCCGGATCGATGCGCGTGTGGCACGAGGCGCACATTTCCTGCGTGCGGTGCTTCGCCAGCAGGTCGCGAATCGTGGCCGCGCCGCGGATATCGGGCTCGACCGCTGGCACGCTCGCCGGCGGCGGCGTAGGCGTCTCGCCGAGGATGCGCTCCATGATCCACACGCCGCGCAGCACGGGCGAGGTCGTCGTGCCGTTGGCGCTGACCTTCAGCACGCTCGCCTGGGTCATCAGGCCGCCGCGCACGCTGTCAGCCGGCAGCGCGACCTTGCGAATCGCCACGCCCTCGACGGGCGGCAGCCCGTAGTGCGCCGCGAGCTTCTCGTTCAGCATCGCAAAGTCGGACGAGATGACATTTCGCGCCGGCAAATCGCCGCGCAGCAATTCCGCGAAGAACGCCCGCGTCTCGAACACCGCCGACTCCGCCAGCAGGTCATCGAGGTAATATTCGTTGTAGAGCGCCTCATCTGGCGAGGTCGCGATGATGCGCCGGAGGTCGAGCCAGTAGTCGAGAAACGCCTCGGTGAAGCGTTTCGACTTCGGATCGTTGAGCAGCCGCTCGGTCTGCGCGCGGAGCGTTTCGGCGCGGCGCAGGCCGCCCTTGTCCGCGAGCGCGCGGAGCTCGGCATCGGGCGCGGAGTTGCCGAGGAAGAACGCGAGGCGCGTGGCAATCGCGTGGTGGTCGAGTTTGCCGGGCTTTTCCTCGATCGAGACAAACTCCGGCGAGCAGAGAACCGCGGTGTAGCCCGCGATCATCGCGTCGGCGAAACTCGCGTTGTTTTTGAGCGCATGCTCGATCACCGGCATGAAGCGCTTCACCTCGTGGGCGGGGACGGGCCGGCGGTAGGCTTGGTTGAGGAAATTCTTCAGGAGCCGCGGCGCATCCGCCGCAGGATTCGCGGACACCACTTCGGCCGGCGCACCCGGCTTCTCCGCTTTCTTCAGGGGCAGATCGCCGAAGAGCAGCGCGTGCCCGGCGCCGGGCCAGCGGTCGTTGATTGGGCCCTCGACATCCATCCAGCGGAAGACGACGCCGGGCGAGCCGTCCTTTTCCGCGAGTGGATTCTGCCAGCGGGCCGCACCGGGCCGGGAGCGAAAGAGCCGCGAAGCATCGACGCGGATCGTCTCGCCCGCCAGCAACCAGACATCGAGCTCATGCAGGCCGGGCTCGACCTGCGCATCGAAGGTCCCGAGCCAGCGAAGCTGCCGCGGGGGCGTCTCCGAGTAGACCGTGATCGGCTCCGAGCGTCGGCCACGCGCGACCTTGTCGAGATCGGGGATCCACCAGCGGTCCGGCTTCTTTGGGTCGATCTGCACGGTGGGGCCGACCCTCACGGAAAACGCATTGAAACGGAGCCGGTAGCGGCCGGCCGCGGGCGCCTTGAAGCTGATGAACTTCGGCTCGAGCGGCTCGTAGTTGCCCGCGACTACGCCCACGCCCTCGAGATCGCGGGTGGCGGGATCGGCGGCGCCGACGGTCACGGGCGCCTTGCCCGCCCGCACCTCGGGCTGCGGCTCGAAACCCAACACGGGGAACGTCGCGCGCTCCGGGCTCGTGTTGAACACCGAGAACTTCATCGGCCCAGTGAAACTCCGCTGGTCGCGCGCATGGTAGCGCGTCATCGCCGTCGCGGGCTGCTCGGGCGATCTCGCCATCACCTGCCGCAGCGCATAGTCCGCCACGCCGAGGTAGCGCGCCATCTGCACGTGCGAGACATCAAGGGCCTCGCCGACCTTGTTGAAGCGGTGCGCCTCGCCGTCCTCGGGCAGCGCATCCTTCACTTGCAGCCAGGGCGCGCCCAGCAAATCGCGCAAGGCGTTCTCGTATTCGTAGCGGTTGAGGCGGCGACGCGTGGCGCGCCCCTCGTCGCCCGCCCGCGCTTGCTCCGCGGCCGCGAGGGATTTGGCCAGCGGCGCGAGAAACTCCCGCACTTCGCCCGCGGCCGGACGCGTCTTTTTCTTCGGCGGCATCTCGCCCGACTCGACGCGGTCGTGAACCTTGAGCCATCGCGCAAAATTCTTCGGGTCGCCCGGATTGAGCGCGAGCGCCGTCAAATCGAGGTCGCCTTTCTTTTCGACGGAATCATGGCAGCCCGCGCAGTGCTTTTCGATGAACGCGGCCGACGCCCCGGGTTGGGTGAGCGGCGGCGTCGCGGCGCCGACGTTCAACGCCGCCAATAATCCCCAAGCACCCGCGACCAAGGCCTTGAAGGCCGGGATGCCGTAGGGTTCGTGGGGGCGCACGGAATTCACCTCAATACTCTCGCCGGTTTTCGCGAGCGCGTCAATTGGCGGCTCACTGGGAGGCGCGCCGGGGGCATCTCAGTTTTTTGCACGGCGCAAAGTGGCACGGGCGTCCCGCCCGTGGTCGGCGCTTCCTCCTTCGCCAACCCTACGGCGAGACAAGCCCCGCCGCAGACATGGGCGAGACGCCCATGCCACGTCACGGGCAAGATGCCCGTGCCACGCAAAATACCGACGCCGTGCAGAAAACTGAGATGCGCCCGCGCGCCGGTGTTTTCCAATTCCCCAAAAGCGACCGGCTTCCGGCGGGAGCATGCGGCCACTACGGAAAAGCCCGAACCTGCGGCACGCGGTGAGGTCCAAGGCGCCATGAACCTCAAATTGCCCAGCCTCGCCCTGCTACTCGCGGCGGCCGGCGTCGCGCATGGAGCCGTCGACGTGTCCATTGCCGCCGAAATCCGCCTCGGCAAAGCGCTGCCTCCGCCGCCGCCCGAGGTGATTGTCATCCGGGAATCCGGCCCCAAGGGTCCGCCGCCCTGGGCTCCGGCCCACGGCGTCCGCCGCCATCGCGCCTACTACTATTACCCGGCCGCGCAGGTTTATTTCCGCCCGGAGGACCGGCTGTGGTTTTATCTCGACGGGCGCGAGTGGCGTTTCGGCGCCAGCTTGCCGGCTAGCATCGCCGTGGACTTCACCCGCAGTGTCTCGCTCACGATGGAGGCCGAGAAACCCCACCAGTTTCACGACAAGGTGCGGGATTTCTACCCGGCCGACTACTTTGTGACCGCGGTGCGGGTGAAGGAAAAGGACGGCAAGCCTGATAAGGATAAGTCTGAGCGGGCGGAGGACTTCGCCCCCGGCCGGAGCGAAGCCGCGCCCGGCAAGAGCCAGGGCAAGGGCAAAGGCAAAAACAAGTGACGCCCGCGTTCACCCGTCCCCACGCACGATGTCCTGAAGCAACGGCAGCGCGTGGCGGAGGGTGATTCGCGCCAGGTTGCACGCGCACGCAGGCGTCCACGCGTCGCGGTCGCTCCCGAAAGCCTCAGCAACGCAGCCGCGGCGCGC
>JANOCA010000637.1:0-1618 GCA_031411915.1 Opitutaceae bacterium
CGCCTCGTGAGTCGCACCGCCCTCGCTGACGATGCGCGCCGCGAACGCCCGCGCGGCCTCGACGTAGGTCGGGTCGTTGAGCAGCACGAGCGCCTGCTGCGGGAGATTGGAAATCGTGCGCTCCGCGGCGCACTCCTCCCGGCTCGGCGCATCGAAGGCGAGCAGGCTCGGGTGCAAGAACGAGCGCTGCCACCATACATAAAGCCCCCGGCGATACTGGGCCTCGCCCTGCTCGGGTTCGTAGTCGCGCGTGGGGAAGTTCAACATCTCCCAATAGCGCGCCGGCTGGTAGGGTTTCACACTCGGTCCGCCGAGGCGCGGCGAGAGCAGCCCTCCGACGGCGAGCGCGTAGTCGCGCACCACCTCGGCTTCCACGCGGAATCGGCCCTGCCGCGCAAACTCCCGGTTGTCCGCATCGGCCGCGAGTTGCGCGCGCGCCGCGACCGAGGTCTGCCGGTAGGTGGCGCTCGTGACGAGGCTGCGCACGAGGTGCTTCACATCCCACCCGCTGTCCACGAATTCGCACGCGAGCCAATCGAGCAGCGGGCCGTTGAGCGGCACTTCGCCTTGCGCGCCGAGATCGCCAGGCACGCGGCTGAGCGCGGTGCCGAAGAGTTGTTTCCACAGGCGATTCACGAACGCGCGCGCCGTGAGCGGATTCTCGCGGGACACCAGCCAGCGCGCGAGATCGAGCCGCGTGGGCTCTCGCCCGCCGAGGTCCGGCTGCGGCAGATAAGCCGGCACCGCGGGCTTCATCACCTCGCCCGACTCATCCATCCAGTTGCCCCGCGGAAGCAACCGCACCGTGCGACGTTGCGCCGCGGGCAAGGGCTCGGTCACCAAGCAGCGAGGCAACGCGTCGGAAAACTCATTCCGCGCCCGCTCCGCCTCGGCGAGCGCGTCGAGCTCGGCGCGGGCGATCGCGGAAACCCGGGCGCGGAAGTGATCGCGCACGGCGGACTTTTCCTTCGCGGTGCGTCTCGCCGTTTCCTTTTTCAAGGCCGCCGTGATGTCGCGTGGCGCACCCTTCGCCTCTCCCCTGCTCTCCCACTCTCTCTGTGCCGCGTCGATCTCCGCGGTGCGTCGCTGGACCGGGCCGCGCGCCGCGGCGACAACGGCGTCGAGCTGCGCCAGCCGCGCGTCCTGTTCAGGCGTGGTCACGAGCATGCCGTCCTCGCGTCGGCCGACGGCCTGCTCCTTCACATCGGCAAAAAACGCGCCGAGCGCGTAGAAGTCGCGCTGCGAGATCGGATCGAACTTGTGATCGTGGCACTGCGCGCAGCCGGTCGTCTGACCGAGCCACGCGGTGCCGATGGCGCGCACGCGGTCGGCCACCATGCGCGACTCGTAGTCCTTGGGCTGAGCGCCTCCCTCCTCGGTCGAGAGCAACAACCGGTTGAACGCCGAGCCGACGCGCGTCTCCACGTTTGCATCGGGCAACAAGTCGCCCGCGATCTGCTCGAGGGTAAAGCGGTCAAAGCGTTTGTTCGCGTTGAAGCTATTGATGACCCAATCGCGGTAGGGCCAGACGTTGCGCGGGTTGTCGCTGTGGTAGCCGATGGTGTCGGCGAAGCGCACGACATCGAGCCACCCGATCGCCATGCGCTCGCCATAGTGC
>JANOCA010000638.1:0-2098 GCA_031411915.1 Opitutaceae bacterium
GCGCTCAACGGCGCGCCCTACGGACTCAACAGCGGCCTCGCCGCTTTGCACCCGCTGTGGGCGCAGGGCCGGCTCGCCGCAATCGCCAACGTGGGGTTGCTCGTCCGTCCGACCACGCGCGCGCAATACCTGGGCGCCACCGTCGGCCTGCCTTCGAATCTTTTTTCTCATTCCGATCAGACAATCTCCACGCAGGCGGGAGATCCCAACGGCTCGGGTGGCACGGGCTGGGCCGGGCGCATCGCCGACGCCACGCGCGGGCTCAACGCTGCCTCGACCTTCCCTCCCGCGATCTCGGTCGCGGGCTCGGCGTTGTTTTGCGCGGGCAACATCGTCCAATCGACGAGTCTTCTCCCCGGCAACAATCTCGCGGCCGACGGCTTCGCGACCTGGCCCGCGAGCGCCAACGCGGCGCGCAAACAGGCGCTGCAGGAAATCCTCACCTTCAACAGCGGCCTCGCGATGGTGCAGGCCGCCAACGATGTCCGCGCCGATGGCCTCGAACTCAACGGTCTCCTCAGCGGCCTGAGCGCCACGCCGTTTGCCACGGCTTTCCCCGGCACCTCCATCGGCAATCAGTTGAAACAGGTGGCGCAGGTCATCCAGCTCCGCGGCGCAACCGGCATGAAACGGCAGGTCTTCTTCTGCGCCATCGGCGGCTTCGACACGCACTCGGCGCAAAGCTGGGCGCAGTGGGATTTGCTGCGGCAGGTGGGCGAAGGTCTCTCCGCCTTCTACAACGCGACCGCCGAGATGGGCATCGCGGACAAAGTGACGAGCTTCACCGCGAGCGAGTTTGGCCGCACCTTGCAGCCCAGCGGCAGCGGCAGCGATCACGGGTGGGGCAACCACCAGATCATGGTCGGCGGCGCGGTGCGCGGCGGCGATCTCTACGGCACGTTTCCGAATCTCGCGCTCGGCGGCCCCGACGACACGGGCTCGCGCGGCGTGCTCATCCCCACGACTTCGCTCGACCAGTTCGGCGCGACGCTCGCCCGCTGGTTCGGCGTGGACGACACGGCGATGCCCGCGGTCTTCCCCAATCTCGCGAACTTCGCGAACCCGAATCTAGGGTTCATGGGTTGAACGCGAAAAAAGGGGCCGGTCTGAGAGACCGGCCCCTTGTTGGTGGTGGGGGATGTGGTCGTGTGGTGACCGTGCTTACTGCAGGAGCTTCAAAACGGTGCTGGGGGTCTGGTTCGCCTGCGCGAGCATAGCGGTGCCGGACTGCACCAAGATGTTGTATTTCGCGAACTGGGTGGACTCCTCCGCGACATCGACGTCGCGGATGCGCGAGATGGCGGACGAGAGATTCTCGAACTCCACCTTCAGGGTCTGCGTGGCCAGCTCGAGCCGGGATTGCGCCGCGCCGAGCGAGGCGCGCTCCTGCGCCACGTGTTGAATCGCATCGGTGATCTGCTGGATCGAGCCGACGCCGCTGGCGGTGAGCGTGTAGGCGCCTGAGGCATCCTGCTGGATGATGTCGAGCATGTCGCCGGCGCGAAGGTTGGAATCGCCAATGGTCATCTCCTGGCCGACCGCCTGGCCGATCGTGACGGTGAGGCCGCCGCCATTCGAGCCGAAGAGCGTGATGCCGTTGAAGGCGCCGAGCGGGGCGTCGATATCCGTCGTGCCGCCGATTTCGGCGGTCGGGCCGCCGATCGTGGCGCGAAGCTGATCCTGGAGGGCGGTGAACTCCTCCTGATAGAGCGCGACGTCCGAGGGATTCTTGGTGACGTCCTTGGTGAGGATGGCGAGCTCGCTCATGCGGGCGAGGATGCGCGTCATCCCGCTCATGAAGCCGTCCGCCGTCTGCACGTAGGAGATCGCGTTCTGGGCGTTGGTGGTGGCGGCGCGGACACGGCGCCCCTGGGCGTCGAGCTTCTCCGACACGGCGAGGCCGGCGGCGTCGTCCGACGGGTTGACGATCTTTGAGCCCGAGGACAATCGGGTCAGTGAACGGCCGAGCATTTCCTGACTGTGGTTCAGGTTACGCGCGCCGGCGATGGCTTGGATGTTCGTGTTGATAACGCTCATGGTCTATGGGTGGTGGAAGTTTGGATGCGGAGTCAGCCGAGCGCGGAGGGCGCGGGCTTGG
>JANOCA010000639.1:0-2126 GCA_031411915.1 Opitutaceae bacterium
CCCAAACCTTTACGCCCCGTCGCCGGCGAATTCGCCAACCTTGCGGAACTTCGCGTAGCGCCGCGCGAGCAGTTCATCCCGCGGGATCGCGCAGAGTTCTTCGAGGTGGCGTCCGACGGAGGTCCGTAGATTCTCCAAAGCCGCGGCGTGGTCTTGGTGCGCGCCGCCGAGCGGCTCGGGGATCACTTCATCGACGACCTCGAGATCGAGCAGGTCGCGCGCGGTGAGCTTCAGCGCGGCGGCCGCTTCCGGGGCGTGCTTGCGATGTTTCCACAGGATCGCGGCGCAGCCTTCGGGGCTGATGACGGAGTAGTAGCTGTTCTCCAGCATGAGCACGCGGTCGGCGACGCCGATGCCGAGCGCGCCGCCGCTGCCGCCTTCGCCGATGACGACGGCAACAATCGGCGTTTCGAGGATCATCATCTCGCGCAGGTTCACCGCGATCGCCTCGGAAATGTGGCGTTCTTCGGAGCCAATGCCGGGGTAGGCGCCGGGCGTGTCGATGAGCGAGACGAAGGGCAGCCCGAATTTCTCCGCAAGCCGCATGAGCCGCAGCGCTTTGCGATACCCCTCGGGATTGGCGCAGCCGAAGTTCCGCTTGAGGTTCTCCTTCAGCTCCCGGCCTTTCTGGTGACCGATCACGACGCACTTCCGGTCGCCGAGCGTGGCGAAGCCGCCGGGCATGGCGCGGTCATCGGCGAAGAGCCGGTCGCCATGAATCTCGATGAAGCCGTGAAAGGCGAGTTGGAGGTAATCCAGCGTGTAGGGCCGCGCGGGATGCCGGGCGATCTGCACGCGTTCCCACGCGGTGAGGTTTTGGTAAACGCGCCTTTTCGTCTCCTCGATCTTCGCCTCCATGCGCCGCACCTCGGCCTCGAAATTGATGTCATGCGCGCGCGAGTGGCCCTGGAGATCGGCGAGCTTTTCCTCGAGTTCGACGATCGGTTTTTCAAACTCGAGCGGCTGGATCTTCATCGAGGGGTAAAGGAGTTTAACCGCAGAGGCGCAGAGGCGCAGAGGGGGAGAAAGGGATGTTCGTCGCGAAGCCCAATCACCGCTGCGCCTCTGCGCCTTTGCGGTTCTAAAAACAAGCTCATCGGGGCGAAGCGGCTCACGGCTCGATCGTGACGGGGTTGCCGCGGCTGAGCAAGGCGGCGAGTTCCTCCATGTGCTCGGGCGAAAGGCCGAGGCCCGTCGGCGGTGTGGTGGCCTTGATGCCCGAGCCTTCCTCCGGGTCGGAGTAGAGCGTGTAGCCGGGAGAACTGACGATCCAGTGCGTCGCCCCGGCGTACTCCTTTTCCGCGAAAGTCACGCGCTGTCCGGCGGCGCTCCACGCGATTTTCTCGTTCACCTTGCTCGTGATCTTCGGCGCGACCACGGGCTTCTTGCCCGTCGCCGCGGGCGGCTCCGGCACGCTCCGCATCGGGTAATGTTTGAAGAACTTGCCGCCGTTCAGCAGCGTCACTTTCCGCTCGCGCCGGCTGATGATGAGCGAGAACTGCGCGGGCGAAATCGAGAGTTTCTGGCCGATCCGCAGCATGGTGCCGGCGAGGTTGTTCGAGCGCATGATGAGCTCGGGCGTAGTTTTCATGCGGGCGGCGACCTTGTTGAGCACGTCGCCGCTTTTCACCACGTAGATCTCCTTCTCGGGCGCGGGTTTGGTCGAGAAGTAGAAGTCGCTGTTGATCTCGCCGAGCCGGTCCTTGGCTTCGTTGATGACGGTCGAAGTCGCGTTGTGCTCCACGAATTCCGCAAAGGCCGCCCGCGCCGCCACGAGGTCGCCGGACTTCTGCAGCGCCACCGCTTTCTCCAACTCCGGCAGCGCAGGATCCGGCGGCGGCGGCTCGGGCGGCGATCGCTTCTCTTCCTTCAGCGCGAGCTGCGGGCGGAGGAAAAGCTCATTCGTCCAGTAGTAGGCCGCGCCAACGATCCCCGCGATGAGCCCGAGAATGATCAGCCCTTTGAGCAGGAGCGGGCCGAGCCGGATGCGAGGTTTATTCGAGTAGGCCAAGTGCGAGAGACAAGAGAGTTACGAGGTTCTCGGCTGCGAGGAAAGCAGCACGGCGCGCCGATTCGCGAGCTGCGCATTTCAGACCCCGCGCCCCATGTTCCGCTAGAAAAGGCCG
>JANOCA010000640.1:0-6791 GCA_031411915.1 Opitutaceae bacterium
GTAACTACAAGGGACTGCGGATGACCGCCAACTACGCGCTGCCGAAGACCGAGAACATCGCCATCCGTCCGGTCACCCAGGCCTACTTCGCGGCCTTCCTCCCGAAATGGACGGAGTGGGCGAACAACCTCCGCAACGACAAGGGCGACACGCTCACGACCGACAACCAGACCCAGATTCGCAACCAAATCCTGAACCTTCAGAACAACTTCGCCGGTGTCGCGCCCGGCACCGTGAACAACGGCACGAACAAGTGGACGGGCTCGTTCAACGCCAACTACTCGTTCGCGCGTGACAGCAAGCTCGCCGGCTTCTCCGCCGGCTGGGCCATCAGCGGCCGCGGCCAGCGTAAAGTCGGCTCCGTCAGCCCGAACATCCTGTTCAACCTCCCCGTCGGCGCCACCGCCACGCCGGATCAGAACAAGCAGGCCTCCTTCGCCTACGTCTACGCCACCACCTACTGGGTGCAGGACATGAACGCTTCCTACACCAAGCGCTTCGGCCGCTACAACTGGCGCTTCCAGATCAACATCAACAACCTCTTCGACAAGGACGACCTCCTGTTCAACAGTTACACCACCTACCGTGTGCTCGGCCAGGCGACGAACCCGTTCGTCGGCGGCATGGTCAACAACGGCTACACCTACCTCGATCCGCGGAAGATTTCCTTCACGACGACGGTGAGCTTCTGAACGATTGATCCCGTGGACGAGGCGTCCCGCCTCGTTTTCCGCCAAGCCCGAGGCGCCCGCCTCGGGCTTTTTCTTGGGGCCGAAAACTCAGGCTCGCCCGGCGCGCCGCGCTCGCGCACCTTTCGCATCGCGTCCCCGCTTCGTCCCGCTTCGCTTCTTCCCCTTCATGCAGGAAAACCGCCGCGCCATCTGGTCCTGGGCCTTTGTCGATTGGGCCAACTCGGCCTTTGCCATCGTGGTGATGACGGCGTTCTTCCCCATTTTCTTCAAAGACTACTGGTCCGCGGTGCCCGGCGTGACCGCGGAGCAGAGCACGTGGTATCTCGGGCTCGCCAACACGCTCTCGAGCCTCGCCGTCGCCGTGCTCGCGCCGCTCCTCGGTTCCATCGCCGACCAAGGCAACGCGAAGAAGCGGTTCCTCCTCGCGTTCACCGTTCTCGGTTGCGCCGCGACCGCGGCGCTCCCGCTCGCCGCCAAGGGCGAATATGTCCTCGCCGCCCTCCTCTACGCGATCGCGGCGTTCAGCTTCTCGGGCAACAACATGTTCTGCGACGCCCTCATCACCGATGTCGCGGAGCCGAAGAACTACGACCGCGTCTCCGCCCTCGGCTACGCGCTCGGCTATGTGGGCAGCGGCGGGCTCTTCGTCCTCTGCGCCATGCTCGTCGACGATCCGGCCAAATTCGGGATTCCGGACAAAGTCGCCGCGGTCAACCTGGCCTTTTGGATCACCGCGGGCTGGTGGCTGCTCTTCACCCTGCCGTGCCTGCTCTGGGTGCGCGAAAGCCCCGCGGTCACGCCCCTCGGCGGCGGCTCGACGCTCACGCGCGGCTTCACGCAGCTCGCCGCCACCTTCGCCGAAATCCGGCGGGACCGGCGGCTGCTGTTTTTCCTGCTCGGCTACATCCTCTACATCGACGGCGTGAACACCGTCATCAAGATGGCCGTGGATTTCGGCAAGGCCATCGGCCTCGACTCGGGCGGGCTGATCAAGGCGCTCATCGTCACGCAATTCGTCGCCTTCCCCGCCGCCATCGTGTTCGGCCGCATCGGGGAGAAGTTCGGCGCGCGGCGCGGCATCATGGCGGGCGTGCTCGTCTACGCGGGGCTGTGTGTCTTCGCCACGCGCATGACGACGCAGGCGGAATTTTTCGCGATGGCCGTCGTCGTCGGGCTGGTGCAAGGCGGCGTGCAGTCGCTCAGCCGCTCGTATTTCGCGCGGCTCATCCCGGCGGAAAAGGGCGGGGAGTATTTTGGATTCTACAACATGGTCGGCAAATTCGCCGCGATCCTCGGCCCCACGCTCATGGGGCTCTCCGCGCTCCTCGTCGGCTCGCGGTTTTCCATCCTCTCCCTGCTCCTGCTCTTTGGCGGCGGCATGTGGCTGCTCACCAAAGTCCGCGACGAGGCGCCCACCGCCTGATGGGCGTTTCGACCATGCGAATCGCGCTTGATCGCTTTTTCGTAGGCAGCCCGCTTGCGGGCGCGGCTCGGGCGCGCGCAAGCGCGCTGGCCTACCTCGGGGATTCGCCTATCCCGCCCAAGCTACCGCCGTCATGAATGCCTTCCTTCCCTGGCTCGTCATTCCCGCGGCGTGGCTGCTCGGCGGCGTCTCCCCGGGCTACTGGCTCGTGCGCCTGCGCACGGGCGCCGATGTGCGCACGCAGGGCAGCGGCGCCACGGGCGCCACCAACGCCTCGCGCGTGCTGGGCCGCGGCGGCTTTGCCCTCGTGCTGCTGCTCGACGCCGTCAAGGGCGCGGTCGCGGCCTTTGGCGCGAAGTTTGCGGGTCTCGGCGGCGGCTGGGAATTTGCCGCGGCCGCCGCGGTCGTGGGCGGCCACGTGTGGCCGGTGCAACTGGGTTTCCGGGGCGGCCGGGGATTCGGGCCCCTGCTGGGCGCCTGGCTCGCACTGGCGCCGCTCGCGATTGGTGGCTGCCTCCTGCTCGCGGGCGCGGCGTGGGCCCTGACGCGGAAAAAGGTCGTCTCCGCCCTCGGCGGCGCGTTGATCCTGCCGGGGGCCACCTGGCTCGAGACCCGCAGCCTGCCTGCGGCCGGCTGCGCGGCGGTGGCGTTTGCCATCATCGCCTTTGCCCACCGTGCACATTTCTCCTCGCCGTCCGCGCCGCGCGGGGCAGCGTAGTTGCCCGTCCAGCCATGAAACCCCCTGCCCCCGAACTGCTCATCAAGGTCGCCACGGAAGCGTGGGAATTCGAGCAGATCCACCAGCTCAACTACCGCACGTTCGTGGAGGAGATCCCCCAGCACGCGCCCAACCCCGAGGGCCGCCTCGTCGATCGGTTCCATGCCGAGAACAAATACGTGATCGCGCTGCACGGCCGCGAGCTCGTCGCCATGTGCGCGCTGCGCCACCAGCGGCCGTTCTCCCTCGACAGCAAGGTGCCCAATCTCGACGCCCACCTCCCCGCGGGCCGCAAGCCCATCGAGACGCGGCTGCTCGCCGTCGTGCCGGCATTCCGCAAGTCGGCGGTCTTCGCCGAATTCTTCGGACGCATCGTGCGCCAGTGCCTCGACGATGGCTACGACCTCGCCGTGCTCTCGGGCACGACGCGGCAGCTGAAGCTTTACCGCCACCTCGGCTGCACGACGTTCGGCCCGCTCGTCGGCAGCCCCGGAGCCCAATACCAGCCGATGTATCTCACGTGCGAGGATTTCGGCCGGACGGCGGAAAGGAGCACCGCCTTCCGCGATGTGCTCGCATGTGAACGCGGCGCGGACCGCCCGCTCAATCTGCTCCCCGGCCCCGTCATCACGGCGCCCGAGGTCGACGCCGCCTTCCGCGCCCCCGCCATCTCCCACCGCGGCCCGGAATTCCTCGACCACCTTTCCGGCCTGCGCTCCGCGCTCTGCACGCTCACCGGCGCCCGCGAGGTTCAGGTGCTGCCCGGCTCGGGCACCCTCGGCAACGCCGTCGTCGCCCAGCAGCTCGCCCTGCGCGACACCACGGGCCTGATCATCTCCAACGGCGAGTTTGGCGAACGCCTCGCCGCCGAGGCGCGCCGCGCCGGTCTGCGCTTCGACTGGCTCCGTCTCCGCTGGGGCGACACCCTTGACCTCGACCAAGTGAAGACCTTCGCCGCGCGCGTGCCCCGCGGCGGCTGGCTCTGGTGCGTGCATCACGAGACCTCGACCGGCGTGCTCAACCCCCTCGACGCCCTCAAGGCCATCGCCACCGACCACGGCCTCCACCTCTGCGCCGACTGCATCAGCTCCATCGGCGCCCTCCCCGTCGATCTGCGCGGCGTCCATCTCGCTTCCGGCACGAGCGGCAAGGGCCTCGGCTCCTACCCCGGCCTCGCGCTCGTCTTCCACGACTACAAGCCCCGCCCCGAGCCCGAGCGCATCTCCGGCTACCTCGACCTCGGCCACTGGGCCGCCTACGCGAGCTCGCCGCACACGCACTCCTCCAATCTCGTCGCCGCCCTCGCCGCCGGCGTGCAGCTCGCCACGCCCGCGCGCATGGACCGCATCCGCGACAACGCCCGCTGGCTCCGCTCGGAACTCCACGCGCGCGGCTTCACCCTGCTCGCGCCCGATGCCGCCGCCTGCCCCGCGATGATCACGATGGCGCTCGCCGAGGGGCAGAGCGCCGCCCAGCTCGGCGAGGAACTTGAGCAGCGCGGCTTCGCTCTCAGCTTCCGCAGCAGCCACCTGCTCGCGCGCAACTGGATTCAAATCGCCCTCCTCGGCGATCCGCCGCGCGCCGGGCTCGCCCGCCTGCTCCACACTCTCCGGATAGTGCTCGAACCCGCGGGCCGCATCCCCGCTTCCGCTCCGTCCGTCCCCCTTCATTGAACCACCCACCTCCGCCCATGATCGCCTATCGCCTCCTCACTTTGTTTTCCGCCGTCGCGCTGACCGCCTCGGTGTCCGCCCAGAACATTCGCGCCACCGGCAAGATCAACGAAACCTACACCCAGCTCTGCGCCAACTGCCACGGCCAGAAGCTCGAGGGCGGCATGACGCCCGGCAACAACAAGGTCCCCTCGCTGCTCGCCGGGCCCTTCCTGCACGGCAACGACGACGCCAGCCTCGTGAAGAGCATCAAGACCGGCTATCCCGAGAAGGAAATGCCCCCGTGGGGCGCCGCGCTCAGCGACAATGACATCCGCTCGATGGTGATCTTCATCCGTGAGCAGCAGTTCAAGTTCACGCAGGGCCAAATCAAGGTCGAGAAGCTGCCCGACTCTTTCACCGGCAAGAGCCAGCTCCACAATTTCCAACTCAACACTTGGATCAGCGATGTCATCGAGCCGTGGTCGCTCGCCTTCCTCCCCGGCCCCGGCAACAAGGCCATCGTCACCGAGAAGCTCGGCTACGCCTACCTGATCGAAAACGGCAAGCGCTCCGCCCGCCCGCTCCTCGGCCTCCCCGCGATCGAGACCGGCGGCCAGGCCGGGCTCTACGACGTCGTGGCGCATCCCGACTACGCGAAAAACGGCTGGGTCTATTTCGCCTTCAGCGATCCGCAAAAACGCGGAACGCAGGCCGTGAGCCTCACCCGCATCATCCGCGGCAAGATCAAGGGCAACGCGCTGGTGGATCAGGAGACCGTTTTTCAGGCCCCCGCTGAAATGTATCCCACCGGTGGCAATCACTTCGGCGGCCGCCTCGTGTTCGACGGCAAGGGCCACCTCTTCTTCCCCATCGGTGATCGCGGCAACGCCAAGAACGCCCAGGACCTCAGCGTCGTCATGGGCAAGGTCCACCGCCTGAAGGACGACGGCAGCCTGCCCGCCGACAACCCGTTCATGAAGGACGACAAGGCCTTCAAGTCGATCTGGAGCTACGGCCACCGCAACCCGCAGGGCCTCGCGATGAATCCCGCCACCGGCGAACTCTACGACCTCGAGCACGGCCCGCGGGGCGGCGACGAAGTCAACTTCGTGCTTCCCGGCCGCAACTACGGCTGGCCCGTCATCAGCTACGGCATGGACTACCCGGGCACGCCGATGGCCGGCAGCGAAGGCACCGCCAAGGCCGGCATGGAGCAGCCCGCCGGCTACTGGGTGCCCTCGATCGCGCCGTGCGGAGCGAATTTCTACGCGGGCGACCTCTTCCCGAAATGGAAAGGCCACCTCTTCGTCGCGACGCTCGCCGCCAAGGAACTGCGCCGCCTCGAAATGAAGGGCGACAAGCTCGTCGCCCAGGAAGTGATCTTCAAGGGCGAGACCGACAGCAACCGCATGCGCCACGTGATCGCGGGTCCAGACGGCGCGATCTACGTCCTCTTCCGCGAGCGCATCGCCAAGCTCACCCCGGCGGAGTGATTCCGCGCCGGGCCGTGCAGACCCAACCGCGAAAGGCCGGATCCGGTTCGGCGCGCTCCTGGCGGGGTGGGTAAGCGGGCTCAACGCCGGGTGAACTCACCCGACAAATTTCCCCATGAATGCCCCCGCCAAATCCGTGTTCGTCTTCGGGCTCTACCTCGTGCTCATCGGTCTCGGTCTCCTCGTCGCCCCGAATGCCACGCTCGGCCCGCTCGGTTTCGCGCCGAGCGCCGAAGTGTGGCCCCGCATCGTGGGCCTGCTCACGTTGTGCCTGGCTTTTTACTACACCGCCGCGGCGCGGGCCGGCCTCATGCCTTTCTTTCGCTGGACGGTCGTGGTGCGCAGCGGCGTCTTCGTCATGTGCGTCGCGCTCGTCCTCCTCAGGAAGGCGCCCGCTCCGGTCGCGGTGCTCGGCGCCGTCGATCAAGCCGCGGAGCTATGGACCGCGCTGGCCCTCCGCACGTCGCTCAGAGCCGCCTCGACGCCCACGCCGCCGATGAAATTGTAGGTTTCGGCGCGCCGCGCCCGCCGTTTCCGGGTTTGCCTCGCCTCCGCGCGCGCGCTTCGTTGCGCCGCAAAAACTCCATGCAACGCACCCTCGTCAAACACGCCCTCGACGCCACCGCTCCTGCCGACGCGATTCTGCTCCAAGGCTGGGTGCGGACGCGCCGCGACGCGAAGGCCTTCTCGTTCATCGAGCTCAACGACGGCTCCTGCCTCAAGGGCATCCAAGTCATCGCCAATGCCACGCTCCCCAACTACACGACCGAGATCGCGCGCGCCCACACCGGCGCCGCGGTCGAGGTGCGT
>JANOCA010000641.1:0-3565 GCA_031411915.1 Opitutaceae bacterium
CCAGCGCAGCACCACGAGCAGGCGATCGCGCGCCAGCCACCGAGGCTGCCCGGGCTCGGCCTCCGCCGGGAGCGACAGCGCCACCGGCTTCCACTCCGGCGCGCGCGCGACAAACAACTCCCGCCGATCGCGCCCCGCGATCCACGCGATGGACTCACCCTCTGCGCCGAGCGAAAAATCCCATGCCCACTCCCCCGCGAGCGAACGATCAATCCCGCCCGCCGCGCCGAGCGCGATGAGGCGCAGCTCGGCCGCGCCCGTCCCGCTCGCGCCGATCGTCGCCGCGGCGATCCCCGCGCGCGGCGCCGTGCGGACATTGCCCGCATTCGCCGGCAACGGCAGCGCCGCGGGCACTCCGGTGCCGCCCGAGTCCTGGAGATAATACGCTCTTCCTCCCGGCCCCTCACGCGCAAAAACGATCGCCGAGGCCGCACCGGAATCGCCCGAGGTCTGGCAGCCCGCCATGAACAAGCCGGCAATCGGAGCCGGAAAAAAAATGCGCGGAAATTTCATTGGGCTCGAAGGGGGGGTGCCCCATCCAACCGCCCGGCCCCGCCGATACAACCTTACAAACCGCCCGCGGCCCGCGCGGCGACGCCCCCGTCCTCGGTCGTTGCCTCCACTCCGGCGGGGAACCCGAAAAGCCTCCGTGCCGCCCGCTGCGTGGCGCGACTCAACCTTTTTTCTCCGTCAGCTCGTCGTAGGCCGTCGCGAGGTTGCCGCCGAAACGGTTCGGGAGCGGCGTGTGGAAATCGGGGAAGCCGGGCATGTTCTCCAGCGCCACGATTTTCTCCTTCGGCTCGCCCGCGGCGATTTTCTTCTTCGTGTAGTCGAGCACGGCGCTGAGGTAGTCGCGCAGCACGAGCAGCTCGGCCGGCTTGCCCACCGGCATGAACTTCGTCCCCGCGTGCCCGAAGATCACGATCGTGTCGGCGGAGAACGCCTTGGCCACCGCCTCGAGCACGGTGATCCAGCCCGCGATGCGGCCGCCCGAGCCGCGGTCGATCACGGGGTAGATGCGGTTGAAGCCGAGGTCGCCCATGTGGATCACGTTGGCCTTCTCGAAGTGCGTGACGATGTCGCCGCTGGTGTGCGCCGCGCCGTGGTATTTCGCGGAGATCGTCTCGCCACCGACATCCATGCGCCACGTCGTCTGAAAGGTCGTGTCGGCGTAGGCCTGCTTGTCGAGGGTCTTGGCGCGCTCGGCGGCGGCGCGCTGGAGCGCGGGGACGTTGGCGTGCGCGACGATTTTTTTCGTCTGCGGCTGGAAGACTTGGTTGCCGCCGGTGTGATCGCCGTGGTGGTGGGAGTTGACGAGCACGTCGAGCTTGCGGCCGGCTCTGCCGGGCAGGCCGTTGAGGAAGAGCGGCGCGGTGTCGGCGAACTGCGTGTCGACCGCGGCGAGCGCGTCCTTGTTCACGAGGTAGCCGATGCTGCCGCCGCGCGCGGTGAATATGCCGACCTCGCGGCGCAGGAGCTTGAACTCGGGGACGGTCGGCGCTGCTGCACCCTTGGGCGCCTGCGCCGTGGCGATCGAGCGGGCCAGCAAGCCCGCGGCGGTGAACATCGAGGAACGAACGAGGAAATCGCGGCGTTTCATGACGCGGAGCGTTGCGCACCCGGAGACGTAGTCGATCAAATATCTTGGCGCCTCCGCCCCTCGCATGGACCGACTCGCCGCGAGGTCGCATCGAGCATGGCCGTGCCATGCGAAGCCTTGTCCGCCGACGGGCCCACCCGTGCTCCGCCTTCCGGGCTCCGCAGGGCCTGCTTCGCCTGCGCTGCGCCTCGGCGAAGCATGGTGCCCTCGCCCGGACTTGAACCGGGACAAGCGGTTTAGGAAACCGCTGCTCTATCCAGTTGAGCTACGAGGACGGAGTCGGGCGCAAACCCCACCGTGCCGATTTCACGGCCCCGCAATCGAAACGCAATCTGTGTTTGCGCACCGGCCACCGCATCGCAGCGGGGATAGTCGCCGGCACCGCTGCCGTGCGCCGCTGAGCGCGCCCCGTTTGCGCCTTGCCTCTCCGTCTCAGCCAAATACGCCTTCGGCCGCATGACGGTCGCCGGCGCCCTTCTGAGTTTGCAAAGATGCAGAAACCCGAGGATTTCCCGCTCGTGCTTCGCCCGTGTCGCCACCGGAAAATCCTCGCCGGGCAAGACCGCCTTTCACGTGGGAAATGAAACCATTTTATTCCCTGCAATGGCTGCATTCAGTGCAGCCGAATAACACCGTTGGGCAAAATAATGCCAAGTCCCGCAGACGTGACGTTCCGCCAAATACGATCGCGACTGCTTGTCGATACCCTCGTGCTGCGACGCGACCGTGTAGTTGTTCGGAGGGGGCTTCCTGAGTCGCCAGACGAACGGCACATCCCTCTCGGCGATGTGGCGCCGGATATTGAGATAGCCGACCGAAGGTCTTTCGGAGCATTTTGGGTTATCCTCATATTTGGCGCCATCTTCGCAGCTGCTGCTTGGAAGGTCTCTGGACCAACCCCTCTTGCTTTCACATTCACGGTTTTGTTCGGGAGCATGGCCTTCAGTAGCATCATCGCAGCCTTCATCGCTTCTGCTCCGATCACCGTCGCGACCGTGAGAAATCGAAAGGGTGAAGTGCTGTTTGAACTCACCAGAGAGCAAAAGGTCGCGGCAGACTACGAAGAGTTTCTGCTTCAGCTTCAGCGTCGGCTGAAGTCTCGAAATGAAGACCCCAATCCCAACTAGCCCAACCGCGGCGATCCCAGAAATCGGTGGTGAACAAAGCCCACCGCCCACCCATTGGACTTCGGCCGCTGGCTGGCCGCGTTTCAGCCAAGACCGGGCGATTGACCACCGTGCGATGCCCGGTCCCACCGGCCCGTTTCCGGGCCAAAATGCGCGTTGACACGCCTGCCCCCGGCTTCACCGTCTCCCTTCCTTTCGAGCATGAGCACCACCGAACAAAAGCAGCAGACTCCTTCGCCCGCGGAGATTCCCTTCACCACACCCGAGGCCATGCGCCTTTTCGTGACCGACACGGGCAAGATTCTCCCGCGCAAATACACGGGCCTGTCCTCCAAGCACCAGCGCACCGTCACCCGAACGATCAAGCAGTCGCGCAACATGCTGCTCGCGCAGTAAGCGCCGCCGCCATCCACCCTTTCCCCGGGCCGGAGTTCCCTCCGGCCTTTTTTGCGCATGGCCGCCACCCCCGCAGCCCGCATCCACCGCGGCACGGCCCGCAACCTCGCCCTCCTCGCCCGGCACCTGCGCGCGGGCGGACTCGTCGCCGTGCCGACCGAAACGGTCTATGGCCTCGCCGCCGATGCGCTCAACGCCGCCGCCTGCGCCGGGATTTTCCGCGCCAAGGGCCGCCCCGCCGATGATCCGCTGATCGTGCATCTGCATTCCGCGCGGCAGCTCGGCCTCGTGTGCGAGGCCAACGACGCCGCCCGGCGCCTCGCGCGCGCGTTCTGGCCCGGCCCGCTCACGCTGGTGCTGCCGAAGAAGGCCGCCGTGCCCGCGATCGTCACCGCCGGACGCGACAGCGTGGCCGTGCGGGTGCCGAGCCACCCGCTGTTCC
>JANOCA010000642.1:0-2351 GCA_031411915.1 Opitutaceae bacterium
CTCGACGGCCAGCGGCTTTTCTTCCTCGGTTCCGATCGCGCCAAGTTCGCCACGGAATACGGGAAGAATATCTACTACAACGCGGCCTTCCTCGGGAACATCAACGCCGCCTACGAGATTTTCTACGTCTATCAGGCGCGCGTCGAAGCCCGCATCGCGTGGATTTTTGAGAAGCTCACGCAGGACTTCGACTTCAGCTCCGCTGACACTTACCGCCGCGATCGCGCCAAGGCCGAGTGGCCGGCCGATGCGGCCGCCGCCGAAGCACTCTGGATGCAGCGTCTGAAGTTCGAGCTCGTCGAGGAGCTGCTCAACAAGAAGACCCCTGACGAAGCCAAGGCGACCGTCCGCAAGCGCTACGAGCGCATGCGCAAAAACCTCGGCGAGATCGAGGGTAACGACCTCGCGGAGCTGTTCCTCACCACCATCGCCAAGCTCTACGATCCGCACTCCAGCTATTTCTCCGCCTCAACCTTCGAGGACTTCGGCATCCAGATGAAGCTGAAGCTCGTCGGCATCGGCGCCGTCCTCGGCCTCGAGGAAGATGTCTGCGTCGTGAAGGAGATCGTCCCGGGCGGCCCCGCCGACCTCGAGCGCCAGCTCAAGCCCAACGACAAAATCATCGCCGTCGCCGAAAAGGGCAACGAGCCAATCGAGGTCGTCGGCATGAAGCTCCGCAAGATCGTTGAGAAAATCCGCGGCCGCAAAGGCTCCGAGGTTCAACTCACCGTGCAGCCCGCCGACGCCGCCGATAGCTCCGTCCGCAAGCAGATCGTCATCGTGCGCGACACCGTGAAGCTCAACTCCGCCCGCGCCCGCGCCGCCGTCTTCGACCTGCCCGGCGCGACGCCGGAGACCCCCGCGCAAAAGCTCGGCGTCATCACCCTGCCCGCTTTCTACAGCGAGAGCGACGAGGGCGACACGGATTCCGACCGCAGCACCGCCTCCAAGGATGTCGCCAAGCTCATCGAGCAGCTCAAGCAGCAGGGCGTGCAGGGCATCACCCTCGACTTGCGGCGCAACGGCGGCGGTTTCCTCGCCGAGGCCATCGAGCTCGCCGGCCTCTTCATCTCCAAGGGCCCCGTCGTCCAGGTGAAGAACTTCTCCGGAGAAATTAACGTCGACGGCGACAAGGACTCCAAGATCGCCTACACCGGCCCACTCGCCGTCCTCGTCGATCGTTTCAGCGCCTCCGCCTCCGAGATTGTCGCGGGCGCCCTGCAAAACTACGGCCGCGCGATCGTAATCGGCGACAGTTCCACGCATGGGAAAGGCACCGTGCAGCAGGTCGTCGAGATGCGGCAGCTCAACCGCTCGTTCGCCTTTTCTCCGCAAAAAACCGGCGCCGTGAAGTTCACCATCCAGAAATATTACCTGCCCAGCGGCGCCTCCACCCAGCTCAAGGGTGTCGTGCCCGACATCACGCTCCCCTCCATCGAGGACTACCTTCCCATCGGCGAGGCCGACCTGCCCCGCGCGCTCGTGTGGGATAGCATTCCCACCAGCAAGTTTGACGGCGCGCCGCTCGATGCGAAGATCCTTTCACCCCTCAAGGCAGCCAGCGTCGCGCGCCAGGAGAAGCTCGAGGAATTTTCCTACCTCCGCAAAAACGTCGAGTGGTTCAAGACCCGCCAGGAGCAGAAGCTCGTCTCGCTCAATTTGGACGAGCGCCGCAACCAAAAGGCGGCCGACGACGCCTTCCGCAAGGAGATGAAGGCCGAGAAGGAGCACATCGCGAAGAGCGATTTCCCCTTCAAGCCGTTCTACCTTGGCGCCCCGCCCGTCCCGAAAATCAAGGCCCCGAAAAAGGACGCCGACGAGGACGACGATTTCGACCCCGAGGAAAACGAGACCTACGTCAAGGCCGACGTGCATCTGCGCGAAGCCCTCCGCGTCCTCGCCGACGCCGTCGAGCTCGGCCGCAACCGCGATCGCTGGGTGAGCAACCACGCCCCGCTCACGGCGAAGTCGGGCGGCTGATTCACAAGGCTTCGCTTCGCGTTCACTGCCACGCGAAGACAAACCGATCCCGGCCGGTCAGATCCTGGCGTGATTCCGTGCGAGTGAAGCCCGCCGCCGTTGCCAGCTCGCGCAGGCGCGCGTGCTGCGCGATGCCGGTTTCCAGTGCGAGCAATCCTCCCTCGGCCAAGAACCGCGGCGACATCGCGATGATCTTTGCCAGTGCGTCGAGACCATCGCCCGCCGCGGTAAGAGCCACGGCGGGCTCGTGGCCGCGCACCTCGGGAGTGGTCTGCGCGGTTTCCTCCGCGGAGAGGTAGGGCGGGTTCGCCACGATTAAATCGAACTTTTCCGCGCGCACGGCGGAGAACCAGTCCGACTCAATGAAGGTC
>JANOCA010000643.1:0-1582 GCA_031411915.1 Opitutaceae bacterium
GCAGCGGCGCTTGAAATCGAAGAGGAACTTGTCCGGCGCCACCTTCCGCTCGCGATAGCCGGGGAAATAATACGCCGTGGGATCGATGGCGTCGAAATTATGCTTCGCGGCAAACTCCGCGAACTCGATGAGGCTCATCCCGGCGCCGCGGCCGAGCAGCTGGTCGTTGAGCATTTTCGCGAACGAGTAGGCGTTGAGCGAAATCTTGAGGTTCGCGCTACCCACGCGTTTGGGCGGCTCGACGGCCCGTGCAGGCGCGGCGGCCACCGCACCCAAGACGGGCAGCAAGGCGGCCGATTGGAGAAAACGACGGCGGGAGAAAGGATGAGACATGGGGTTGGGGATGTGACCGAAAGACCGAAAGGCTAATAGCAGAGGCCTCTTTGATTAGGACAACGCGGCGCCAGCGCACGTGAAAGTTCGCGTTCGACCATTTCTACGGCCGCCGGGGCGTCACGCTCCCGCTGATGGCGAAAGTGACTCCGCTTCACCGCCCCACCCATGCCGTGAGAGGCGCTCACGCACGGGACATGGGCACATGGGCGGCGCGGGCCCGAAGCCCTAGTTCGCTCCACCCGTGCAAAAGCGTAATCAATCTTAAGATCCCAGCTCCCACCCTGCGCGATATGTGCCGTTGATGATCGGATCGGCTTCGGGCAGGCCGACGGCTTTCATCGCCGTCGCGTCCCACTCGACCGGCTTCTTCAGGCGCAGCGAGAGCAGGCCCACGAGGCCGATCTCGGTGAGCAGTGAGCCGTAGCCGAAATGGCTGCTCGCGGGCTCACCGCCCTTGCAGGCATCGATCCAGTCGCGGTGGTGGCCGCCCGAGCGCTTGATCGTCGCCGTCGGCTTGGGCTGCGCGCGCAACGATTCCGGAAATAGCCGCGGCGCGCCGCCGGCGCCGTCGCACTGGATCACGCCCTTGGTGCCGACAAACATCGTGCCGCGCGCGGGCAGCGGGAACTTGCCGATCGCCTCGGGCGGCGCGGGGCGGGCGCCGCCGTCGTGCCACGTGGCGCGCAACGGCGGGAGCGCACCGCGCGCGGGGAAGTCGTAGTAAATCGTGCAGCCGTGCGGCGCGATCTCGGCGTCGCTCGGTCCCGTGGCGTAGGCGATCGCGCGCGAGGGTGCGCCCAGCTCGAGCGCCCACGTCGCGGCATCCAAGTCGTGGCAGCCGAAGTCGCCCATGCCCGTGCTGCCGAAGGCCCAGAAATCGCGCCACGCGACCGGGAAATATGCCGGATTGAACGGCCGCATCTCACGCGGCCCGATCCACAGGTCCCAGTTGAGGCCCTTAGGCCACTCGGGCGTCTCGGTCGGCTTCGAGGTAAGCGTCGGGTTCCAGCGCTTGGCCGGGACCCACGAGTGGACTTCCTTCACCGTGCCGATCGTGCCGGCGCGGATGTGCTCGACGGTCTCACGGATGCCCACGGTGGAGTGTCCCTGGTTGCCCATCTGCGTCGCGACGCCCGTCTCCTTCGCGATGCGCGCGACCTCCCGGGCCTCGCGCAGGTTGTGGGTGAGCGGCTTCTCGCAATAGACGTGCTTGCCCGCGCGCATCGCGCGCATCGACACGTAGGCG
>JANOCA010000644.1:0-2752 GCA_031411915.1 Opitutaceae bacterium
CCGAGCTTGGCGGTCGCGCCGGCGAGATCGGCGAAGGTCGGAAGGAAATCGTAGCCGACGACGTTAACCGCGCTGCGCGAACCGGCGGCGATGGCGGGTCCGCGCACGATGAGCGGGACGCGGATGGCGTTCTCCCAGAGCCACCACTTCGCGCCGCGCAGCGGATCGTGGGACTCGTTCCAGGTGCGGTAGCCGTTGTCGGTGGTGAAAATCACGTAGGTGTTTTCGGTGAGGCTACGCGTATCGAGTTTCTGGAGGAGTTGACCGATCGAGGTGTCGAGATCCTCGACCATGGCGGCGCCGAGCATCGCGTTCTGGCGTTCGCGGGGGTGAGCGATTTTCGCGAAGACGGGATTCTTGTCGTATTTCGCCAGGGTTTTCTTCGTGGCCTGATAGCGGGCGTGCGTGGCGTAGTGGGAAACTTGGAGGAAGAAGGGACGCCCGGCCTTCGCCTGCCGTTCGATGAAGTCGACGCCGCGCCGCGTGAGGCTGAACATTAGCTTGGGATCGTCCGGCGGATCGTCGGGGCGGCTGGTTTTGTTGTCGGTGTCGCCGTCGCTTTCGTCGTAGCCATGCTTCGCGGGCCCGCCGCCGTAGAGATGCCACTTGCCGAAATGGGCGGTGGCGTAGCCGGCGGATTTCAACACGACGCCGATGGAGGGAAAGCGGAGGTTGCCCTGCGGCTCGGGCTGGAGCAGCGGGCGGGCGGCGTCCTGCCCGCGGGTGAGGTATTGCACCGTGCCGTTGGTCTTTTCGCCGAAGCCGCCGTTGCCGCTGTAGAGGTGGCGGGCGGTCATCATGCCCGTCTGGATCGAGCAGCGTGATGGGCCGCACATGCCGGCGGCGGCGTAGGCGTTGCGAAATGTCATGCCCTGCGCGGCGAGCTTTTCCACGTTGGGCATGTGACGGAACGCCATCGCCGATTCCGGCAGCGCCGCATCCATGCGCACGGGCGTGCCAAACCAAGGCATGTCGTCAACGAGGATGAAGACGATGTTCGGCGGGGACGCCGGGCGGGCGGGGGCGGAGACGACCAGCACGAGCAGAAGAGCGCACGTGCGCAGCAGCAGGGTGGTTGGCTTCATTTCTTCTTTTTGCCGGATTTTGCTTTCGTGGCCGGCTCGGGCGCCGCGCCGTCGGCGGTGTGGCCGGCGGGCCAGCGGAAGCCGACGGCGGTCGCGGCTTGGTCGAGCTGGGTCTGCAATTTCGCGGCGAGGGCGGAGTCGGCCGCGGCGAGGTTTTTCGTTTCGTAGGGATCGGCCCGCAGGTCGAAGACTTCGGTCCACTCCCGCGTGCCCGGATAGGTCGTGAGCTTGTGCGTCGTGGTGCGCAGGGCGAGCACGGTGGGCGCGGCGAAGTTGGCCTCGCGAAAATACTCGTAGAAGAACGCGGTCCGCCAGCCGGCCGGCGAGCGGCCTTCGAGCAGCGGGCGCAGGCTGCGGCCCTGGGCGCCGGGGAGCGGGGCGGCACCGGCGTAATCGAGGATCGTCGGCGCGTAATCGAGGTCGAGCGTCATGGCGTCCTGCGTGGTGGCACGGGAAGCTGTGCCCGGCACGCGCACGAGCAGAGGCACGCGGAGGCTCTCGTCGTAGGCGCTGCGTTTGTCGCCGAGACCGTGTTCCCCGAGATAGTAGCCGTTGTCGCTCGTGAGGACGACGAGGGTGTTGGCGGCGCGGCCGCTGCGCTCAAGGCTGTCGAGCAGGCGGCCGAGCGCGGCGTCGAGCGCGGTGACGTGGCGGAAATAATCGCGGTGCGCTTCGGCTTGCGCGGGGCTCCCGGTTTTCGATTTGCGCGTGGCACTGTCGGTCTCGGTGGCCGTGCGCTGGTAGATCGCGGTGAGCCCAGTGTTGGGCGTGGGGCGCGACTCGTCGGTGGCGTAGAGGGTTTTCACTCGCTCGGGCAAATTGGCGCCGCCGCGCGGGCCGTGCGGACTCTTGAAACCGAGCCAGAGGAAAAACGGTTTCTCCTTCGGCTGCTTTTCCACGAAGCGCACCGCGTAGTCGGCCGTCACGTCGTCAACCCAGCCTTTGGTCGGCGTCTCAGTGCCGTTCACGAGCAGCGGACAATCGAAGTAGCGGCCCTGGCCGACGAAACTCGCGACGTAGTCGTAGTGCGGCCGGTCGCGCTGGTCGCGCATGTGCCATTTGCCGCAATACGCGGTCGTGTAGCCGGCGGTGCGGAGGTGCTGCGCGAAGGTGACGGTTTCGGGCGGGAGGTGCGCGCCGTTGCCGATGATGCCCGTGAGGTGACCGTAGCGCGATGTCATGACGGCGGCGCGGCCGGGAGAGCAGAGCGAAGTGACGACGAACGACTGGCGGAAGCGCACGCTCTGCGCGGCGAGGCGGTCGAGATTGGGCGTCTGAATCCACGGAAAACGGGCGGCAGCGCCTTGTTCGCGTTGCACGGTGCCGAGGGCATCCCAGCGCAGATCGTCGGCGTAAATGAAGACGATGTCGGGTTTGGTGGCGGCGCTCGCGGGCAGGAGCGCCAGCAGTGCGAACAGGGCGGAGGCGGGAAGCAGTTTCATGGGAAAATGTCTAACGGGGTTGAGGGACGGCGGACGTTGGCAGGAGGCGGGCGGGGGCTGCGACGACGTTGCACGTCTCCTCGGGATCGGCGGTATGGCCGTAGCACGGGCTGACCGCCGACCGTGATGAGGAGGCCGTTGAACGGATTTGCCCCGGGGCGACTGCGGCGCTGGCGGGCAGGACGGCGCACAGGGCCAGCAGGAACAACGGATACGGGTTCACGG
>JANOCA010000645.1:0-13733 GCA_031411915.1 Opitutaceae bacterium
CGTGTGGTAGATCGGGCTGCGCTCGAGGAGGAATTTCCAGTCCTCCCACGGGCGCTTGCGCGCGTGGACGTAGAATTCTTCGTCGGCGATGTCGGTCGTGCCGACCTTGGAGACCTTGTCGCTGATGCCGACGAACATCACGCCAGCCGCGAAGCGGTCGGAGAATTTCGTGCTGCACCAGGCAGTCGCGTAGCCGCCGTAGGAGCCGCCGGTCACGCCGACTTTCTTCGTGTCCACGAGCCCGGTGCCGACGAGGTGATCGACGGCGTCGACGAGATCGTCGAACTCCTTGCCCGCGGCGTCGCCTTGGCCGAGCTTGGCAAACGCGGCGCCGCGGCCCGTGCTGCCGCGGTAGTTGGGATAGAAGACCGCGAAGCCGCGCGCCGCGCCGAGCTGGCCGGGATTGGAGTAGCCCGTCACCCAGCCGTGGGCGACGTGCGACTCCGGCCCGCCGTGGACGGCGAGAATGAGCGGGTAACGCAGGCCGGGTTTTTCGTCGAGCGGGCGCACGAGCACCCCGGTGAGGCCGACGCCGTCGCGGGCCTTGTGCCGCACGACTTCCTGCCGCGCGAGGCGCAAGCCGGCGAGCCACGGGTTGCTGTCGGTGCGACGCTGCACTGCGGCGGCACCGGAGGTCCACGTGAACACTTCCGCTGGATGCGACGGCGTGGAGGCTACGAGCGCAAAGGTGCGCGTCGCACGTGCGAGCGATAGTGCGGTGATGGCGCCGGCGCCCTTGGGCAGGAGGACCTCGGGCTGGGCGTTCTTCGCGTCGGCGCGCACGCGGGCGAGGGTGTTTTCCACGCCGTCCTCGGCGACAAACGCGATCGTATCGTTGTCGAGCCACGCGATGTCGCTCGCGTCGCCCTCCCATTTCGGCGCGAGCACTGCGCCGAAGCCGCCGCTCGCCGCGTCGGCCACCATGAGCCGGCCCGCGTGCGGATCGTGGATGTCTTCGCCGGAGACGAAGGCGATGCGTCGCCCGTCGGGGCTCCACTCGTAGGCGCCGAGCTTGCCGGGATTCTCGATCCGCGCGCGCACGGCGCCGTCCTTCGCGTCGATCACGCGCAGGCGCTGGCGCATCAGGCTGTCGTCCACCGACGGTGTGGGCGTCGCGACGACGAGCAGGCGATCATCCGTCGGCGACCAGCGCACGGCGCGGGCGTGGCCCTCGCTCTTGAGCGCGGCGGGTTTGTCCGAGGAGAACAACTTCGCCGTCCAGACGCGCGCGGAGGTCCAGTCCTCCTCGTAGACTTCCTGGCGGAATCCTTGGTCGCGCGATTTCTTCAGCGCGGCATCCTCGGCCTCGCGCGCCACGAAGGCAGCCCGCTGCCCATCGGGCGCGAGACTGTAGTCCGCGATGTCGGCCACGTGCGAGAGCGCGCGCTGCGCCTCGCCACCGGCGAGCGGGATGAGATAGAGCGAGCGGAACTTGTCGTCGCCACGCTTGGTGAGAAACGCGATCTGGCGCCCGTCGGACGTCCAGCGCACGGCGCTGAGGTTGACCTTGCCGGCGACGAAGGCCCGTGGCTTCGCGTCGGCCTCCGCACCGACAACCCACAGCTCCGTCCACGCCTCGCCGTCGTCATCAACGCCGGGTTTGCGCGGCACGGAGAGCGTGTAGGCCGTGTGCTTGCCGTCGGGCGAGATCGCCGCGGCGGTGACAAGCTTCAGCTCGGCAATGCGCTGCGGCGTGAAGACCGCGTCGGCCGCGCGGACGTGGACGTGAACAACGGCGCAGACCAACGCAGCCGCGAGGAAGGGAGCGAAACGAGCGGGGAGCATGGCGGGGAGCAAAGGGAACGGCGGCGCGAGGCCAAGGAAACAAGGGAGAGCGTCAAGAGCTTGTAGGTGGGCCGTGCGCTCCGCGCGCGGCTGGCCGGCTCCGAACCACGGAAACAATCGCCGAAGAATCGCCGCCCGCGGAGCGGCCGGCCCACCGCGCTCCGTATTGGCGGTTCATTTGAACGCCGAGTCGTCGTCGCGCTCAACCGCATCCGCGAGACCGGCGAGCGGCCCAAGGTCTGGTAACCACCCGCGGTTTGCTCGCGCGCCGGCCCTCCTCAAGTCCCGTAGAGCCGGTCGCCAAAGTCGCCCAGGCCGGGCAGAATGTATTTCCGCGCGTTGAGCCCGCGGTCGAGGGCGGCGGTGTGGATGATGGTGCCGGGGTGATGTTTTTCCACTTCGGCCACGCCTTCGGGCGAGCTGACGATGCAGACGAGGCGCACGTCCTTGGGGCCTTTTTCCTTCACGATGTTCAGCGCCTGCACGGCCGAGCCGCCGGTCGCGAGCATCGGGTCGACGACAAACGCGTGCCGGCCCGCGAGCGGCGGGAGCTTGCAGTAGTAGCTGCGGGCCTTGGCGGTCTCGTGATCGCGCTCGAGGCCGATGTAGCCCACGGCCACGTCGGGAAAAATGTCCGTGAACGGCTGCACCATGCCGAGGCCGGCGCGCAGAATCGGCACGACGACGAGCGGCTGATACGCGAGCACGCGTGCTGTGATCGATTCGAGCGGGGTCTCAATGGCTTTGGGCTCGGTCTCGACTTCGGAAGTCGAATCGATCGCGAGCAGGAGGCTGAGCTGGTAGGAAAGCGTGCGGAAGGTCGCGGGCTTCGTGGTCTTATCGCGCAGATGCGTGAGGATGTGGGCGGCGAGCGGATGGGAGAGAACGCGGAGGGGCATCGGGAACGAAGATGGAAGATTGAAGACGGAAGAAAGAGGGAAAACGCGGGCGACGGGCGCTCACAGCCAGCGGTCGAACCACGCGAAGGTCTCGTCCTGCAACGCGGGCGGGAACGAATGCACCACGTCGTGGAAGCTGCCGCGGAATTTTTCGGGGAGACCGGCCTTGGCGTAGATTTTTGTGAGCTTTTCCACGGAGGCCTGCATGCCCTCGAGCGGGTAGAGCGTGTCGCGCAGGCATTGCTGCACGAGGAGCGCGCCGGGCGCGTGCAGCGCGGCGGCGTCAGGCAGGTCGAGCGAGGAGTAGAGGCCGGGCGTGAACGCCATCCACGTGTGGCGGATGTGGCGCGGGAGCTGGTGGGCAAACGCCGTCATCCACCCGGTGATCGACGCGGCCTTGATGCGCGGGTCGGCGGCGATGAGGTGCGCCGTGCGCAGCCCGCCGCCGGACAGGCCCGCGGCACCGATGCGCGCCGCGTCGACGTCAGCGCGGCTCGCGAGGTAGTCGACTGTGCGCATGTCGTCCCACGCGAGCAGGCCCGGCCACGTGGCGCCGGCGGCGATGAGGGTCTTGGAGGTGTGGTGCTCGTAGAAACTGCAGATCGCGTTCACGGCGGTGAGCCACTCGGGCGAGCCCGGCGTGGTCGCGAGCAGCGCGCGGTGGCGATCACGCACCTCGGGAAACACGCGCGCAGGCTCGAGCGCCTCGGCGCGGAGGCGGCGTTCGCCGAAGTAAAACGCATCGGCGATGACCACGATGTAGCCGCGCTTCACCAAGTGCTCGGCCCACGGCCGCCCATCGCGCGAGCGAAACTCCGTGAGCACCGTGGGCTCGCCGGGCGACGAGAGCACCTTTTCATGGCCCCAGACGTAGCGACCGCTGTGGCAGTGCATCGCGATGACGGCCGGCAGCCGGCCGCGTCGGCCGGTGGGAATAAGCACGCGCGCGGGGATGTCGTAAGCGGCGGTGGCGCGAATTTTGATCACCTCGATCGAAAAACCGTCGCGCTCCTCGCGGCGGACGAGTTCGGCGCCGAGCGGGACAGAGGGAGGATTGTAGCTGTGGCAGCGGCGGAGGACGGGGCGGGCGGCGGCCTTCCACGCATCGAGGGAGGTCCACTGCGAATCGAGAAACGAAAGGCGCGGCGGATTTTCGCGTGCGATCCACGCCATCGTGTCGTGGAGGTTGGCGAGATCGGGCGGGAGCGGGGTCGGCGGAGTGACAGGCGCGGCGGGAGGCGCCGCGGGTGCGGCTTCGGCGGCGCTGGCGCCGGGGGCGAGCAGCGAGTCGAGCGGCAGCGCGAGCGCGCCGAGCAGGCCGAGGGCCTCGCGGCGCGTGACGGGGGCGGGGGAATCTTTCACGGGGCGAGGGTGAGCGAGTGCTGCGTTTTTCCGGGCAGGAAGGGCGTGGGGTCGCCGCGCACCCAAGCCTCGTGGCCGGCGCGGAAAAACGGCGAGAGCGGATGCGCGCTTTGGCCGCCGGGCATGTGGAAGATGCCTTCCTCCTCGCGGCCGGGCGAGACGACGAAGCGCTCACTGGGACCGTGCCCGGGAACTTGCGCGCGCGGCATGTCGGCGTCGCCTGGCAGCGGATCGGCCGGCATGGCGAGCCAGCGGCCGAGCCACGGCGAGGAGCGGACGAAGGGATGCTTCATCTGCAGGCGGTTCCTCTGCCCCCACGTGTGTCGCGCGAGCGAGTCGCCGCCTTTTTCCACCGCGGCGATGGTGTCGTCGATCGCGGCGAGGAGCAGATCGTCCCACGTCGCGTAGGTGGCGGCGAGGAGGTGAGTGGGTTTCTCGCGGAGGATCTGCCAGCATGCGCCTTCGAGCTGGAGCTGGCCCCGGCTGAACTCGGGGTAGGCCTCAACGCACGAGGCGAAGATGGGCGTGAAGACCCGCGCATGCACGGCGGCGCGGAATTCGCGCACGAGCCGGTAGCTCACGGCCTCGATGCTGGCGCGGCCTTCCCATTTTTCGGCGGCGGCGCGGAACTCGGCGCGCGGTTTTTTCTGCGCGGAGGCGGCGGGCGTGAGCGTCTCCAGCAGCAACGCGTGCCACGGCTGGAGAAACAGCGCACGGTCGTCGAGCTGCACGGCGAGCAGATCCTTGGGCGTGGCTTTTGCGAGCGGGGCGAGGCCGTCGCGGATCTGCGCGGCACGCGGCGCGCGGTGCATCCCGCCGTCGCCGAGCTTGGCGGAGGCTTCGTTGCCGACTTGCCGCTGGTTGCCCGACCAGAGGCGGCCGGGCAGCACAGAGGCGTCGCCGTGTATCACCGGCACATCGTTGGGCGGGAGCAGGCCCTCCCACTTGCGATCGCCAAACGTCCACGGCACCGGCACGCGACCGTCGTAGCCGATGCGGTGCGGCAGCCGGCCGCCGAGGGTCCAGGCGATTGCGCCGCCGCCGTCGGCGATGATCATGTTGAGCGCGGGGACGCCGCTGCGGTGTGCGACCGCGACGGCTTCCGCGGTGGTGGTGACATTTTCCAGATCGAGCAGGCCGAGGTTGGTCGCTTCCGGATCGTGCGCGACCCAGCGGAGCGCGAGCGGGCGCTTGCGGTGATCGCGGGCTTCAATCAGCGGGCCCCAGACCGTGCGCGGAAATTCGGCGACCACGGCCTCGCCGCCCTTCACGCGGATCGTTTCCTTGCGCGTCTCGAACGCGACGAGCTCGGTCTGGCCCGGCGCGGTGTAGAGCGAGGGAGCGACGCTGTTGGTGTCGACGACGATGAGGTCGCTGGTGTCGGCATAGCTGACGGTGCAGCCCCAGGCGACGCGGCCGTTGCTGCCCGCGACGACGACGGGTGCGCCGGGCAAAGTGACGCCCGCGATGCGCCGCCCGCCGTAGTGCAGCACGGCGCGATACCACGTGTTGGGCACCGCAAGATCGAGGTGCATGTCGTTTGCGAGCAGGCCGGCGCCGCTGGCAGTGTGGGCGCCGGCGAGCGCGAAAGCATTCGAGCCCGTCACCGCCTCCGGATCGCGCGCGAAAAAAGGAAATGGATCGCGGGCGGGCGCGGCGGGCGAAGTAAGCGCGGCGGTTTTCTTTCCGCGCACATCGATCACCGAGGGTCCGGGGATCGGCGCGAGCGGGGCGGTCGTGCCGTCGAGCGCGGCGTCGGTGGGCGTCACGATCGGCGCAAAAAACGCGAGCGCGTCGTGCCCGAGCTGATCGCGGAGTGTCATCAGGCTGAGCTCGTAGCCGACCAGCTTCTCCTGGAATTCGAGCGTCATCGCGCAGGCGACGAGAAACGTGTCCTCGGCGCGCCAAGGCTGCGGCGCCTCGCGCAGCACGAGATACTCGAAGGGCGGCTCGCGTAGCGCGGCGAGCCCGGCGTTGACGCCCGCGGTGTAGGCCTCGAGCACCGCGCGGTGCTCCGGGCCGAGACGCGCAAGCACATCTTGCGCGAGCTTGCGAAAACCGTGACGCCGCGACGCCCGATCCCGCGGCACGGCGCGCGCGCCCAAGACCTCGGCGAGCTCGCCCGCGGCGACGCGCCGCAGCGTGTCCATCTGAAAAAACCGATCCTGCGCATGCAGCCAGCCGAGCGCGCGCGCGACATCGGCGCGGGTCTCCCCGCGGATCGTCGGCACACCGAGCGCGTCGCGCTCAATGGTCACGGTGGCGCCAAGGCCTGCGACCTTGGCGCTGCCATCGAGCTGCGGCAGGCTGGCGCGGACGCGCGTGTAATACCACCCCGCTACGCCGACCGCGATGAGCAGCAGCAGGCTCACGGCGCTCGCGAGCAAGCGAAGGCGTTTGGCGGCTTCAGGGTGCATGGGGGACGCGCGATGGCGCGGAAGTCGGTCGGTTCACGCTTCCCACCGGCGCGTCGCGACGGGGTCGCGACCCTCGTCGAAATCGAGGTAGTCGAACATCGTCATGACGGGCGCACCCTGGAGCGCGCTCTCCACGATGCGCTTGGCGAGGACCTCCGCGGCTGGATCGCGCCAGCCGCGCTTCATCAGGAAACCGTTCCAAATCTCGCAGTCCTCATCGCTCCGGGCCCCGCCGTGCGCCTCGGCCCAGGCCAGGGCGCCCGCGTCGTTCGGCGCGGGCGTGGAGAGGAGGTGGGCCTTGAGCTCGTCGTAGGGAACGCGGAGAAAAGTGCAGCAGCGGCCGTCGAAGCCCTTGCCCAGATTGGCGTGATAGTCGGCCGGCAAGGCGCCGCGCGCGTGGAGACGGATCTTGTCGAGCATGCGGCCGAAATACACGAGGCGGCCGACTTTGTCGTAAGGGGAACGCAGACCAGGAACGGAGGGCATGGATGGAAACTGAAGGGAAATGAGGGAAAACCGAAAACAAAATTTCCGCACGATCCGCCGCGGCTGCGCTGGGGGAAGAATAATTCTGGCGGTCGCTGGCCGTTCGCTTACTGCCATCCCCTCGATGAACTACGGCCTGAACCTCCGCCCCGCTTCCCCTGCCGCGCTCGACTTCGTCTCGCTCGGCGCGCTCATCAACCGCCTCGATCCCGGCGTGATTCCCTTCCGCAAGGCTACGTCCTGCGAGATCCACGTGAGCGGGGGCGAGTTCAACGTCGCCGCCAACCTGGCCGACTGCTTCCGCCTGCGGACCGGCGTGGCGACCGCGATGGTGGAGTATCCCGTGGGCGATTTGATCGCGGAGCGCGTGCGCGCGATGGGCGTCACGCCGTTCTACAAGCGCTTCAAGCACGACGGCGTGCATGGGCCCAACATGGCGACGGTTTACAGCGATCGCGGGCACGGCGTGCGCGCGCCGGTGGTGTTCTACAACCGCAGCAACGAGGCGGCGGCGCAGCTCAAGCCGGGCGATTTCAACTGGAAGGAGATCTTCGCGGGCGGCGTGCGCTGGTTTCACAGCGGCGGGATCTTCGCGGCGCTATCGCCGACGACGGCCGAGCTGATTGTCGAGGCGATGCAGGCGGCGAAGGCCGCGGGCGCAGTCACATCCTTCGATCTCAACTATCGCGCGAAGCTCTGGAACATCGCGGGCGGGCCGGAGCGCGCTGTCGCGGTGCTCGACCGCATCATCCGCCATGTCGACGTGCTGGTGGGCAACGAGGAGGATCTCCAGCTTGGCCTCGGCATCCCGGGGCCGGAGGTCACGGCCAAGTCGAAATTGGATCCGAGCGCGTTCCTCAGCATGATGGGCAACGTCACGAAAAAGCACCCGCACATCAAAATCGTCGCGACCACGCTGCGCGAGGTCCACTCGACGAACCGCCACTCGTGGGGCGCCGTGGCCTGGATCGATGGCAAGACCTACGTCTCGCCCACGTGCGAGCTCGACGTGGTGGACCGCGTCGGCGGCGGTGATGGTTACGCCGCGGGATTCTTTTACGGCCTGCTCGGCGGGGAATCACCGCAGGAGGCGGTCAACCTGGGCTGGGCGCACGGCGCGCTGCTCACCACGTTTCCCGGGGACACCAGCATGGCGACCGCCGACCAAGTGCGGGCGTTTGCCCAAGGCGGGTCGGCGCGCATCCAACGCTGACGCCGGCGGCGGCCTCAGGGTTTGGGTTTCGCCCGCGTGCGCGCAAAATAGATCCCGGTCGCGAGGGCTCCGAGCAGCCACGTCGGGAAGTTCACCCAAAGCTGGTGGAAAGGCGTCGCGTAGTTTTCACACGCCCAGATCACGAGCACGTGCTTCAGCGCGATCAGGATCCAGCAGATCAAAATGAACCGCAAGGTGCGCGGATCGCGCCGCACGGCATCGTCGTGCACGCGCACCTCCTCCACGAACAGGTTGTGTTCGAGGTCCGGCGGCGGACGGCCGGAGATCAGGCGGATGAGGGCGGCGAACATGCGGGCTATTCAGCGTAGCGATCCGCCGGCAAACGCAACCGCTGGAATCCGTGGGTTGAAACCGCGCCTGCGGTCACCACCGTCGCCGTGTGTCCACGCCTTCCGCCCAACCCCCGCCCGAGGCTCAGCCGCCGCGCCTCGGTGCGCCGAGCTCAGCGGCCGCGGGTTTGAAGGCGGTCGCCGTGACGGCGCAGCTCGTCGGTGGCATGGGTGTGGCGCGCGGGGTGCAGGCGCTGCTCGCGGTGAACCAAGCCGACGGCTTCGACTGCCAGTCGTGCGCGTGGCCGAGCCCGGATGGGGACCGGCATGTTTTTGAGTTTTGCGAGAACGGCGCCAAGGCTGTGGCCGACGAGGCGACGTCGAAGAAAATCGGGCACGAGTTTTTTGCCGCGCACGCGGTGGCCGAACTGGCGGCGCAGAGCGACCACTGGCTCAACGCGCAGGGCCGGCTCGTCGAGCCGATGGTGTTGCGGCCCGGCGCCTCGCACTACGCGCCGATTGCGTGGGAGGAGGCATTCCAGCTCATCGCGGCTGAGCTGCGTGCGCTGCCGACGCCGGACGCGGCGGCATTCTACACGTCGGGGCGCACGAGCAACGAGGCGGCGTTTCTCTGGCAGCTTTTCGCGCGGCAGTTTGGCACCAACAACCTGCCCGATTGCTCCAACATGTGCCACGAATCCAGCGGCGTCGCGCTCACCGAGAGCATCGGCATCGGCAAGGGCACGGTGACGCTCGAGGACTTCGACCACGCCGAGGCGGTCTTCGTGATCGGGCAGAATCCGGGCACGAATCATCCGCGGATGCTCGCCGCGCTGGCGTCGGCGAAGGCGCGCGGCGCGAAGATTGTCTCCGTGAACCCGTTGCCGGAGATCGGCACGGAGCGCTTCAAGAACCCGCAGGATTTCATGAATCCGCTGAAGGCGTTCGCCACGCTGGCGGGCGACGGCGCGAGGCTCTCCGACCTGTGGCTCCAGCCGCGCATCGCCGGTGATCTCGCGGTGTTCAAGGGCCTGATGAAGGCGATGCTGGAGGCCGACGCCGAGCGCGGAGGCGGCGTGCTCGATCGCGAGTTCATCGCGGCGCACACCGCGGGCTTTGAGGCGTTCGCCGCTGACCTCGGACAAACGCCGTGGGGCGAGATCGTCTCTGCGAGCGGAGTGGCGCGGGAACAGATTCTCGCGGCGGCGGAAATCGCCATGAAGTCGAAGGCGACGATTTGTTGCTGGGCGATGGGCCTCACGCAGCAGCCCGAGGCCGTGGCGACGATCCAACAGGTCGTGAATTTCCTTTTGCTGCGCGGCAGCATCGGCCGGCGCGGCGCGGGCGTGTGCCCGGTGCGCGGCCACTCGAACGTCCAAGGCGATCGCACGATGGGTATTTGGGAGAAAATGCCCGAGGCCTGGCTCGCGCGCCTCGACGCGGAGTTCGCGATGACGTCCCCGCGTGCGCACGGCCTCGACACGGTCGGCGCGATTCGCGCGATGGCCGATGGGCGCGTGAACGTGCTGGTGGCGATGGGCGGTAATTTCCTTTCGGCCACGCCCGACACGGAGTTCACCGCGGCGGCTCTCCGGCGCTGCGCGCTCACGGCGCATGTGGCGACGAAACTCAACCGCGCCCATCTCGTCACGGGTCGCACGGCGCTGATTCTGCCGTGCCTCGGCCGCAGCGAGCGTGACGTGCAGGCGGGTGGCGAGCAGTTCGTGACGACCGAGGACTCAATGGGCATCATCAACTCTTCGCGCGGCAAACTCGCGCCCGCCTCGGCGCAGCTGCGCAGCGAAGTCGCCATCGTATGCGGGATCGCACAGGCGGTGTTTGAAGTAGGGCGCGTCTGTGACCCGCCCTCGGACCCAGCAATCGCGAAACGGCAGGTCAAAGACCTGCCCAACTGGGCGAACTTCGCCACCAACTACGATCTCATCCGCGATTCCATCTCCCATGTCGTCCCGGGTTTTGAGGACTACAACCGCCGCGTTCGCGCCGGGGCATTTTATCTGCCCAACGCCCCGCGCGACCGCCGCGAGTGGCGCACGCCGACAAAGCGCGCCAATTTCTTTGTCGCCTCAATCGCGCGCCCCGCGCTCGCGGAAGGCGAGTTCGTGATGATGACGATCCGCACGCATGATCAGTTCAACACGACGGTCTATGGCCTCGACGACCGCTACCGTGGCGTCTTTGGCGGGCGGCGCGTGGTCTTCATGCATGCGGAGGACATCCGAGCGCTCCGCCTGATGCAGGGCCAGCGCGTTGATCTCACGAATCGGCACGGCGGGGTGGAGCGCGTGGCGTGCGGCTTCATGGTCGCGCCGTATCGCATTCCGCGCGGCTGCGTGGCGACCTATTTCCCGGAGGCGAATGTGCTCGTGCCGATCGGCAGCACGGCGGCGAAGAGCAATACGCCTACGAGCAAATACGTCGTCGTGACAATCGCGGCGACGGGGGGCTAAGTGCGGCGGCGGGCGAGGGGTGGCAAACCGGTTTCGTCCACTGGCGTTGGAACAATTTCGTGCTATCGTCCGTCCATACCCAATCATGAAAACCTCGCGTCTTATCCTTGTTGGAATTCTCGCCGCGAGCCCGCTGCTCGCGCTGCAGCCGCCGGGTGCCCGCACCGTCGCACGGGCCGAAGTTGTCTTCTTCGAGCCGGAGAAGTTCGCCGATGTGCGTGACAGCCAGATGGGCGATCACACTCGCACGACCTACCTCGACCAGATTCGCGATCACCTGCTGGAGCAGGCGAAGTATTACGTGCCCGACGGTCACAAGCTCAGCATCACCATCACCGACGTCGACATGGCGGGCGACTTCGAGCCGTGGCGCGGCCCGCGTTTCGACGACATCCGCATCGTGAAGGACATCTATCCGCCGACGGTGAAGCTCTCGTTCCGCCTGACCGACGCCGACGGCAACGTCGTGAAGGAAGGCAAACGTGAGCTGCGCGACCTGGCCTTCATGATGAAAATCACGATGGGCTTCCGCGACGACTCGGTGCGTCACGAGAAGGCGCTGCTCGATGACTGGCTGCGATCGGATTTCACCCGCGTGCGGAAGAACTGAGCGCGGCGACGACGATTGTTCGATTCCGGCGCGGGTGGCGAATTGACTTCGCCGCCCGCGCTTTTTGTTTCGCCGCGTTGAGCACACCTCCCTCCGCCTCCGCCGACCGCCTCGACAAATGGCTGTGGGCGATGCGCGTCTTCAAGACCCGGGCGCTTGCGACGGATGCCTGCCGGGCTGGCAGCGTCGCGGTCAATGATCTCGTGGCGAAGCCGGCGCGCGAGGTGCATGCGGGTGAGGTCGTGACCGTGCGGCAGGGGCTCTTCACGCGCACGCTGCGGGTGGTGGGCGTGCCCCGGTCGCGCGTGGGCGCGAAGCTGCTGCCGGAATTTTGCGCTGACCTGACGCCGCCGGAGGAATACGAGCGGCTGCGCGAGCGTAGCGTGCAGCAAGTGCTCGCGCGCGAGAAAGGCAGCGGACGGCCGACGAAGAAGGACCGGCGGCTGATGGATGATTTGTTCGAATAGAGCGGCGGGGCGCCCAGGCTCATTCTTCCATGAACGTCTTTTCCAAGTTCGAGACCGAGCTCGCGGTGCGGCCGGACGACATCGATCTTTACCAGCACGTCCACTCGACGCGCTACCTCGATTACGTGCTGGCGGCGCGGTTCGAGCAGATGGAAAAATTCTACGGGATGTCGATGCAGGCCTTCGCCGACCGCGGGCTCGGCTGGTGGATGACCTCGGCGCACATCGACTACAAGCGGCCGCTCGGCTGGGGCGATCGCATGACGGTGCGGTGCTGGATTGTGCAGTTTACGGACAACGGCTGCCGCGTGGCCTTCGAGATCGAGAAGAACCCGACAGGCAAACGCGTGTGCGAGGGCCACACCGACTATGTGCTGGTGACGCTTGCGACGGGACGGGCGACGCCGCTGCCTGATGACGTGAAGGCGAAGTATTCCATTTAGGCCGGAAACCGGCCGTCCACAATTCCCTTGCGTTCACCCCGGTGCCGTGCGTCTTACCGGGTCGATCGTTAGTGATAGCGTTAGGCGACAGTATCTGGTGAGTCGTTGGCTGAGCGTTTGGCTTAAGTGATGATTTCGAAACCCAATGGTGGGAACGGACTGGCAGCAGACGAAGGATCTACGAGACATCACATGAGTAACTCCAAACTATACGTCGGCAACCTGTCGTTCAAGACCACTGAAGACGAGCTTCGCTCCTCTTTCGGCCAGTTCGGCGCGGTGACTGACGTTTACGTCGCCATGGACAAGATGACCGGCCGCCCCCGCGGCTTCGCGTTCGTCACCATGGGCACGGCCGAAGAGGCCAAAGTGGCGGCTGAGAAGATGAACGGCGTCGACCTCGGTGGTCGTCAGCTCACGGTCAATGAGGCTCGTCCCAAGGAAGAGCGCCCGGGTGGCGGCTTCGGCGGTGGCGGCGGCGGTCGCGGCTTCGGCGGCGGCGGCGGCGGCTTCGGCGGCGGTGGTGGTGGCGGCGGTTACGGCGGCGGCGGTGGTGGCCGTGGTGGCTTCGGCGGCGGTGGCGGTGGCCGTGGTGGCGACCGCGATCGTGGCGATCGTCGTTACTAAGTCGTTTCCAACGAAACTAATTTCGAGGGACGAGGCTCCTCCGGGGCCTCGTCCTTTTGCTTTTCCAGATCCTGATTCGCCATGCCTTTCAAAGCTCTCAATCTTTCCGATTCCGTCCTCCGCGGCGTGCAGGCCGCCGGCTACACCGATCCGACGCCCATCCAGCTGCGCGCCATTCCCGTCGTGCTCGGCGGCGGCGATCTCGTGGGATCCGCGCAGACGGGCACCGGCAAGACCGCGGCTTTCGCGCTGCCCATCCTCACGCGCCTCGGCGCGACCCGCCGCGGCCAACCGGCGCGCGTCCTCGTGCTCGAGCCGACGCGCGAGCTGGCCGCGCAGGTCGAGACGGCCTTCCGTGATTTCGCGCGCTTTACTGATATCCGCGCGGTCGCCGTCTTCGGCGGCGTGGGCTACGGTGTGCAGCGCTCCGAGCTGAAGCGCGGGGTCGACATCATCGTCGCCACGCCCGGCCGCCTGGTCGATTTCCTGAAGACCGGCGAGATCAGCCTGCGCGACATCTCGATCCTCGTGCTCGACGAGGTCGATCGGATGCTCGACATGGGGTTCCTCCCCGTGGTGAAGGACATCATCTCCCGCTGCCCCAAGAACCGGCAGACCCTCTTTTTTTCCGCCACCGTGCCGCCCGAGATCGCGGCGGTCGCC
>JANOCA010000646.1:0-7707 GCA_031411915.1 Opitutaceae bacterium
AAAATCACCGCCATCTCGGCGGCGCCGCTCACGGGACGCACGGTCGTCGATGTCGCCGGCCACGTGGTCGCGCCGGGTTTCATCGACCTTCACGCGCACGGCCAGTCGGCCGCCGACCTCGCGATCAAGGCGCGCGACGGCGTGACGACCGCGCTCGATCTCGAGTGGGGCGTCTATCCGGTGGCGGCGTGGCTGCGCGGGATGGGCGAGGCGATGCCGATCAACTTCGGCGCGACCGTGAGCCACATCAACGCGCGCTTCGCCGCGTTTCACCCCGGCCTCGAGATCGGACACTGGGCGGTGAGCACGGCGGCCGTGGCTGCGCTCGGCGCGACACCGGCGGGTTCGCATCGCGTCGCCACCGCCGCGGAAATCCGCGCGATGGAGGCCGCGCTGCGCCGCGGGCTCGACGAGGGCGCGCTCGGAATCGGCTTCGGCCTCGCCTACACGCCCTCGGCGACCCAAGGCGAGATGGAGGCGATGTTCCGGGTCGCCGCGGAGCGCCGCGTGCCGGCTTTCATCCACGTCCGCGGCACGGGCCTGCAGATGATCGAGGAGACCATCGGCACCGCGCGCGCGACCGGCGCGCCGCTCCACATTGTGCATGTGAACAGCAGCGGCCGCGACGAAGTGGCGCCGATCCTCGCGCTCATCGACGCGCACCGCGAGGCGGGCATGGACCTCACGACCGAGGTCTATCCCTACACCGCCGGCTCGACATTGATCGAGTCCGCCATCTTCGCGCCCGGCTGGCGGGAGAAGATGAACGTCGATTACAGCGATCTGCTCTGGCCGGCGACCGGCGAGCGGCTGACGGCCGAGAGTTTCGAGAAATACCGCAAGCAAGGCGGCTGGGTAATCCTGTTTTCGATGAAGGAGGAGAACATCGCCCGCGCCGTCGCCCATCCCGGCGTGATGATCGCGAGCGACGGCGTGCCGTTCGTCGACGGCAAGGGCCACCCCCGCGGCGCCGGCACGTTTGCCCGCGTGCTCGGCCACTATTCCCGTGAGAAAAAACTCCTCTCGCTCATGGCGGCGCTCGCGAAGATGACGATCCTCCCCGCACGCCGGCTCGAGGGCCACGTGCCCGCGATGCGCCAGAAGGGCCGCATCGCGATCGGCGCCGACGCCGACCTCACGATTTTTGATCCCGCGACGGTGATCGATCGCGCGACCTACACGGCGCCGACGACGCCTTCGGCGGGGATCCCGCACGTGATCGTCGGCGGGACGTTCGTCGTGCGCGACGGCGAGAGCGTGATGGGCGCGACGCCGGGCCGCGCGGTCCGGGCGAATCGCTGATGTTTTCCCAAGGGCATTTCCCCTCCCCGCGAGTCGGTGCCGGCGGCGGCGAAACAGAAATAGTGCGCCGCACTTGCCTTCGTGGCACGGGCTTCCCGCCCGTGTTCAGGAGCCAAGCCCACGGACGAGACGCCCGTGCCACTCCAAACCATCCCACGGAAGAAAACCCCGCCCCGCGCCTCCCACCGGCATGAACCTCCCCCGCGCCTTCGCGGCGCTTTCGATCCTCACGATGATGACCACACTCGGTTCGGGCGCGGAGGAGAAAATTTTCCGCAGCGGCCCGGCTCCGGTCGCGCTCATTGAGCTGTTCACCAGCGAGGGCTGCAGCAGTTGCCCGCCCGCCGAGGAGTGGCTCAACGCCCTGCGCCACGCACCGGGCCTCTGGCGCGACTTCGTGCCGGTGGCCCTCCACGTCAACTACTGGGATCGGCTCGGCTGGAAGGACGCGCTCGCGACGCCGGCCTTCACCGAGCGGCAGCACGCCTACGCGGCGGCGTGGCGCGCCTCGTCGGTCTACACGCCCTGCTTCGTGCGCAACGGCGCCGAGTGGCGCCCGCGCGGCACGGCGCCGGAAGCCCGCGGCACGGGCGATGCGGGCGTGCTCACGCTGCGCTGGCGCGAGGCGGACAATTCATGCGCCGTCACCTTCGAGCCCGCCGCCGGCGAATCACCAAGGGGCGATCTCGAGGTGACCGTCGCTCTCCTCGGCGGCGGCATCGCGCACGCCGTGAAGCGCGGTGAAAATTCCGGCCGCACGCTGCGGCACGAATTCGTCGCGCTGCGCCTCGAGTCCGCCCCGCTCCGCGAAGGCCGAGCGTCGGTCGTGCTTCCTCCACGCGCCGACCTCAAGCCTTCGCGCCACGCCTTGGCCGCATGGATCACGCGGCCCGGCTCGCTTGCGCCGCTGCAAGCCGCCGGCGGCTCGATCGAGTAGCCCTCCTCGTGAGAGCAGGGACGGCCCGCTGGCCGCTCCCACAGCCATCCCGCCCCTCACGAGGCGGGGTAAGCGCGGAATCCCGCACCTCAGTTCTCCGGCGCGAAACTCGTCTGCGGACGCGGCAGGTCGAGCTCCTTGATCCAGATGTTGCGGTAGCGCACGTCGTGGCCTTCGCACTGGAGCTTGAGGCCGCCGGGCGTGTCGGTGATGCCCTTGCCGCCGTCGTTGCCGCCATCGATCCCGGAATTGGCGCCGCCCCAGACTTGGTTGATCTCCTGGTTGGCGTGGATTTTCACGCCGTTGAAAAACATGGTCACGCGCGCCTTCTCGGTGAGCTTGCCGTCCTTGAAGCGCGCGGCGCGGAACTGGATGTCGTAGCTGTTCCACTGGCGCAGGCCCTTGTAGAGGAAGTAAGGCGACTCCGTCTCATTGATCACCGAACCCATGCCGTGCTTCGTGGCGTCGCCATCCTGAATCTGGATTTCGTAGCGGTTCTGGAGGTAGACGCCGCTGTTGCCGCGGGGGTTCATCACGAGAAACTCGATGTGCAGGCGGAAGTCGCGATACGCCTTCTTGGTCACGATGTCGGCCACGCCGAAGCGGCCCTTCGCCACTGCCGGGTCGTCGGTCTGCAGGGCCTTCGCGCCCCGCTCGTCCGGATCGTCGACGATCTTCCATTTGATGGGGAGCGCGGAGCCGAAGCGCGGGCCTTGCCAGTAGGTCCACTTCGCGTCGAGCAGCTCGCGCGTGCCGTCGAAGAGCACCTCGGCCCCGGCGAGCGGCTTGGCGCCGACCCCGACATCGGCGCGGACCTGCGGCACCGACGCCAGGAAGGCGGCAAGCGGGAGAAACGAAACGAATCGACGGACAAGAGTGAGGCACATGGGGAAGCGGGGTGAGGTTGGGATCGGGGCGGGCCACGATGAGGAACGAAGGGCCGGGGCAACCGCCAGTTTTTTTCTCCACCACCGCGGTTGTGAAGCCGAAGAATGCCACCACGTTGAACGCATGAGCCGGGCCTTCGTCCGCGAATCGGATTCTCCCCAGCCGCCGGAACTGCCTCCGCCGGTGTCGCCGCTGCCGCCCGGCGCGCGAAACCTCCTCACGCCCGGCGGCGCGCGCCGCCTGCGCGACGAGGCCGACCGGCTGCTCGCCACCAAGCGGCCCGCGCTCGCGGCCGCACCGACCGACGACCTCGAGGCGAAGCGCGAGCTCCAGCTCCTCGACCAGCGCATCCGCTACCTGCAGGAAAGCCTGCGCACGGCGGAGATCACGCCGGCGCCCGCCGGGCTGCCGGAGGTGGTGCGGTTCGGCGCGACCGTCACCGTGCGCGAGGCCGGCGGCTCCGAGATGCGCTACCGGATCGTCGGCGTCGATGAAAGCGATGCGGAGCGCAACTGGGTGAGTTGGCTCTCGCCGATCGCGCGGGCTCTGTCCGGCGCGCGGCTCGGCGACCGCGTCACCCTGAAGGCGCCGCGCGGCTCGAGGGTGCTGGAGATTGTCGGCATCGAGTTTGAGGAGTGACGCGCCGGGCTGCCCGGCCCTGACTCGGCAACGAGCCACCCCCGGCCGCACCTCTCCCTGATTCCCCTCGATCCATGAGCGCTTTCTCGCGACCGAACAACACCCGCGGATTTTTTCCGCCGCTCCCGCCCACGCGGCACTTCGCCCGCCGCGTCAGCCTCGTTCTCCTCTGCGTGGGAATCGCGGCCGCGGCCGAGCCCACCGCGCCGCCCGCCGATCTCGTCGTGCTTAACGGCCGCGTGCTCACCGTCGACGCCGCGTCCCGCACCGCCTCCGCCGTCGCGATCAAGGACGGCGTGTTCGTCGCCGTCGGCTCCGACGCCGAGATCCGCCGGCGCGTCGGCCCGCAGACGCGCAGCATCGACGCGCGCGGCCGCTCCGTGATCCCCGGCCTGATCGAGTCGCACGTCCACGCCACGGGCGCGGCGCGCGGCGAGGCGAACCAGCCGTTCCGCCAGCTCCATTCCATCGGGGAAATTCAGGATTGGGTCCGCCAGCAAGCGAAGGCCTTGCCGGCCGGAAACTGGATTCAGCTCCCGCGCGTCGATGTCACGCGCATCCGCGAGCGGCGGATTCCCAACCGCGCCGATCTCGACGCCGCGGCGCCGGATCATCCCGCCGTCTTCACCTGGCAGTATGCGAACAAGACCGTCCAGGCCCTCAACTCGCGCGCCCTCGCCGCAGCGGGAATAACCAAGGACACCGTGGCGCCCGGCGGCGGCCTCATCCGCCTCGGGCCCGACGGCGCCCCCACGGGCGTGATCGAAAACGCCAACGCGCTCCTCCTGAAGTTCATTCCCGCGCGCAGCGTGCCGGACGAAAAATATCACGACTCACTCGTGACGCTCCTCCGCCGCTACAACGAAATCGGCATCACCAGCATCACGGAGCGCAACTCCAACATCGCCGGCTACCGCACCTACGAAAAACTCAAGGCCGACGGCCGGCTGCCGGTGCGCGTGACCGTAACTATCGGTCTCTCGACCGACGGCACCGTCGAGAGCACCGAGAAGGCGATCCGCGCGATCCCGTTCAAGACCGGCGACGGCGACGATTGGGTGAAGGTCGGCCCGCTCAAGGTCGGCGTCGACGGCGGCGCACTTTACGGCACCGCCTACATGCGCGAGCCTTACGGCCCCGCGGCGTTTTCCCTCTACGGTTTCACCGACCCCGCCTACCGCGGCGATCTGCGGATCACGCCGGAGAAGACGAAGAACATCGTCCGCACCGCGCACCGGCTCGGCTGGCAGATGTCGTCGCACGTCACGGGCGATGCGGGCGTCGATGTCGTCCTCGATGCCGTCGAGGCGTCCAACGCCGACAGCCCCGTCGCGCCGCGGCGCTACAATCTCATCCATGCCTATTTTCCCAACCCCGAGACCGCCGCGCGCGTCGCGCGCCTCGGCGTCGTCGTGGACACGCAGCCCGCGTGGTTCTTCAAGGACGGCGACGCGTTGCTCGACGCGCTCGGGCAAAAGCGGATGGAGAGCTTCATCGGCCTCCAGACGTGGCGAAAAGCCGGCGCGAAGGTCGCCCTCAACGCCGACCACATGCAGGGCTTTGATCCCGACACGTCGCTCAATCCTTACAATCCGTTCCTCGCGATGCAGACCGCCATCACGCGCCGGACCGAGGGCGGGAAAGTGATCGGCGCGCACCAGCGCATCTCGCGCGAGGAGGCGCTGCGCATGTTCACGATCGACGCCGCGTGGATGAGCTTCGACGAAAAGCGCCGCGGCTCCATCGAGGTCGGCAAGCTCGCCGACCTCGCGATTCTCACGGGCGATTTCCTGCGCCACCCGGAGGACAAGCTGCGCGAGTTGCGCGCGGCCGTCACCATCGTGGGCGGCAAGGTCGTCCACGAAGCCGCGTCACGCCGCTGAGCGCGCTCCCCATCTACGCTCTATCCATGCGCCGCGCGCCATTCCTCCCGTTCCTCGCCTTGGTCCCATTCCTCGCGCTCGCCCTCACGCCCGCGCAAGCCGACGACTGGCCGCATTGGCAAGGCCCGCAGCGCGACGGCGTGTGGCGGGAGACCGGCATCGTCGAAAAATTTCCCGCAGGCGGACCACCCGTCCTCTGGCGCGCGCCGATCGCCGCCGGTTACAGCAGCCCGGCCGTGGCGCGCGGGCGTGTGTTTCTCACTGATCGGCCGGACTCAGCGACCCGGGGCAATCCCGGCGGCGCCCTCGCGCGCACCGAGGAAACCGGCCGCGAACGCGTGCTCTGCCTCGATGCGCGCGACGGCCGCGTGCTCTGGTCGCACGAGTATGAAGCGCCCTACAGGATCAGCTACCCCTCGGGCCCGCGCGCGAGCCCGGCCGTCGCCGGCGATCGCGTCTATACGCTCGGCGCCGAGGGCGACCTGCACTGCCTTGATTTCACGACGGGCCGCGTGGTGTGGGCGCGGAATTTCAAGCGCGACTACGGCGTCGAGACGCAGACGTGGGGCTTCGCCTCGCCGCCGCTCGTCGAGGGCGACCGCGTGTTCTGCCTCGTCGGTGGGGTCGGCCACACGGTCGTGGCGTTTGACCGCGAGACCGGAAAGGAACTCTGGCGCGCACTCCCGGCCAAGGAACCCGGATACGCGCCGATGACGCTCATCGACGCCGGCGGCCGGCGGCAGCTCGTCGTGTGGGACAGCGAGACGATCAACGGCCTCGATCCCGCGACGGGCACGGTGTTCTGGACGCAGCCCTTCAAGACCAAGATGGCCCACGCGATCGGCACGCCGCGCCAGCACGGCGATCACCTTTTCATCTCATCGTTCTTCGACGGCTCGCTGCTGCTGCGTCTCGACACCGCGGCCCCGCAAGTGACCGAAGCGTGGCGGATCAAGGGCGTCAGCGAGGTGCGCCCCGAGGGCCTGCACAGCCTGATGAGCACGCCGTTTATCGAGGACGGGCACATCTACGGCGTGTGCGGCTTCGGCCAGCTGCGCGCCCTGCGGCTCGCCGACGGCGAGCGGCTTTGGGAAACGCTCGCGCCCACGCGGCCCGACGCGAAGCCCGCGCGCTGGACCACCGCATTTCTCGTCAAGCACGCCGACCGCTTCTTCATCTACAACGAGACCGGCGACCTCATCCTCGCGCGCCTCACCCCGCTGGGCTACGAGGAGATCAGCCGCGCCCACCTGCTTGATCCCACGAACCGCGCCGGCGGGCGCGACGTGCATTGGTCGCACCCGGCCTTCGCGATGGGCAGCGTCTTCGTCCGCAACGACCGCGAGCTCATCCGCGTCGATCTGCGCGCCCCTCCCTGAAATCCCCGCCCACCCGCCGCGACGCGCGAGGCGTGGCGCAGGGATCCTCTCACGGCATTGGCGCGCGGGCAGCTGGAGTTATTCAACTCGCCATCGCGCCCCACGGCTCAATCTGGCGCAGCTGTTTTGCGGCGAGCGCGCGGTAGCAGTCCGGCAGGTCGAAGGTCTTCAGCACGTCGGGCACGAGGCAGGAGAGCGGCCAGCGATAGGCTTCGTTTTGCGCGATGTCGTCGTAGCTGGTGAGCGGGTTTTTCAAGGTGACCTGCGTCACCCCGCCCGAGATCACCGCGGCGAAGGTCGCCGGCAGTGCGCCCCAGCCGCGGGCCACGAGATGGATCTCGGCGTGGCCGTTGGTCCGCAGCCAATCGACGACGCGGAGCACGTCGTGGGTTTTCTGGCCGAGGTAGGGCGCGCCGAGCATGAGGCCGTGAATCGCGTAGAAATAGTCGTTGCCGTAGGGCGTGAGCAGGCCCGAGCCCGTGGTCGTCGGCTGCGATTCGCCGATGCCGCGGACATCGCACGCGAAGACCGCGGACGTCGGCTCGGCCGCCATCACCTCCGCGATCAGCGGCTCGCTGCGCAGCTCGGCGTCGGCCGAGTGGTGCGCCACGTAGAGGATCGCGCGCTTCGCGTCGCGTGCCGGGCGCGAGACGAGATCGACGTCGCTCAGGCGGTAGAC
>JANOCA010000647.1:0-3394 GCA_031411915.1 Opitutaceae bacterium
CATCCGATTCTCCGTGAGCGACACGGGGCTCGGCATCTCCGCCGAGGACGTCGGGAAACTCTTCGAGCCTTTCACGCAGGTGGGCAACCGGGCGAGCGCGGCCGCCACCGGCACCGGCCTGGGCCTCGCCATCAGCCGCAGTCTCGTCGAGCGCATGGGCGGGCGGCTCCAGGTCGAGAGCAAGCCGGGCTGGGGCAGCCGATTTTGGTTCGATGTGGCGCTGCCCACCGCCCCCGCCGCGCCCACCGCCGTGCGCTCGACCTCGCGCATCAGCGGCTACGAGGGCCCGCGCCGCCGCGTGCTGGTCGTGGACGACAACGCCGCCAACCGCGCCGTGCTTGTCGAGATGCTCACCCCGCTCGGCTTCGAACTCGCGGAAGCCGTCGACGGCGCAAGCTCGCTCGAACGCGCCGCGGCCTTCGAGCCCGAGGTCGTGCTCATGGATCTGCGCATGCCGGGCGAATTCGACGGGCTCGAGGCCACCCGCCGCCTCCGCAACTCCGCGCGCGGAGATGCACTGCGCATCGCGGCCGTCTCCGCCAGCGCCTACGCCATCGACCGCACCGAGTGCTTTGCCGCGGGGTGCGACGAGTTCCTCGCCAAGCCCTTCCGCGAGGAGGAACTGTTTGCGCTCCTCGGTCGCCTCCTCGGGCTCACGTGGACGCACGCCGAGACGCCCGATTCCAATTCCCCCTTCCCCCAGGCGCTCACGCTGCATGCGCCGCCGCCCGCCGAGGCCGCGGCGCTCCACGAACTCGCCGCCAAGGGCGACGTCGTGGGGCTGCGCGCCCGCGCCGAGGCGCTGCTCGCGCTCGATCCGCGCTACGCGCCTTTCGCCCACAATGTCCTCGACCTCGCCGCGCGCTTCAAGATGAAGGCCGTGCGACAGTTCGCCGCCCGCTACATGCAATGAAATCCCAAACGCCAAAACCCAAACGCCAAAAAAATCCCAGCGGCCAAATGACATCGGCCCGATTGGAACTTGGCCATTCTTTGGCGTTTGGACTTTTGTGATTTGGGATTTCTTCACCCCATGCCCGAGACCATCCTCATCGTCGACGACACGCCGGCCAACCTCGGTGTCCTCGTCGAGACGCTCGGCGGCGCCGGCTATCAGATCATGGTCGCCGAGGACGGCGACGAGGCGCTCGCCCAGACGGCGCAGACGCAGCCCGATCTGGTGCTGCTCGACGTGATGATGCCGGGCATCGACGGTTTCGAAACCTGCCGCCGGCTGCATGCGCGCGCCGCCACCCGCGATCTGCCCGTGATCTTCATGACCGCGCTCACCGAGACGGCTGACAAGGTCCGCGCCTTCGAGGCTGGCGGCGTCGACTACCTCGCCAAGCCCATCGAGCACGAGGAGGCGCTCGCGCGCGTGCGCACGCACCTCACGCTCCGCCGCCTGCGCCGCGAACTGGAGGGCCAGCTCGCGCTCAAGGAGCGGTTCATGCGCATCGCGAGCCACGACCTGCGCAACCCGCTCTGCCTCGTCCTCGTCGCCGGCGATCTCCTGCGCCGCCAGCCGGCCATCGCGGAGGCCGACAAGCTCGCCCGCTACGTCGAGACGATCACCGACTCCGCGGTGCAGATGCGCGGCATCATCGACACATTTCTCGGCCTGCGCGGGCCGGCCGCCGAGACCGGCCCCGCGGCGCGCGTCGACCTCAACCTCCTCGCCAGCGCCGTCGTCCGCCAGCACGAGCACGCCGCCACACAGAAGCAAATCACGCTCACGAGCGCGCTGGCGGAAAAGCTCCCGGCAGCCTCGTGCGACGCCTCGCTCATTTATCAAGCGGTCACCAACCTCACGAGCAACGCCCTAAAGTTCACGCCATCCGGCGGCAGCGTCACCCTCCGCACGCTCGCCGCCTCAGGCCGCGCCCGGGTGGAGCTGCACGACACCGGCCCCGGGGTGGACGCCGGGGAGCGTGCGCAGCTCTTCCGCGACCACGCCCGCATCTCCGTGCGCCCGACGGCCGGCGAGGAGAGCAACGGCCTCGGCCTCGCGATCGTGAAGCACCTCGTCGAGTCGCAGGGCGGCACCGTGGGCGCGGATTTTCCCGCGGCGGGGGGCAGCGTCTTCTGGTTCGAGGTGCCGGTGCGGTGACCCTTTGGCGGAAGTCGGGATTCCTCTCCGGCCGCCATGGTCGGATCAAAGCTAGCAATAGCATGCCGCAAAAAAACCCGCCCTTTGCAGGGCGGGCTTTCGCAAATTTCCTGAATGGGCTAGCAGTATTAGGCGCGGGCGAACCGGCGGCGCAGCGCGGCGAACCCAACAAGGGAGGCTCCAAGCATGAGGCCCGTGAGACCGCCATCGGGGGTCGAGGTCCCAGCAGTTACGCCAGAAACAAGGAACGTCCCGGTCCAGTTATTTGTGAATGAGTTAAGGTTCTCCCAGTTCTGAGAGGTCATGCCGGTGAGTTGGTAGGTGTAAAGTCCCGGCGTCAGACCGACGAACGTCAGTTGCTGCCAATTGACCACAGGTCCAATACCCGTGGTGTCGGTCGGCGAATTGTAAGAGTTCGCAGGCAAGGTTCCCCAAGTAGAGGAGGTGGAATCGGCGTAGAAGTTGTTCACCCCATCGATCAAGCCGACCGGCTTGGTCGTGGTAACGCTCGAGAAGGCTACAGGACCAGTCGTCACCGGGCCGGCGATAAGGGCCATGCTCCCTTGGAAAATCGGGCTGCCGTGACTATACGTGCCCATGGCCAGCGTGACGGCACCAGGCGCACCCGCGTTATAAACACCAATGGAGGTAGTGTGGGCGTTTGCGACGCTCACGCCGAAAGCTAGCCCAACGATGGCGATTAGCTTGAATAGCCTCGTTTGCGCCAGTTCCCTAAAACTTATCATTACATCATTTAATCTATTATCATAAGCACATTATGGAAAAATTAAAAAAATGGAGGGGCGAGGCAATGATGGAGAACTGTAAGAAAAACCGACAATCCCGGGATAATGTGCAGACGCGAGATTACGGCTGCGCCCGGGTTGATTTGCACCAAAAAGCCTCTGGCTCGCGTCGACCGACGGGATTGCTTCCGCTCTCCCCGCCACCCACCGTCCGCCCATGGGCGAGACCACGGGCAACACCAACCCCCTGCCGACGCGGCGCAAGCCGAGCTTCCCGGTCGGCGCGGATTTGCGCAGCTACCTTGGGCGCTACCGCCGCGAGCGCGAGCTGCCCGTGACCTACGATCGGCTGCGCGCCTTCCACGAGGTCATCCCGCTTACCGACGACTCCGGCAAGCCCACCCTGTGGGACACCGTCATCTACGATGCCGCGGAAATGACCGAGCTGAACCAGGCGCTGAAGGAGGTTTACGCGTGGCTGAAGGTCGCCGGCGATCTCTCGGTCGTGAGCCATCTCTACGTCGACCGCGTGGACTTT
>JANOCA010000648.1:0-1844 GCA_031411915.1 Opitutaceae bacterium
TGTGGTCATGATCCACGAAGTGACCGGTGATATTCTTCTGACCCGCGCGCAGGCGATCGCCCATGGCGTCGCGCCTCACGACCATTTTGACCACGGGCTCGCGCTGAGCCTCCGGGAGGACTGGCCGGCGATGTATAAGGACTTCCGGCACTACTGCCACCAATCGAACCCGGCGGCGGGAACGCTTTGGGCGTGGGCCGGGGTCGGCGGCCGGCGCATCCTCTGCCTGCTGACCCAGCAGCCGGTGCCCGAGGGCGCCGGGCATCCCGGGCGCGCCACCCTGGCCAATGTGAATCACGCCCTGCACGCGTTGCGGAATCACATCACGAGCGAGAAGCTCACAAGCATCGCCCTGCCCAAGCTGGCGACCGGGGTGGGCAGCCTGAAGTGGGAGGAGGTCCAGCCCTTCGTCCGCAAACATCTCGGTGATCTTTCGATTCCGGTCTTCCTCTACACCACTTTTCACAAAGGGACGCAGGCGGCGGAGGAACTGGATTCTGAGAAGAAATAATTCCGCCCTGTCTCGGCGTTGCGCCCATGATGGGCGCGTCGTCGTTGATGGACCGCCAAAGAAGAAGGCCGCTCGGCGATGAGCGGCCTTCCTGCGGGAAAACACAACGAGCTCGGGACGCTTACCGATATTCCTCGCCGGTCTCCGCGTTGAGGATCTTGAAGTTCTCGACGTGGTAGTTGAGGTCGGCGCGGAAGGCCAACTTGACCCGGAAGAGCTTCTCCATGCGCACGAGCAGATCGGCATCCTCGCTGCGCAGGCGCTCGAGGATGCTCGGATGCACGAGCACGCGCAGCGAATATTCCTTCCCGTCGTTGCGCAGTTGTAACCTGCGGACCACGGACGAGAGCTTGCGTTGGAGTTCGACGCTCATGGTCGTCGCGCTCTTCACGATGCCACGGCCGCGGCAGTAGGGGCAGTCGTTGTAGAGATTGCTCGAGAGCGACTCAGACTGGCGCTGCCGGGTCATCTGCATGATGCCGAGCGACGAGATGGGCAGGATGTGGTTCTTCGCCTTGTCGCCGGACATCAGCTCGACCATCTTCTCATAGACGGCGTTGCGGTGGCGCCGCTCCTTCATGTCGATGAAGTCCATGATGATCAGGCCGCCGAGATTCCGGAGACGGATCTGGCGGGCGATCTCGGCGGCGGCCTCGAGGTTCACGGCGTAGATGACGTTCTTCTCGTCGCCGCCGCGGTTCTTGTGCGAGCCGGTGTTAACGTCGATGGCGATGAGCGCCTCGGTTTCGTCGATGATGATCTCGCCGCCGGACGGGAGCGGGACCTTGCGCTGGCCGGTCTGCTCGATCTGGCGCTCGATGTTGAAGCGCTCGAAGATCGGGATGCTGTCCTTGTAGAGCGCGATCTTGGCGGCGCCGCGCTTGGAGATCTGGCCGACAAGCTTCTGGGTGCGCTCGTGGTCGTCCTTGCTGTCGATGAGCACGCGGTCCACTTCCTCCGTGAGGAAGTCGCGCACGGTGCGCTCGACGAGATCGGGCTCCTGGTAAAGGCACGCGGGCGCCCGGTCGTTCTTCATCTTGGCCTGGATGTCCTCCCACGTCTTGAGGAGGATGTGGAGGTCGCGGACGAAGTAGCGGGATTTCTTGCCCTCGCCGGCCGTGCGGACGATGACGCCCACGCCTTCCGGGATGGTCAGTTCGTTGATGAGGGTCTTGAGGCGCTTGCGCTCGGCCGGGTCCTCGATCTTGCGGGAGATGCCGCAGCCATCGGAGAACGGCGTGAGAATCAGGTAGCGGCCGGGGATCGAGAGGTTGGTCGTGGTGCGCGGGCCCTTGGTGCCGATGGGGCCCTTGGTGACTTGGATGACGATCTC
>JANOCA010000649.1:0-5530 GCA_031411915.1 Opitutaceae bacterium
TGGTCGGGGCAACGCATGGCGACGTTCAACACCGGGGCGCGCACCACGCGCATCCCCGGCGATCAGGTGCTGACCGACCTCACGTCGGCCGCCAACGCCAGCGTCTCCGTCGAACCGCAGGCCGTGGCGAAAATCGGGAACGGCAAGTCCTACGCCCCGCGATTCGAATACACGCTCGGCGACCTGACGGTCGAGGGGCGGGCCAACATCTCGGATTCGCTCAGCTCCTACGATCCGATGAAGCAGCGCGACTCGGTTTTTTCGGCCGGCGTGATGGCGCTGTCCAACGTGAGATTCCGGGCCGTGCGTTCCTCGACTAACGACGGCGACTGGAAGATCGCGCAGACGGCGGGGCCGGACTGGAACGACGGAGCGTTTTTCTCGTCGCCGGGAATCACGGTGAACGACGGCCGATATTCCCGCATCGGTCTCTACACCGGCGAGGGCACCGCGACGTATCGCACCCGGTGGATTCTGCCGGTGGTGTGGAAGGCCGGCGCCAAATGGAAACGCGTGGTGAGCGACTACAAGCAGTCACGCTCGGCGTCGTTCTACGACTACACCGGACCGGGGGCGGGCCTCGGGGCGTTTCGCGGCTTTCGCACCGGGCTGGATTTGGATGTCAGCCAGCAGGACATCGCGGTCACTTCCCTCACGGGCGGCGGCCTCTACCGGCCCGACCTCATGAAGGTGGCAGAGCTCTTCCGGTCGCGACCGGACCAATTCACGGCGCGGATGACCGGCACGGATTTCTACAACGCCACCATCGCCAACACCAAGCACTTCGAGGAAGACGTGACCGCGCTGTTCCTGATGGGCACGGCGAAACTGGGAAAATCGAACCTGCGGGCCGGGCTCCGGCACGAGGATACCGAGACCAGCTCGCGCGAATTCGACGCGCGGTCGTCGCGCGAGGTCGCCGCCGCCGGCTTCGCGGTCCCCGCCGGCCGGGCCACGACGATTCCCGGGGTGGAGTATCAGTTTCTCTCGCGGCCGCGGATCGAGCGCATTGGCAGCTACGATCATTTCTTTCCCACGGCGTCGCTGAAGCACGCCCTCACGCGCAACCTCGACCTTCAGGTCGGCTTCAGCTCCACGGTCAAGCGGCCGCAGTTCGCCGATGTCGCCGGGGTATGGGTGATCAACGACGACACGCTGATGATCACCGCACCGAACGTGAATCTCAGCCCCGAGACCTCGCGCAACTATTCGGTGCGGCTGGCGCGGTATTTCGAGCCGGTCGGGACCGCGGCGATCAATTTTTTCCAAAACGACATCAAGGGCCTGCATCGCTCCAACGCGCGGATCAGCGGCGAGCAGTTCAATCCCGGCGATCCCACCTACGACGGCTACACCTTCGTCACGACAATCCAGAGTGCGGAAAACGTGCGCGTGCGCGGGATGGAGCTCGAATACACCCAGAGCCTCGCGTTCCTGCCGCAGCCCTGGGCCGGATTGAGCGTGCGGGCGAGCTACACGCGAAACTACGCGCAGGTCATCGTCTCCAACATGGCGCCGCATCTCGTGGCGGCGGGGCTGAGCTACGCCCACCGCCGGCTGCAGCTCTACGCGAACATGAACTGGGGGGCCTCGCAGCCGATCAATGCCGCCGGGACCCAATACCAGCGCCACCGGATCAACGTCGATCTCGGCGGTTCGTTCCGGCTGGCGAACCGGACGAGTGCGTTCTTCTCCGTGCGCAATGTGCTCAACGAACCCTTCATCCGGATGGAAAAAATCGGCAACAACCCGGCCTTCGCGCAACTGTCCCAAAAATTCGGCGTGACGCCGACGATCGGCGTTCGCGCCACCTATTAACTCCCCGGCGTGACCATGTGGAAGACGACCGCCGCGATTCTGTTCCTGTTCGCGGGTGCCCCATTGGCGGCCGCCCCCGCGCCGCCGCGCGACCGGCCGCACGTGGTCCTCATTATCCTCGATGACTTGAACGATTGGGTCGGATGCCTCGGCGGCCACCCGCAGGCGTTGACGCCGAACATTGATCGGCTAGCCCGGCGCGGCGTGCTCTTCCGCAACGCCCACGCCCAGTCGCCCATCTGCAATCCGTCGCGCGCCAGTTTCCTCACTTCGCTCTACCCCGAATCGACCGGAATCTATTTCAATGCCGGGACCTTCGATGATGCGAAGGTGGAGAGCGACCGCCTGCTCACGCGCCGATTCGAGGCCGCCGGCTACCGCGTCAAGGGCGCGGGCAAGATCTATCACGGTCAGGATGCGCGCTTCATGGCCGAACACGCCGGTTCCTTCGGCGGCTACGGCCCATTGCCGGAAACAAAGCTCGCGCCCTTCGTTGGGAACCGGCTGTGGGATTGGGGCGCTTTGCCGGTGGCGGATGAAGCCATGCCGGATCAGCGCATCGCCGAGTGGGCCGCCCGGGAATTGCAGCTGCCGCAGGAGAAACCGCTTTTCCTCGCGGCCGGTTTCTACCGGCCGCACGTGCCGCTGTATGCCCCCGCGCGGTGGTTCGAGGCTCTGCCCGAGGCGACGGTTCGGCTCCCGGAGATCCGGCGCAACGACCTCGAGGATCTCTCGCGCTACGCCATCGACCTCACCCGGCTCGAGCACATCGAGCCGCCCCACGCCTGGATCGTGGAGCAGCAGCAGTGGCGGCGATTGGTTCAGGCGTATCTGGCGTGTGTCCGATTCGTGGACGATCAGGTCGGGCGCGTCCTGCGGGCCATTGAAACCGGCCCGCATCGCGACAATACCCTGATCGTGCTTTTCGGCGACCACGGCTTTCACCTCGGGCAGAAGGAGGTTTGGGCAAAACAAACCCTGTGGGAGGCCAGCACCCGCGTTCCGTTGATCGTCGCCGGGCCCGGCATCCCAGAGGGCCGGGTGTGCGACCAACCCGTGCAACTGCTCGATGTGATGCCGACGCTCGTGGATTTGTGCGGACTGCCGCCCGGTCGCCCGATGGACGGTCGGTCGCTCGCACCCCTGTTGAAGAATCCGGACGCCGACTGGCCGCACTTCGCCCGCACCAGCTTCGGGCCGGGCAACGTGGCCCTGCGCTCGAAGCATTATCGATTCATCCGTTATCTGGACGGTTCGGAGGAGTTCTACGACCACCGGAGCGATCCGCACGAGTGGGACAACCGCATTCGCGATCCCGGCCTGACGGCCACGATCAACGCTCATCGCGCCCACTTGCCGCACTCGGCTCGCGCCATCGTCGGTGCCGGCTCCACCGGACACCTGGCCTACGACGCCGCCGCAAGAAACGCCGCTCGACCGTGAAAGCGCCCGCCTTCAAATAACCACCTCTTCATCCCCGTGCCCAACTATGAAACGCCGCACTTTTATCTCCACCCTCGGCGCCGTCTCCGCCACCGGCACGCTCGCCCGCGCCGCCTCCGCTCCGGCCGCGTCCCGCACCCTTGAGACCGACGTGCTCGTCATTGGCGGCGGCACCGCCGGCACGATCGCCGCGATTCAGGCGGGCCGGCTCGGCGCGCGCACGACGCTCGTCGAGTCCGGCAGCCAGCTCGGCGGCACGACCACGACGGCCGGCGTCGATTTCCCCGGGCTGTTCCACGCCTGGGGCAAGCAGGTCATCGCCGGCATCGGCTGGGAACTCGTCACCGCCACGGCCGAAATGAACGGCGACGATCTGCCGGATTTTTCCAAGCCCACCGGCCGCCAGCATTCGCGGCACCAAGTCCGCATCTGCGGCGCGCTCTACGCGGCGCTCGCGGAGGAAGCCTGCGGAAAGGCCGGCGTGCAGCTCCGCTACTATGAGTTTCCCACGACGGTCACGGCGACACCCGCCGGCTGGCGTGTGCGGCTCCTCGGCAAAGGCACCGAGGTCGAGGTCGTCGCGAAGCAGCTCATCGACTGCACCGGCAACGCCTCCGTCGTGCGGCTTGCCGGCCTCACGTGCCAGCGCGACAAGGAACGCCAGCCCGGCACGCTGATCTACCGCCTCGGCGGCTGGGATCCCGCGGCGGTCGACGTGGATCGGCTGCAGGCCAAGCTCGTCGCCGCGATGAAGTCCGGCGCGATCAAGCTCACCGACGCGCGCGGCAACATCGCGGGTTTCCTGCGCAACGGCGGCGACAACGCCATGCACGTCTCGGGCGCCGACTCCTCGACCTCCGAGACCCACACCGCCGCCAACCTCGCGGGCCGCCAGTCCGTGCTGCGCATGATTCGATTTCTCAAGGAGGAGCCGGCCTTCGCGCTGCTGAAAGTCGAGCGCCTCCAGCCGGAGACGGGCGTGCGCGAGACCTACCGCATCATCGGCGAGACCAACGTGAAGGTGGAGGACTACCAGACGGGCCGCGTCTTCGCCGACGCGATCGCGCACTCCTTCTACCCGATCGACCTGCACGTCGATGGGAGCATCGTGCCGAAGCACCTGCAGGAGGGCGTCGTGCCCACGATCCCGCGCGGCGCGCTGATCCCGCAGGGCAGCAAGAACCTGATGGTCGCGGGCCGCTGCCTCGGCAGCGACCGCCTCGCCAACTCCGCGCTGCGCGTCCAAGCCTCGTGCATGGCGATGGGCCAGGCCGCCGGCGCCACCGCCGCGCTTGCGGCCAAGGCGGGCACGACCCCGACGCAAGTGGCGCTGGCGAACATCCGCCGCGAACTCGCCAAGCACGGCGCGATCCTGCCGCGCACCGGTTGAACGAGTGGCGAACCCATCCTCTATGAAAGCCATCATCTGCCTCCTGCTTAGCCTCCTCGCCGCCCCGCTGTTCGCTCAGTCTCCCAATTCATCCGCATTCAAGGATGCCCGCGTCGAGACCTACCGAAAAATCGACTCCACGGAACTGAAGCTATGGATCTTTGGGGAATCGGATCCCAAGGTGCCGAAGCCCGCGATTGTGTTCTTCCACGGTGGTGGTTGGAATGCAGGAACACCGGAACAATTCGCGGCTCATGCACGATATTTTTCAAAGCGTGGCATGATCGCCATTCCCGCTGAGTATCGTGTGAAATCCCGCCATGGTGTTTTAGCGGTGGAATGCGTGAAAGACGCCAAGGCGGCCATCGCCTGGGTCAGGGAGAATGCCCAGCGTCTCGGCATTGATCCGAACAAGATTGCCGCCTCTGGCGGCTCTGCTGGTGGTCACCTCGCAGCCTGCACTGGCACAATCACTGGTCTTGGCAGCGACGAACGACCGAACGCCATGATCCTTTTCAACGCCGCCACCACACTCGCTCCGATCGGGGATTGGAAATTTGAAAATCCAAAGATGGAACCCGGCATAGACCGATTGGGAGTGAAGGGGCACGTTATCTCTCCAGCGCATCACATTGGCCCACACACTCCACCGGCCCTGCTTCTTCATGGGACGATAGACGAGACAGTTCCCTATGGCAGTGTCGTAGCTTTTGATAAAGCGATGAAGACGGCAAATCGCCCATGCAAGCTTGTTGGCTACGAAGGTGCAGACCACGCCTTTTTCAACAGACCGGAGTATCTAAGTAAAACAATAGCCGAAGCCGACGCTTTCCTCGTCGATCTCGGCTGGCTGAAGAAGTGAAACCGTTTTACCAAAAG
>JANOCA010000650.1:0-2442 GCA_031411915.1 Opitutaceae bacterium
AAGGCCGCGCCCGCCGTGATGCCCGAGGTCGGCGCGATCCCCGCAGGCCGCGTGCTCGCCACGTTTCACGAAGGCATGCCGACCCACGATCGTTGGCTGAATGAAGGCGAAAAGCTCCCCGCCGAAACCATGCGCTGGTCCGCGCGCGAGTTTCTCCTCCCGCGCTTCCCGCTCCGCTACGACGACTGGGGCATCCGCGCGAGTTGGAAGGCTCCCGTGCTCGCGCGGCTGGCGGCCGATGTCTCGCTGCCGCCGGGGAAACACCGCGTGGTCTTCCGTGCGCGCGGGCTGGCGCGGCTGTGGGTCGATGGTGCGCTCATCGCGAGCACCAAGCCCCACCGCCCCGATTCCGGCGGCTACGATCCGGTGGAGCCCGTGCCGGCGCCGCCGGCTCCGGGCCTGCGCTCGGTGGCGTATGGCGTGCAGGAAGTTCTTGGCGAAATCACGATTAAGCCGGGCGCGCCGCAACGCGTCGTCGTGGAAAACATTTCCGGCGGCCGCCGCTATCGCGTCGAACCAAGCGAGTTCACCGTCGCGGTGGAGACGGCCGACGGCCGCACCTTCAACGTCCTGCAACCCGCCGGGGCAAAGCTCGAGCCCGTGCCGCTCACCGACGCCGCGGTGACGGCCGCGCTCGCGCGCACCGAGGCCGACCTCGTGGCGTTCGACGATGCCACGCGCCGCACCGCCGCCGCCTCACAGGAGGTGTTCTGGAACAAGCGCCACGACGCCGCGCGCGCCTGGGCCGCCACGCAGGCCGTGCCCGTGCCCGCCGGCGCACCGCATCCGATCGACGCCTTCCTCGGCGCCAAGATCGATCGTGCCGTGGCGGAAGTAGCTAAGTCGCCGGTGGCCGAGGCGAGGCATTTCCACGAAAACGTCCTCCCCATCCTGCGCGACGGCTGTTTCCGCTGCCACGGCGAGAAGGACAAGGGCGGCCTCAAGCTCGACACCCGCGACGCCGCGCTCGCTGGCGGCGAGTCGAAAATCCCCGCGCTCGTGCCTGGCAACGCGGCCAAGAGCGAACTCTTCGCGCGCATCATTCACGCCGACGAGGAGGAGCGCATGCCCGCGAAATCCCAGCCGCTCACCGCCGCGCAGATCGCCACCCTGAAGGCCTGGATTGACGGCGGCGCCCCGTGGCCCGCCGCGCCGCTCGCGCCGGAGACCGTGGCGCGCGCGCCCGTCGTGGACGACGCGGCGTTCCTGCGTCGCGCCTATCTCGACACCGTCGGCGTGCCGCCCAACGAGCGCGAGGTCCGCGCTTTTCTCGCCGACCGCGCACCCGACAAACGCACCCGCGTCATCGATCGCCTGCTCGCCGACGAGCGCTGGGCCGATCATTGGGTCAGCTACTGGCAGGATGTGCTCGGCGAGAATCCGAACATCGTGAAGCCGAGCCTGAACAACACGGGCCCGTTCCGCTTCTACCTCTACGAGGCCTTGCGCGACCACAAGCCGATGGATCGACTCGTGACCGAGCTCATCCTGCTGCGCGGCAGCGAGCGCGAGGGCGGCAGCGCGGGCTTCGGGATGGCGGCCGACAACGACGCGCCCTTCGCCGCCAAGGGCCACATCGTCGCGACCGCGTTCCTCGGCATCGAGCTCCAGTGCGCGCGCTGCCACGACTCGCCCTACCACTCCACCAAACAGAGCGACCTCTACTCGCTCGCCGCGTTCTTCGAGCGCAAGCCCGTGACCGTGCCGGCGTCGAGCACCGTGCCCGCGGCGTTCTTCGAGAAGAAGGCGCGAGAGTCGCTGATCAAAGTCACGCTCCCGCCCAAGCAGCCCGTGCCGGCGGCGTGGCCGTTTGCCAAGCTCACCGGCGCCGCCGACGACGCCTCGCTCGACGCTTTCGTGCAAAACCCGCGTGACACCCGCGAGCGCCTCGCCGCGCTGGTGACCGCGCCGCACAACACCCGCTTCGCGCAGGTGATCGTGAACCGGGTGTGGAAACGCCTCATGGGCGCCGGCATCGTCGAGCCCGCGCACGACTGGGAGGGCCGCGAGGCCAGCCACCCCGAGCTGCTCGCGTGGCTCGCGCGCGAGTTTGTCGCGCAGCGTTTCGATCTGCGGCCCATCGCGCGGCTCGTGCTCACCTCGGAGGCCTACCAGCGCCCGGCCGTTGGGCGGAACCTCACCGCGCCCGCGCCGCAGCGGTTCTTCGCCGCGCCGGATGCGCGCCGGCTCACCGCGGAGCAGGTGGTCGACTCGCTCTTCGCCGTCTCCGGCCAGCCGATGCAGGTGGAGGAGATCACGCTCGACCTCGATGCGCGTCGCCCCGCGGACTCGTTCATCTCGCTCGGCCATGCGCGCCGCGCGTGGATGTTCGCCAGCCTGTCCAACGAGCGCGACCGCCCGAGCCTCAACCTCCCGCGCGCGCAGGCTGTCGTGGATGTGCTCGAGGCCTTCGGCTGGACCGGCGCGCGCCAGAATCCCCGC
>JANOCA010000651.1:0-6764 GCA_031411915.1 Opitutaceae bacterium
GAGATCCACGGAGATCTGCTGGAGGTCGGACGAGTAGCACTCGGCCTTGTCCTCGGCCGTCTGCTGCCGGATGGAGATCTGGCGAATGTCGGTGATGAGCGGCGCCTTGAGGCCGAAGCCCTCGGGTTTGAACGCCGGCGACACGCGCCCCAGCGTGACCTCCACGCCGCGGAAGCCGGGCTTGACCACGTAGGTGCCGGACACGGCCATGAGAATCGCGGCGAAAACGAGAATCGCGAAGCCAACCAAACGGGCGATGCCTTGAGGAGTCATGGGAAGTAAAGGCCCGGACCGTAAGGCTCCGCTTCGCGCGCACAAGCCGCGCGTCGTGGGAAATCGCGGAAAGATTCCATGCGGCCGCACCGCGCCACTCCGGCCATCATGGCGCCTTCGGCTGCGCCCATGCCGGGACGTCATAGGGCGCGAACCCCAGGATCGCGGGTATCATGTAGAAGCCGGCGATCAGGATGACGGCGGCGCAGATGAGGTTCAGCCAGAGCCCGGTGCGCACCATCTGCGGCACGGACAAGGCGCCGGTCGCGAAGGCGACCGCGTTGCAGGGCGAAGCACCGGGCATCATGAACGCGCAGCTCGCCGCGAGCGTCGCCGGAATCATGATGAGGAAGGGGTGAATCTCCAAGCCCCCCGCCAGCCCGGCGAGAATCGGGAGAAACGCGGTGATTGTCGCCGAGTTGCTCATAAACTCCGAGACGAGCACCACCAGGGCCACGACCGAGGCGATGACGAGCCAGACGGGCACGTCGTGCAGGATATGCAGCTCTTGGCTGAGCCAGCCCGTGACGCCCGTCTCCGTCAGCGCCGAGGACAGGCTGAGGCTGCCCCCGAAGAAGATCAAAATGCCCCAAGGGAGCTTCTCCGCGTCCTTCCACGTCAGCACGGTCGCGCTGAATTTGCGGTCGAGCGGGATCAGGAAGAGCAGCAGCGCGCCCGTGACGGCGATGACCGCGTCCTCAATCTTGACGCCGATGAGCCCGGACCAGACGTCGCCAAACACCCAGCCGAGCACGCAGAAGGCAAAAACCGCGGTCGTCGCGATCTCGCCGCGGGTGAAGGCCCCGACCTTGGCATACTCCGCCCGCATCATCGCGCCGAGCCCCGGCACCGCGGGCGCGCCCCGCACCAACGTCAGGTAGAGGAGCACCCAGCAGGCGGCGAGCAGCACGATCGTGATCGGCACGCCGAACGTCATCCACTGCGCCAGGCTGATATTGACGCCGTAGGATTTGCTCACGTAGCCCTCGAGCACGGCATTGGTGGGCGTGCCGATGAAGGTCGAAAGGCCGCCGATACAGGGCGCGTAGGCGACGGCGAGCACGAGGGCGCGGGTCACGGGTGAGGCACCTGCCGATCCCTGGGTGACGAGCGCGGCGATGCTGAGGGCCATCGGCATCATCACCATCGCGGTCGCCGAGTTGCTCATCCACATGCCCATGAAACCGGTCACGAGCAGCAAGCCCGCAAGCAAGGTCGCGAGGTTCCGGCCGGCGTAGCGCAGCAGGCCGAGCCCGAGCCGCTCATGCACGCGCCACTTCTGGATGGCGATGGAGAGGATGAAGCCGCCGAGAAAGAGAAAGATGAGCTCGGCCGCGAAGTTCGCCGCAGCCTTCTTGAGCGGCATCACGTTGCCCAGCGGCAGCACCACGAGCGGCAGCAGCGCCGTCACCGGCAGCGGCATCGCCTCGCTGATCCACCAGACGCCCATCCACAGGGCCAGCCCGCACACACGCCACGCCGTCGCGTTCATGCCGTCCGGCGGCGCGACGACGAACGTCATCAGGAAAAGCGCAAGGCCCGAGAACAGGCCGAGGTGCCGCACGACGGCGGGCGTGGTGTCGGCGGGCGGCTTGACGTCCGCAGTGGCAGGGGCAAGGGGAAGCGACATGGCGGCCACCGAAAAAAGGATTTCGGCCCGCCTGCAATGCCGCACCGGCGTTTTGGAAACAGCCCCTTCCGCTTCCACACCCGAGACACAGCGCGACGGGCAAAAATCACGGCCATCCGCGCCGCGCGTCGCGACTTGCGCGGGTGCGGCCACGGCGGGCTTGAGCGCGCGGGCCGCGGGCGCATCGTCCGCCTCCGTTCTTTGGATTCGCACGCCTAAGCTGCCGCCGCTTCCTCGGTGGCCAGCACGGGGGAACCAATTTCCGTCCCGCAATTGCGGGACGGATGGGGCGCACGGCCGCGGGCAACCGCGGCCAAGGTCACTTCCTAGGACCGAGCCCGTCAGCTAACCTCGTCGGCATTGGGAAGGGTGATCCACTGTGCGTCCGCTCGGGCGGACGCATCACGGTCGCTCCACATCGCAACCGCACCGTCGTGTGCGCCCGGCCCCGCCGTGCGCACGTGGCGGCGCATTTCGGAGTCCTCCGCCATGTCCGTCCGTTCCTTCTTCCTCGGTCGCGCGCGCTCGCTCGGCGACCGCAACCTCTTTCACAGCGTCTCGCTCGTCGCGGTCTTCGCGTGGGTGGGCCTCGGCGCCGACGGGCTCTCGTCTTCGTGCTACGGCCCGGAGGAGACTTTTCGCGCGCTCGGCGCCCATCCTCACCTCGCGGTGTTTGTCGCGCTGGCAAGCGTCGTGACCATCATCGCGATCTGCGCGAGCTACTCGCAGATCATCGAGCTGTTTCCCACCGGTGGCGGCGGCTACCTCGTCGCGAGCAAGCTTCTCTCGCCCGCCGCCGGCGTCGTCTCCGGCAGCGCTTTGCTCATCGACTACGTGCTCACGATCACAATCTCGGTCGCGAGCGGGGCCGATGCGCTCTTCAGCCTGCTTCCGCCCGCGTGGCTCGAGTGGAAGCTCATCTTCGCCGGCACGAGCGTCGCGGTCCTCACGCTCATCAACCTCCGCGGCGTGCGCGAGTCGGTGCTGCTCTGGGTGCCCGTGTTTTTCGTTTTCATCGGCACGCACGCGTTCGTGATTCTCTACGCGATTGGCACGCATGCCTCGGGCGTGGGCGAAGTCGCCGCCGCGACCGTGAACGAGGTGCGCACGGTTTCCTCGCAGGTCGGCTGGTTCGGCCTGCTCGCGCTGCTGCTCAAGGCCTACAGCATGGGCGCCGGCACCTACACCGGCATCGAGGCCGTGAGCAACGGCCTGCCCATCCTCCGCGAGCCGCGGGTGCAGACCGGCCGCCGCACGATGCTCTACATGGGCATCTCGCTCGCGATCACGGTCGCCGGTTTGCTCGTCGCTTACCTGCTCTTCCGCGTCGAGCCCGTCCAGGGCAAGACGCTCAACGCCGTGCTCGTCGAAAAAATCACGTCGGCGTGGCCCGCGTCGCTCGGCGCGTCGTTCCTGTGGACGACGCTCGCCGCCGAGGCCGCGCTGCTCTTCATCGCCGCGCAGGCCGGTTTCCTCGATGGCCCGCGCGTGCTCGCCAACATGGCGCTCGACCGCTGGTTCCCGACGCGTTTCGCCCATCTCTCCGATCGCTTCGTCACGCAGAACGGCATTTTGCTCATGGGCGGCGCCGCGCTGCTCACGATGGTGGTCACGCACGGCTCCGTCGCGCTGCTCGTCGTCCTCTACTCGATCAACGTCTTCATCACGTTCTCGCTCTCGCAGCTCGGCATGGTGCGGCACTGGTGGGCGGTGCGCGCCACCGAGCCGCGCTGGCGCCGCAAGCTCGCGGTCAACGGCTTCGGGCTCACGCTCACGAGTTTCATCCTCGTCTCGCTCACGATCGTGAAATTCCACGAGGGCGGCTGGGTCACGCTCATCGTGACAGGCGCGCTCGTCGCCGCGGCGTTCGCGATCAAGCGGCACTACCGCAACGTCTCCACCCAGCTCCGCCGCCTTGATGAGCTCCTCGTGGGGGCATCGCCTGATGAGGCCCGCGGGCGGCCACAGGTGACGCCCCTCCAAAACTCCCCACTCGATCCCCAGGCGCGCACCGCCATCCTGCTCGTCAACGGCTACAACGGCCTCGGCCTCCATGCCGCGCTCCACGTGCCGCGCCTCTTCGGAAAGTCGTTCAGGAATTTCATCTTCCTCTCCGTCGGCACCGTCGACGCCGGCAATTTCAAGGGCGCCGACGATCTCGCGGCCCTCCGGGATCACACCGTCGCCGAAGCCGAGCGCTACGCCACCTGGGCGCACGCCCACGGTCACCCCGCCGCCGCCTTCACCGCCATCGGCCACGACACCACCGCGGAAATCATGGCCCTCGCCGCCACCACGCGCGAAAAATTCCCAAACAGCGTCTTCTTCGCCGGCCAGCTCTTCTTCGCCCGCGAGACGCGCCTCACTCGCCTGCTCCACAATCACACGGCCTCCACCCTCCAGGGCCGCTTCTTCGCCGCGGACCTACCCTTCGTGATTCTGCCGATCCGGGTTGGCGAAGGCGCCTAGCCGGCGCCAAACTGTCCGAACCCGGCCAGCGCAACGAATCCACCCGCGTCGCGTTTGGCCGGGCACGCCCCATGAATCCGCTCCGCCTCACCCCACGGTTCGTCACGCTCTTCGCCGCCCTCGTCCTTTCCGGGGTCTCCCTCCTTGCCGCACCCCGCCAGATGGAGGCGCTCGGCCGCGGTGTCGTCGCCCTCAAGATAGAGGAAAGGAAAATCTTCGTCTCGTGGCGGGTGCTCGGCACCGACGCCGAGGCGCTCGCGTTCAACCTTTACCGCGCCGCGGGCGACACCTCGCCGGTGAAGCTCAACGCCACGCCGCTCCTCGTGAGCAACTTCACCGACACCACCTTCGACCCCGCGCAAGCCAACGCCTACTTCGTGCGCCCTCTCCTCGACGGCCACGAACAGGCGCCGAGCGCGCGCTTCACGATCGCGGCCGCCGCTCCGGTGCGAAACTATCTCTCCCTCCCGCTCACCCCACCGGCGGGCGGCACGACGCCCGATGGCCGCAACTACACCTACAACGCCAACGACTGCTCCGCCGCCGACCTCGATGGTGACGGCGAATACGAGATCATCCTGAAGTGGGACCCGACCAACTCGAAGGACAACGCCTTCGCCGGCTATGCGGGCAACGTCTTTCTCGACGCCTACAAGCTCGACGGCACCCGCCTCTGGCGCATCGACCTCGGCAAAAACATCCGCGCAGGTGCACACTACACCCAGTTCCTTGCCTACGATCTCGATGGCGACGGCCGCGCCGAGCTCATGTGCAAGACCGCCGACGGCACCATCGACGGCACGGGAAAGATCATCGGCGATGCCAACGCCGATTGGCGTGAGCCCGCCGGCACCATCGTCCCCTCGCGCGATCGCACCGGCAGCGTCGAGCAAAAGGGCGGCGGCCGCGGCGCCTCGGTCGAGGGCCGCATTTTGCGCGGGCCGGAATTCCTCACGGTATTCGACGGCCGCACCGGCCGCGCCCTCGTCACCACCGACTACGTGCCCGCCCGCGGCACCGTCGCCGACTGGGGCGACGGCTACGCCAATCGCTCCGACCGCATGAACGCCGCCGTCGCCTACCTCGACGGCGTGCGGCCGAGCGCGATTTTCTGCCGCGGCTACTACACGCGCGCCGTGCTCGCCGCGTGGGACTGGCGCGACGGCAAGCTCACGCAACGCTGGATCTTCGACAGCAACGACGGCACACCCGGCAACGAGAAATATCGCAACCAGGGCAACCACGGCCTCAGCATCGCCGATGTCGATGGCGATGGGAAAGACGACATCGTCTACGGCGCCTGCACCATCGGCTCCGACGGCAAAGGCCTCTACTCCACCGGCCTCGGCCACGGCGACGCCCTCCATGTTTCTGACCTCGATCCGGCGCGGCCGGGGCTTGAGGTCTTTGCCATCCACGAAAACACGCGGCACGAGCACGGCACCAATCTCCGCGACGCGCGGACGGGCGTGATTCTTTGGAGTAAGCAGTCACCCGACGTCGGCCGCGGCCTCGCCGCCGACATCGATCCGCGCCATCCCGGCTACGAGACCTGGGCCTCCGGCGCGGGCCTGCGCGGCCTCTGGAACATCAAGGGCGAGCCGATCTCCGAGCGCAAACCGCGCTCCTGCAACTTCAAGATCTGGTGGGACGGCGATTTCCTCTGCGAGATTCTCGACCGCAACACCGTCACGAAATGGAACTGGGAAAAGGAAGCCGAGGAGCCGCTCCTCCTCGCGGAAGGCTGCATGTCCAACAACGGCACCAAGTCCACGCCCGCCCTCTGCGCCGATCTCCTCGGCGACTGGCGCGAGGAAGTGATCCTGCGCACCACGGACAACAAGGAGCTGCGCATCTTCACTACGCCGATCCCCACTTCGCACCGCGGCTACACGCTGATGCACGATCCCGTCTACCGCCTGAGCGTCGCGTGGCAGAACAGCGCCTACAATCAGCCCACGCACACCGGCTTCCACCTCGGCGCCGAGACGAAGACTTTCCCGCGACCCAACATCGCGCTTGTGAAAGCGCCGTAGCGATCGAGCGTGGTCGGGCCGCGAAATCCCATGCGCCTCGCCCTCCTGTTCGTCCTGCTCGTCGCGTCGCTGCCCTCCGGCCGCGCCCACGATCCTTACGAGACGCTGACCACCGTCATCGTCCACGCCGATCGCATGGTGCTCACGATCGGCATGGCGCAATCGACCGCGCTCCGGCTGATCGATTCCGAGATGCGCATCCGCGCCCTCACGCCGGAAAACATGGCGGAGCATCGCGCGCGCCTCGAGCGAGAGGGCCGGCTGCTCTTCATCCTTACCTCGCTCCGCACCCAGCTCGCCGCCCAGAAGATCGACGTCGAGCTGACCGACGAGAACGACATCATCTTCACCCTCAC
>JANOCA010000652.1:0-10841 GCA_031411915.1 Opitutaceae bacterium
GGCGTTGCGCGAGCTGGGATTTGCTGCGGCGGTGGTCGCGCCGGGACGCGGCGTCTTTCGCGGCGAGAGCGCGTTGGTGAGCCTGAGTGGCCGCGCTCCGGGCGCGACGCTCGTGCGGGCGCGACTCGCCCAGCACGTGGCTTTCGAGCAAGGCGCCGGCGCCTATCCGGCTTCGCTCATGGGGTCCGTGGCGTTGATCCGCCAGACGCTGGTGGACGCGAAATGGCTGCGCGAGGCCAGCGCCGCGCATGAAAAAAACCCGGCGCTCGAGCGCCCCGAAGCCAACGCCTCGCTGCAGGCGCTTGCCGATTACGTCGGTGCGCGAAGGCCAGTGGTCATGGACACGCAGGACGAACTCGATCTGCTGCGGGCGCAGGCCATCGCCGACGAGTTTGGCCTTAAGCTCGTGCTGCGGGGCCGGGGCGCCGACTACCGCATGGTGGCAGCGCTGGCCGCGAAAAAGACGCCGGTGATCGTGCCGCTGAATTTCCCCGCGGTCCCCGAGGTCGAGACACCCGACAAGGCGGCCGACGTGCCGCTCTCGACCTTGCAGCACTGGGAACTGGCGCCGTCGAATGCCGCGCGCCTCACGGCGCAGGGCGTGCCGGTGGCGTTCACGACCGCCGGGCTCCGTGCGCCGGACACGCAATTCTGGAACGCCGTGCGGCTCGCCGTGCGCCGTGGCCTCACGCCCGCATCCGCGCTGGCCGCCCTCTCGACGGTGCCGGCGCAGGCGCTTGGCGTCGCTGACCTCGTGGGCACGATCGCGCCGGGGAAGCTCGGGCATCTGGTCGTGGCCACGGGTGATCTATTTGGAAGCGAGGGCGGGGCGGAGATCACCGAGGTATGGGTGGATGGGATTCGTTTCGAGACCGAGGCGGCGCAGCGGGTCGATGCGCGCGGCACGTGGAAAGTGGCGTGGCGCGGCGCGACGGCGCCCGAGGAACTCCGCATCGAGGGCCGCGGCGGTGCGCGTCCGCGGGTGCGGATCGGCGACAAGGATATCACGTTCACCCAGTCCCGCGGACAGCTCACGCTGCTGGCGCCGGCGGAATTGTTTAAGGGCAAGGACGCGAAGGGCACCGTGCGTCTCGCGGGCACAGTCACCGGCAACGCGATCGAGGGCACGGGGCTGCTGGCCGATGGCACGGCATTTCGTTGGAGCGCGGAGCGCAGCGTCGCGCCCGAGCGCCCCGCCGCGCCCGCGCCGCGCGAGGAGAAGTTTATTGCCAACGCCGACGCCTGGCCCGCCGGCGCCTACGGGCGCAAGGGCATCCCGGCGCAGCCGGAGTTCGTGCTCGTGAAGAATGCCACGATTTGGACGGGTGGCCCGGCGGGACGCATCGATGGCGGTGCTCTGCTGGTGCGTGCTGGCAAGATCGAGGGTATCGGCAAATATCTCGAGGCGCCCCCCGGTGCGGTCGTGATCGATGCGGCCGGCAAGCATGTGACCGCCGGCTTGATCGACTGCCACTCGCACACCGCAATTTCGCGCGGCGTCAACGAGGGCACGAGCGCCGTCACGGTGGAGGTTCGCGTCGGCGATGTGCTCGATGCGACCGACGTGAGCATCTACCGCCAGCTCGGCGGCGGCACGACGACCTCCAATCTGCTCCACGGCTCGGCCAACCCGATGGGCGGCCAGAACCAAGTGATCAAGCTGCGCTGGGGAGCGTTGCCCGAGGGATTGAAATTTGCCGGCGCGCCGCCCGGCGTGAAGTTTGCCCTCGGCGAAAATGTGAAGCAGTCCAGCCGCACCATCACCCCCGGCGTGGCGCAGCGCTATCCCGCCACGCGCATGGGCGTGGAGCAGATCATGACCGACACGTTTGCCCAGGCGCGCGATTACGAGCGCGCTCTCAAGGCCACCCCCGGCTCCGCGCTCCCGCCGCGCCGCAACCTCCGCCTCGACTCCGCGCTCGAGATTCTCAAGGGCGAGCGCCTCGTCCACATCCACTCCTACCGGCAGGACGAGGTGCTGATGTTCATCCGCCTCGCGCAGCGCGAAAAGCTCTCCGTCGCGACCTTCCAGCACATCCTCGAGGGCTACAAGGTCGCCGACGAGATCGCGAAGCTCGGCGCCGGCGCCTCGGCCTTCAGCGACTGGTGGGCTTACAAATACGAGGTCCTCGACGCGATTCCCTACGGTGGCGCGATGATGCACAACGCGGGCGTGCTCGTCTCCTTCAACTCGGACAACAACGAGCTCGCGCGCCGCCTCAACACCGAGGCCGCCAAGGCCGTGAAATACGGCGGCGTGCCCGAGGAGGAGGCGCTCAAGTTCGTCACGCTCAACCCCGCGAAGCAGCTCCGCATCGACGATCGCGTGGGCTCGCTCGAGCGCGGCAAGGATGCCGACTTCGTGATTTGGAGCGCGAGTCCGCTCTCGAGCTACGCGCGGGCCGAGCAGACTTGGATCGACGGGCGGCTGTATTTCTCGCTGGCCGATGACGCCGAGCTGCGCGCCGCCGCCACGACCGAGCGCGAGGCCCTCGCGCAAAAGGCGCTCGCCGAGCGCATGCGTGCGCTGGGCACCGGGGGGGCGCCGGTCGCCGGTGGTCGCGGCGCCGCGTCCGCCGCCGCAGCCGAGCCCACGCCGGACATCATTCGCGTCCTGATGGCGATGGAAGCGCACCGCGCCCGCGAATACCAAGGCATCTACCATGACGGGGCCGACGCCCTCAACTGCACGACCCATGCGCCGTAACGTTTTCTCCTGTTCCGCGGTAGCCCGCCTCGTGAGAGGCGGGACGTTCTCGCCCGCAAATTTCCGCCGGTCCCTGCTCTCTCGAGCAGGGCTACCGACCTCGCTCGCGCTCCTCGCGCTCACCGCGCGCGCCTCCGACTCGATCCCCGTCGCCAAGCCCGGCCAGCCGGTGCTCTTGCGCGGCGGGACTGTCCACACCGTGAGCGGCGCTGTCTTACCCGCGACCGATGTGCTGATGCGCGACGGAAAAATCGCGGCCATCGGCGCGAAGCTCGCCGCGCCGGCGGGCGTGACCGTCGTCGATATTGCCGGCAAGCATGTCTATCCCGGCCTCATCTCGGCCGTCAGCGGCATGGGGCTCACCGAGCACGGCTCTGTGCGTGGATCCGTCGATCTCGCGGAGACGGGAGCGCTGAATCCCAACGCTCGCGCGCAGCCCGCGCTCAATCCCGACAGCGACCACATCCCCGTCTCGCGCGCCAACGGCATCCTCGCCGCGCTCAGCGTGCCGATGAGCACCGGCCTCATGGCCGGCACCTCGACGCTCATCCGGATGGATGGCTGGACGTGGGAGGACCTCACGCTTCGCGCCGCCGTCGCCCTGCACATCTACTGGCCGAGCATGGTGGTGAACCGCGATCCCAGCGCCGCGGCAGCGGCGACTGCGCAGGAGCGCGCGATCGCCGACAACATCCGCCGCCTGCGCGACGCGTTTGCCACCGCGCGCGCCTACGCCAAGGCCAAGGACGGCGCGGGCAAGCCGATCGATTTCGATTCGCGCTGGGAGGCGATGCTGCCCGTGTTGCGCGGCGAGCGCCCCGTCTTCGTCCACGCCAATGAGCGCCGTCAGATCGAGGCCGCCGTCACGTGGGCGCAGGCCGAGAAGTTGAAAATCACGATCGTCGGCGCCACCGACGCGTGGAAGGTCGCCGATCTCCTGAAGGCGCACGACATCCCGGTCATCGTGAGCCCGGTGCTCACGCTCCCGCTGCGCCGCGAGGATCCCTACGACGCGAGCTACGCGAATCCCGGCAAACTCTTCGCCGCCGGCGTGCGCTTCTGCATCGCCAACGACGGCAGCGCCGAGATGGGCACGATGTCCGACCGCAACCTCCCGTATCAGGCCGCCAAGGCCGCCGCCTACGGCCTGCCGCCGGCCGAGGCGCTCAAGTCCGTCACGCTCTATCCCGCCCAACTCTTGGGCGTCGCCGGCGAACTTGGCTCAATCGAAGTCGGCAAACGCGCCACCCTCATCGTCACCACCGGCGACCCGCTCGAAATCACGACACAAGTCGAGCAAGCCTACATCGACGGCGCCCGCATCGACCTCACGAGCCGGCACACGCGCCTGCGGGACAAATACGAGAAGAAGTATGAGCAGTTGAAGGCGGGGCGGTGAGCGGTTCCGGGGTAGGGACGGCTCTCCGAGCCGTCCGTAAGGGCGTTCGCAGCCCCTTTTCATGATCGCACAACGGACGCCTCGGAGAGGCGTCACCTACCTCAAGCGAGCTTTTCCACGCCTGCCAAAAGAAGGGACACCGTGATGATCACGCCTTCGCGTAGGCCTCCCGCAGCGCCCCGGCCACGTTGGGCGGGACGAAGTGAGTGATGTCGCCGCCGAACTTCGCGACCTGTTTCACGAGGGTCGAGCTGGTGTAGCTGAACTGCTCGTTGGGCATCACGAAGAGCGTCTCGAGCTTCGGCTCGAGGTGGCGGTTCATCAGCGCCATGTTGAACTCGAACTCGAAGTCGGACAGCGCGCGCAGCCCGCGGATGATCGCGTCGGCCTTCTGCGCCATGCAGAACTCGACGAGCAGGCCGTTGAAGGTCGTCACGCCCACGTGCGGCCATTGGGCGACGTTGGCCGAGACGAGCTCGACACGCTGGGCCGCGGCGAAGAGCGGGGCCTTGCCGGCGCTCTCGGCGACGGCGACCGTCACCTTGTCGAAGAGCCGCGCGGCGCGCGCGAGCACATCAAGGTGCCCGTAGGTGATGGGGTCGAACGTGCCGGGATAAATGCAGTGGCGCATGGGCAAGCCCGAGCAAAGCGGAGCCGTGGCGGCTGGCGATGGCGTTTTTTTAGCAGCGCTTGATCCTGCTCGGGTTCGTAGCCCCGGCTTTAGCCGGAATCCGAAAACGCCCAAGCCTTCCGTCCCGCAGGCGCGGGACGGGGCTACAAACTCAGATGACCGAGCGCACACGCCTCGAAACGCGGCGTGTCGACCCCGCAGCCCCACGGCTTCATCTTCCGCGGCCGTGAAACCGTGTCACTTCCGCCCCGTCTCGCGGGGTGCATGATGGACGAAATCGCCCGCGCTCCCGCTCCGCGCTTGCCATCGGCCGGGGCGCCCGTGTCTTCGGTCGGGTCGCCCGCCATGAATCTACCGAACATCCTCACGGTCTCCCGCGTGCCGCTGATGTTCGCGGTCGTGGGACTGATGTATGCGGGCTTCCCATTTGCGGCGACGGCGGCGTTCTGGCTCTTCATCGCCGCGGCGCTCACCGACTGGCTCGACGGCAAGATCGCGCGCGAGCGCGGGCTGGTTTCCTCCTTCGGCCGCTTCATGGACAGCGTGATCGACAAGGTCCTCGTGCTGGGCCTGATGATGGCGCTGGTGAACGACAAGACGAACTTCATGGGCCATGACATCACCGCGATGATCTTGCTGCTCTGCATCCTTTGCCGCGAGTTCGCGATCTCGGGGCTGCGCACTGCGGCGGCGAGCAAGGGCCGCATCATGGAGGCTGATGCGGGCGGCAAGGTGAAGACCTTCGTGCAGCTCAACGCCATCGGCTGGCTCATGGGCGCGCGGATGCTCGAGTCCGATTTTGATTTCCGCGGGGACAACCTGTGGCTGCTCCAGGGCGTGCGCATCTTGGGCATCGCCCTCTACGCGCTGTCGGCGGTCCTTACGATCACCTCGGGTGTATCCTATTTCCGGCGGCACCGCGCCGTGCTGGCCGACTGAGATCATGCGCCGGACCGAACCCGCTTGGTCGCGCGCGCTGCCGGGCTGGCTCGTGGTGCCGCTCGCGACGCTGGGCCCGCTGGGCAAAAAATTGCCCGCGCCCGGCACCTGGGGCTCGCTCGCGGGCGTGCTGTATTTCGCGGCGTGCTTTCAGCGCGCGAGCATCGGCGCCGTGCTGGTGGGCAGCGCGGTCGCTTGCCTGCTCGCCGTCGTGATCTGCACGGTGGCCGAGCACCGGCTCGGCAAAAGTGATCCGGGCGAGGTGGTCCTCGACGAGTTTGTGGTGATGCCGCTGTGCTTCCTCGGCTGGAGGGAGCTGGCGGGCACGTGGCCGGTGTGGGGCGTGTGGCTCGCGGGCTTCGCGCTGTTCCGGTTTTTCGATGTCTTGAAGCCGCTCGGCATCAGCCGGCTCCAGTCGCTCCCCGGCGGCTGGGGCGTGGTGATGGACGATGTGGCCGCCGCGCTCGCGGCGTGCGCGACGCTGCATGTTGGCGCGTGGGTGATCGTGCGGTTTTTGTAGCCCGCCTCGTGAGAGGCGGGATCGTCGCGCTCTTGAGGCGATACCGTCCCGCTTCTTCCGAAGCGGGCTACCAGAGAGCTACGGCAGCGGCTGCAACTGCTCCGCCGGCACGCGGACGAGCAAGCCCTGCCGAAGCACATCGACCGAGAGCACCACGCCCTGCGGCTTGGTGGGATCATCGACGAAGCCCTCCAGCCCGTGCAGCGGTCCGCCGACAATTCGCACGCGACGGCCGCGCGTGAGCAGCGGCATCACGCTCAGCTCCAGACCCGACGCGACAATCGCGCGCACGTCGGTGAGTTGGCGTAGGAACGTCGCCTCGTCCTCGACGGCGATCGCGCGGGCGAGCAGGTCCTGCTGGTGGAGCCGTGATTTTTTTTCCACGGGCACCTGGGCGAAGACGTAGCCGGGGAAGAGCGGCTTGGTGAATTTCTTCGTGCGCGGGCCGTAGCGGCGCACGCTTTCGACCAGAGGCAGGTAGTGGTCGAGCTCTTCCGCGACGAGCAGCGCGGCGAATTTTTTCTCGCAGCGCGGGCGCGTGTGGCAGACCAGCCAGGGGGCGCCGGCCATCGCTCAGCCCTTGAGCAGGAAACGCAGCGCAGCGTGGTAGCCCTCGAGGCCGAGGCCGGTGATGACGGCGACGCTCGCCGGCGCGGTGAGGGACTTGTGGCGGAAATCCTCGCGCTTGTAGATGTTCGAGATGTGGACCTCCACGGTCGGCAGATGCGCGCCAAGCAGCGCATCGCGCAGCGCCACGCTCGTGTGCGTGAGCCCGCCGGGATTGATGACGAGGCCGTCGGCCTTTGCGTCCACCAGCGCGGCGATCTTGTCGATGAGGGCGCCCTCGTGATTGGACTGGAAAAACTCGAGTTGCGCCGCCGTCCCAAACTCCGCGCGCAGCGCCTTCTCGAGATCGGCGAGTGTGGCGCGCCCGTAGATCTCGGGCTCGCGCTTGCCGAGGCGGTCGAGGTTGGGGCCGTTGAGAATGGCGATCTTTTTCATCGGTGGACTGGCCCACGGAACACACGGAGGACACGGAAGTGAAGGCTCAACTTTCCGGAACGTAGTTCGGTAGCCCGCCTCGTGAGAGGCGGGACCGGCGGAAGTTCTAGCAGCCGTCCATCCCGCTTCTCACGAAGCGGGCTACCGCAGACGCCGATCTATAACGGATTCTCCGTCGCGATGAACTCCCACGGCAGCTTGAATTTCTTCGCCAGCTCGGCGGCGAGGGCTTTCACGGCGTGGACCTCGGTCGCGTAGTGGCCGCAGAGGTAGAGATTGAGCTTTTCCTCCTGAGCGCGGTTGAACCACTCCTCGCGCAGCTCGCCGGTCACGAGTGTGTCCACGCCCGCGGGGACGAGCGCCGGCACCGCGCTGTTGCCCGAGCCGCTGCAAAACGCGATCGCGCGGGGTGAACTTGATCCGCACTCGATGGCAATCACGCGGCCATAGAGCTTTTCCAGCTTCGCGCGCAGCGCGGCGCGCGTGAGGGTGGACTTCGCGATGCAGCCAATCGCCTCGCCATCGCGCACGAGGAAGGGGCGCGAGGGTTTCAGCCCGAGTTGCTTCGCGAGCAGCGCGTTGTTGCCAATCTCGGGATGACCGTCGAGCGGGAGGTGGTTGGAGTAGAGCGCGCAGTTGCCGTGGACGAGTGTCGTCACGCGTCCATAGACGGCGCCGGTCAGCGGCTGCGGCATGTCCCAATACATCCCGTGGTGCACGATCAGGAAATCGACGCCCGCCGCCACTGCCTGCCGAAACGGCACGAGGCCCGCGTCGACCGCCGCGCCGATTTTCGTGACCCGGCCGTCGTTGGCGACCTGCAGGCCATTGAACGCGCCGGGCGCATCCTTGAATGCCGAGAGCCGCGTGCGGCGGTCGCAGTAGGAGACGAGGTCGGGGAGCTGTGGCATGATAAAATCGTTCTCGTTCTTCGTTATCTTTCTCGTTCTCGAGTCAGTCGGAAGGAGAACGAGAACGATTAGGAGAACGAGAAAGATTTTTCTGAGCTACCCCTGACCGAGGCGGCAGGAGTGTGCGCTGAAGCCCGCGCCGAAACTCACGAGCCAAAAATCGCCGTCGGCGCCCGGCGACGCGGTGCGCAGCGTCTCCTCCAGCGCGAAGAGCACGGAGGGGCTGCTCATGTTGCCGCGCTCGCGCAGCACCTGCCGGCTCGCCGCGAGCGAGTGCGGCGCGACGACCGGCTCGAGCGCGTCGAGCACATCGCGCCCGCCGCCATGGGAGACCACGCGCGCCACCGGCCGCGGCCCGCGTGCGCGCCAGAGGTCGCCGACGGCGCTGGCGCCGAGCTCGGGCACGGCGCGATCGAGGAGGTTGCGCAGCTTGCCGTCGCGCTGCTCGAAGCGGAGCTTGTCGCGGTCGGCGGGCCGGTGGGTGGTGGAAAACTCAAACGCGCGCAGCGGCACGGCCGCCGGCGTGCTTTTCCAAATCGTGGCCGCCGCACCGTCGCCAAACAGGCATGCGCTCACAATCACGCCCGGATCGTCGTCGAGATAGAACGCGGCGGAGCAAATCTCGACGGCGATGCACGCGACGGTCGCGCCTGGATTCGCCGCCAGCACATGGCTCGCGGCGCGCAGCGACGGAATCGCGGCGCCGCAACCGAGGCCGACGAGGTCCTGCAGAAACGCATCAGTGCGGAGGCCGAGCTGCTCCGCGACGTAGCTCGTCACGCCAGGGCAGAGGTAGCCGGTGCAGGTGCAGACGAGGAGCGCGTCGATTTCCGTCGCGCGCACGCCCGCGCGCTCTAGTGCGGTGGCGAGGGCACGGCCGGCGAGGCGCGGGGCCTCGGCGCGGAAGGCGGCGTTGAGCTGGTCGGACGTGAGATCGAACACGTTGTCGATGTCGGGCACCGCAAAGTGCCGCGACCCGATGCCGTGGTCGCCGCGCAGCACGGAGCGGAGGATGAGCATCGAGCGGCGGCTGAGGCGCTCGCGCACGCGGGAGCGCTGGGCGATTTCCCAGCAATCAGCCTGCGTGTGGCGGGCGTCGGGCACGGCGGTGGCGAGGGCGTGGAGGAACATGTTCAGTGGAGCGCGGCGTAGAGCGGGCGAAAGGGCAGGAGGCGGGCACGGCCCAGCGCGGCAAACCAGCGCTGCCACCGCGGCCCGAGGAGGAACGGATGCAGCGCGCCCGCGGACGCGAGGCGCACCCGGAATTTTTTCCGCTGCGCACGCTGCGTGGCGCGCACCGCAAGCGCCCACGGCATCGCGCCGTGCGCGTAGACGAGCAGCGGATCGAGCGCGAGCTCCGCGCTCTGAAACGCCATCGCCATGCCGTTGCCGGTGAACGGCGGAATCAGAGCGATGGCGTCGCCGAGGCAGAGGCGGTCGGCCTCGGGCGGCCGCCTATCAAAGGCCAGCGCGGCGACGGCGCACACGCTTGCGGCGTCGATCCGCGAGCGGGCGAGGCGGTCGGCGAGCGGGGCGAGGCCGGTCGCGCGCAGGCAACCGAGCAGCAGCTCCGCGCCCGTGCCGGTGGCGAGGCCGCGACGGAAGAGGCCGCAGACGTTCACCGCGCCGCCCTCGATGCGCGTGAGGCCGGCGTAGCAGTTGTCGCCAAGGTGCATCTCGAGATCATGCGCGAGCGGCAGGTCATGGGCATGGAGTTTCAGACCGATCCAGGGCGACGTTGTTCGGCGGCGGCGTCCGGTGGCAAAAACCAAGCCTTCCGTGGTCGTGGCATGATCGACTCGCGACCGCGTGCGCAGATCGCCGCCGAGCGCCGTGAAATTCTCGGCAAGTCGCGCGTCGAGCGCGAACCGGCTGATCGCGATGGCAGGGGAGGGAAGAGGGTGGGTTTGCGGCGGCCCGTCGCGGTGGAGCCACGCGGCCTGCCGGTGCGTGAGCGCGCCCTCTAGAACGGGCGCGAGCCCCAGCCGCGCGATCGTCGCGTCGCTGAGACCGGTGATGAATTCGCCGCACACGCGGTGGCGCGGGTAGTCCCCGGCTTCGTGAAGCGTCACGGAGACGCCTTCGCGCCGCAGTGCGCACCCGAGCGCGAGGCCCGCCAGCCCGCCGCCGATGATTTCGATGGGGCGCGGGGTCATGCGCGACGTATGGCCATCATGCGATAGAGACCAAGAAACGTCGTCGTGCAGCGCACCTCCCACTTGGTGGAGTCGAGGCCCAGCGCGCGGGGCAGTTCATCGCCGCGGAATCCGGCCGCGATGCTCACGTGCGCGTCGTGGCGCGAGACGTAGTTGGCGCGAAGCAGGGGCGCGACGAGGCGAAACAGCACCTGCGCGCGCCGCACGCGCGCGGGTTCGCACGCGATGATCACACGGGCGCTGCGGCGAAGTTCTTCGCCGAGCGCGCCGAGATCGTCCGCGGAGAATTGGTGGAAAATCAAGTTTCCCACGATGGCGGCGTAGGGCGCGTAGCCGTCGAACGTGAGCAGGTCAGCCTTGTGCCACGCGCGGGCCGGCGGCCACGAGGCCGGGCGCGGCCAGAGGTCGAGGCCGTCGAGGGCTAAGCCCGCGGCGAGGAGGCGTGCGCCGAGTTCGCCGATCCCGGCGCCGAGCTCGAGGGCGCGTTCGCCGCGGCGGAGCAGGGGAGGGAGCGTGCGCACCAGCCAGCGGTGGTTGCCGGTGAGCGCATTGATGATGCGCAGATCGCGGCGGTTG
>JANOCA010000653.1:0-10476 GCA_031411915.1 Opitutaceae bacterium
TAGGAATCGTTGGGCGCGGGCAACGGCGCGGCCTGCGCGGGGAGGGGCGGCGGGAACGGCTTGCACTTCAGGCCCTCCGCGATCGCGCCCTGGAGCACCCAGGCAAACGGGCGCTGCGCGAGCGTGTTGCTCTCGTAGCCGCCCCCGACGTTCGAGTGCGCGCCGATGAACCACCGCTGCTCGATCTTGCGCGTCCACATGCGCTCGTTGCGCTGCCATTTGCTGGCGGGAGCGGCGCCCTCGGCCTCCTCGGCCCGCGCGAGTTCCTTCTCCGAGTGATTGTGACCGTAGTAGGCGACAAAAGGCGTGTGCTGGAAACTGCGCCGATGCTCGTCGATCGCGAGGGCGTGACGGCATTGCTGAATCAGGGTCGTCGGCCGCATGTTGTGGTGCAGGGCCACGCGGCTGCGCAGGCCGGGGATCGCGAGCGCGTCGAGGCCCATCGCGCCCACGGTGTCGTAGAGGCCGAGGTAGGTGATGCGCACGCGGCGCGACCACGCGACGAGGAGCTGCTCCGCCGGGTTCAGGGCCGTGGAGCCGGCCGGACGGTGGTCGCGGAGCTTCCACGGATCGGGCGTGAGCGCGTTGATCTCGCGGAATGGAGGCGCGAGCTTCCCGGCGACGGTATCCCATGCGCTGGTGCGCTCCTCGTGCTGGCGGCCGAGAAGGCAATAGGCGGACCAGAGTTCGTTGACGGTGAGCGGTGCGCCGCGCCGCAGCAGGCCGCAGCGCCCGATGAAGCCGACGAGCGAGCGCGCCGTGTAGGCGCCCCGGCTGAAGCCGAAGACGTAGATCTCGTCGGCGGCGTATTTCTGATCGGCGGGGCCGGTGCCGTCGGTCGTGTCGTTGAAATGCTCGACGAGCCAGTTGTAGGCCTCGCGCACGTTCTCCTCGAGCCCGATGCCGAACCCGCCGCCAGCGATGCCATCGAGCACGCCGTTGCCGACGCCCTCGTCGTAGTAGACGCGCTGGAAAAATCCGTCGGCCTGGGCGCCTTCCAGGCTGAGCACGCCTTGGTGGAGGACGTTGGTGCTGTCGTCGCGGTTGTTCCACGTGCCGTCGAGGCAGAGGACGAGGCGTTGGGGCTGGGGCGTTTTCATCGGGGTAGAAAATGAGAAACGTGACGGCCGACCTGAATCTTTCACCGGCCCGGCCCGCCGCCGTGACGGACGGCCGCTGAGTGGGCGGTCACTCCTTGATCTTCAGCAGGCCGTCGCCTTCGAGGAGGTAGAGGCCGGTGAGAAAACCACCGGCCCATTGCGGGCGGATGCGGAGGCGGCCGGCGAGCGCCATCGGCGTATCCTGCACGGGCGGCAGGCCCTCCTTCTTCATCGTCACGGCGATCCAGTCGTTGATCGCGGGCTGGGTGCCGAAGCAGCAGAGCTGCGAGCTGCCGAGGAAAAGGAATTCGGTGGCGAAGCCATCTTGCAGCTTTGTCGGCAGCATGAAGCCGGTGAGCACGACCTTCTGGCCGTCGAGCCGCCGGACCGCGGCGGGCACCTGCGCGAGAAGGTCGGGCGGGGTGGCGCCGGGCGCGAGCGGTTGCCCGGGCAGATCCAGGGAAAAACCCGCGAGCTGGGTGAATGCGATCCTCGCGTAGCCGGACTGGCGCGAGAGCGGTTTGTCGAGGTCCGCAAGCGGCGGGCCGGGGATGCGCAGGACGGGTCGGGCGCCCGGCGCGGCGGTCGTCGCGGGCGCCGCGAGGAGCGACGGCGCGAGGCAACCGAGAAGCACGAGGCGGCGGACCACGGCGGGTCAGTCCTTGCGCTTGGGCAGCTTGAAGGCGGCGGGGCCGAACTTCGCGCCCTTGATCTCGATCGGGCCGGTCTCGCCGGTGAATTCGCCGGCGCCCTTCAGCCACGGGGCCGGTCCCTCGAACTGGGAGGTGTTGCCCACGGTCTCGCCGGTGGCGGTGTTGGCGACCGCGACGAGCGTCACGGTCTGGCGCGCGCCCGCGGCGTAGGCCGTGAGCGTGATCGAGGGCGCGGCGATGCGGATGAAGTTCTCGGCGTGGCCGTCGAGCACGTAGGCGGTGAGCTTGCCCGCGGCGTCGTCGCGCACGAGCTCGAGGTTGGCGGCGTGATCGCCGAGCTCGACGAGGTGGCCGTCGTGCGGGGCCTTGTGCGCATGGCCGCCGTGGCTGTGGCCGGCGTGAGGATCGGATTTGCCGCAGCCGGCGAGGGCGAGGGCAAGGGCGGGGAGGAGGAGGCGGAGGAGTTTCATGGCGGTGGAAGAAAGCTTGGGAAGATGCACTTCACGCCGTGGCGTGCAACCACCGGCGGAACCCGTGGAGTTGCGCGAGCGTGCCGGCGACGAGGACGCTGTCGCCGGCCTCGAGACGCTCGGCCCCGGCCGGCGCGATGATCCGCTGGCCCCCGCGGTGGATGCCGACGATACGCGTGCCGGTGAGCTGCGCCACGCCTAGGTCCGCGAGCGAACGGCCGGCGCGCGGGCCGGCGGGCACCTCGAACGTCTCGAGCACCGAGCCGCGGAACTCCACCGCCTGGCCCGCGACCACGGCGGGCGAATGCGTGAGGAAGTTGCGGGCGTTGGCGAGCTGCTCGGCGCGGCCCATCAGCAGCAGCTTGTCGCCGGGGTAAAGGCGGAGCTCCGGCCGGATGGCGGTGATGACGTAGCCGTTGCGCTCGATCTCGAGGATGGCGCAGCCGAATCGCACGGGCAGGGCGAGCTGCGAGAGCAGCTGGCCCGCGTAGCCGGCGTGGTCGGGGACGACGCATTCGCCGAGCTTCACGTCCCAGGAGCCGAGGTTCTGCGTGCGGCGCTCGCGCGCGGCCTCGGCCTCTGCGGCCTTGGGATCGCCGGCGAGCGCGGCGTTGACGGACGACTGCCACTCGCTGTGCCAGTAGATCAGGCGGCGCGAGAAAAGGAACACGACCAGCGCCGCCGCGGCCGCGATGCCGAGCCAGCCCCACACGCCGAGATGATTCGCCGGCACGATCGCGTAGAGCCAGTAGCCCAGCAGCACCGCGGCGATGCTGCGGATGCCGCCGCGCACGGCGCGGACCGGCCCCTTCGAGCCGCCGCCGAACGCCTCCGAGAGGATCAACGCGATCGTCCCGACGTTGCGCCAGATGGCGACGAGGGGGATCAGCGCGAGCAGCACGACGGCGCCCCACGCCACGTAGCGCACCGTCGCAGGCGCGAGGCCGGTCGCCGGCAGGTGCTCGCCGATGAACGCGATGATCTGGCCCGAGAAAATCATCACGCCCGTGACGAACAGGATCTCGATCGCCATCTGCACGAGCCGGCCGCGCACGAGCTTCCACGTCCGTGACGAGGTGGGGGAGTTCTGCACCTGCGCGAGCCACACATGGTAGGCCTCGAGCGCGCGGGTGACGCGCCGCGGCTCGATCCGCTCGAGGAAATCGAGGAGCGGATCGGCGAAGCGGTTGATGAGCGGCACGGTGAGGACGGTGAAAAGCGACACGCCCACCGCGAGCGGGTAGTAGTTCTTGGGCAGCACCTGCGCGGTCACGCCCACCTGCGCGATGATGAACGTGAATTCGCCCAGCGGCCCGAGCAGCAACCCGGCGCGCCGCGCCTCGCGCGGTCGGATGCCGCAGACGATGAGCGCGAGCCCCGTGGCCAGCGAGCGGCCCACGATGGCAAACACCCCGAGCCCGATAATCCACAGCCAGACCTCGCCGAGCAGCTTCACCTCGATCATCATGCCGATGGCCACGAAGAAGACGCTGCTGAACAGGTCGCGCATCCCGGTGAACGCCTTTTCGACCGCCGCGCGCTGCGGGATCTCCGCGACGATGGCGCCGAGGAGAAAAGCGCCGAGCGCGAGCGAGTAGCCGGCCTTGGCCGCGGCGACGGCGAGGATGAAGAGCACGCCGGCCACGATCACGGTCTGGAGCTCGGGATCGGCGCGCGTCTCGAGCTTGCGCATGAGCCCCGGCATCATGAGCAGCCCCGCGCCCACGAGCAGCACCACAAAGGCCGACATGCCCACGAGCATCACGCTCACGCGCGTCGAGCCGCCGCCGGTCTGGGCTGTGAGCACGGTAAGCAGGATGACGGCGACCACGTCTTCGATGACGGTCATGCCGAGGGCGAGCTGACCTGGGCGATCGTGGGTGAGGTTCAGCTCGCCGACGATCTTCGAGATCACGGCGGACGAGGAGACCATGAACATCGCCGCGATGAAGAACGTGTGCAGCGGCGACCAGCCCGCCGCGAACCCGAGCAGCTTCGTGAGGTCGAAGACGAGGAAGGCCGCGAGAAACGTGGCGACGGGCGTGCTCCAGCCCATCCGCGCCAGCTTGGTGAGGCTGAGCCCGAGCCCGATCGCGAACATCAGGAAGACAAGCCCGACCTGCGAGAGCATCTGGATCCGCGCCTCGTCCTGGATGAACGAGAACGGCGGCGTGTAGGGCCCGATGATGACGCCGGCCACGAGGTAGCCGACGATGACGGAAAGCCCGAGCCGGCGGCAAAGCGCGCCCACCAGCCCCGCCGCGAGCAGCACGATCGCGAGATCCTGGATGAGACTTACGCCGGGGTCAGCCATGTCGCGCGATCTTGGCGAAGCGCGCGCGGCGAGGACGAGAAAGAAACCGAAAAAGATGTGACGTAGGCGCGCGAGCGTGCCGACACCGGGACAAAATCACCGCGCCACCAGCCAGCCCGCCGTGCCGGCGCCGAGCATGATCGCGGGGACGGCCCAGCGGGATTTCCAGCGCCAGACGATCACGAGCGCCGCGGCGAAGATCGCGCCCGCGGTGAGCGTGGTGACGGTGGTCAGGGCCAGCTTGGCGGCGGTGACGGCGATGAGGCCGACGACGCCGGCGGTCACGCCTTCGAGGAAGTGACGGAGCAGGGGATTGGCCATCGCTGACTCGAGTTGGCGGAAGAACAGGAGCGAAAAGCCGAAGGCCGGCAGAAAAACCCCGAGGGTGATCGCGAGCGCACCGAGGGGGCCGCCGCCGAAGTAGCCGACGAAGGTGGAGAAGATGATGAGCGGCGCCGGCAGCACGCCCGAGAGCGCCACGCCATCGAGGAAGTCGCGCTCGGTCATCCAGCGACCGCGTTCCACGGCATCGTTTTTCAAAAACGGAATCGCGGTGTAGGCACCGCCGAAGGTGAGCAGGCCGGCGCGCAGCCCCGAGCCGAAGAGTGCGGCGGGCGTGGCTTGGCCCGTCTGGCGAAGCTCGGCCGGATTGACGGCGGAGGCTTGCGGCAGGAGCGGCGCGCGGCCCGCGATGACGGGCGAGGTCTGCCAAAGCGCGAGCGCGAAGGCACCGGCCACCAGCGCCACCCACAGCCAGCGGCGCGACGTGGCGACAACATAGCCGAGCCCGGCCAGCGGCAGCGTGATCCAGAAGGACACGCCGAGCGCCTCGCCGACGGCGGCGAGAATCCCGATGGCCCAGAGCGATGCGTCGGTGAGGCTGTGGCCGCCGATGCGGTGGCACGCGCGCACGATGAGCGCGACGACGGCCGGTTGGATGCCGAGGAAAACGGCTTGAAACACGGAGTTCGTCAGGCCCACGGCGAGATACAGCCACGAGAGGAGAAACATCAGCACGAAGCCCGGCAGCATGAAGCCGAGGCCCGCGACGACCCCGCCCCAGCGCCCGCGCGCGAGCATCCCGAAATGCACGCACAGCTCGTGGGCCTCCGGTCCCGGCAGCACCTGGTAGATCGCGAGCAGGCGCTTGAAGTGGCCGGGCGAAATCCATTTCTCCTCCGCGACGAGTTCCTGCCGGATCATGTCGATCTGCGCCACGGGCCCGCCCCACGCCAGCACCCCGAAACGGAGGAAACGCAGAAATAGCCGACCGAGGGATTCGGCGGGGGCGTTGACGGGGTCAGCTGCGACGGCCGGGAGCGCAGGATGTGGCATCGGAATTTCGGAACGATGCGGGTAAGACCCCAGGGATTACAACTTGAGACCTCTGGTTCCCGTCGCACCGTTGAAATATGACGAACTCCACCCGCCTTGCCGTAGTTTTCGGGTTCGTGTTCGCGGCCAGCGCCGCATTCGCCCAGCTCGATCAGGCCCGCATCGAAAATCTCACGGGTCTCAAGGGCACATGGAGCGAGGCGGAAAAAGTCTTCAAGGTCTCCGCGCCGCGCAACGACCTCCCGGTGAGCGTCGATGGGTGGACGATGCCGCCCTTCCTGGGGCTCACGAGCTGGGCGGCATTTGTCGCGGGCGGCAGCGCGGAGGTGATGGTCGCGGGTGATTTGGTGCTGTTTGAGGACGAGGTGAATCCCGTGATGTCGGCCGCGCTCGACGCCGGGCTCACCGTGACGGCCCTGCACAACCATTTCTTTTTCGATCAACCGAGGGTGTATTTCATGCACATCGGTGGCGAGGGCCAGTTGGAGCCGATGGCCAAGGCCGTGCGCGCCGCGCTGGCGAAACAAAAGGAAATCCGCGCCGCGCAGCCGCAGCCCGCCAAGACGTTCGGCGCGGGCTTTGCCCCGGCGAAAAACGCGATCACCGGCGCGACGATCGACGGCGCGCTCGGCACGAAGGGCCAGGCGAGCAACGGCATGTTCAAGATCGTGATCGGGCGCGAGACGGTGATGCCGTGCGGCTGCGCGATGACGAAGGAGATGGGCGTGAACACGTGGGCGGCGTTTGCCGGCACGGACGACAACGCGGTCGTCGACGGCGATTTCGCCGTGCTGGAGGACGAGCTGCAACCCGTGCTGAAAAGCCTGCGCAGGGAAGGGATCAACATCGTCGCGATCCACCATCACATGACGCACGAGCAACCGCGCATGCTTTTTCTGCATTACTGGGGCAAAGGCAGCGTGGCCGCGCTCAGCGCCAGCCTGAAGAAGACGCTCGGCGTGCAGAAAGCCGTGCCCGCAGCGCATCACGAACACGCGGCGAAGAAACCGTAAGATGCGCTCGGGCCGCCGGTGCCGGCGCGCGTCGGATCAGGCGCGCGGCGCGGCCTCCGGCGGTTTTTTCCGGGCGAGGAGCAGGACCTTGTCCACGCGGTGGCCGTCGAGATCGATGACCTCGACGCGGTAGCCGTGGTGGTCGAAGGATTCGCCTTCTGCGGGCACGTGGCCGAGGTGCTTCACGATGAAGCCGGCGAAGGTCTGGTAGTCGCGCTCCGCCCCGCGGTGCAGGGGAAAATCCGTGACGACTTGCTCGAACTCCGCCGCCTCGAGCATCCCGTCCACGATCCAGGAGCCGTCGTCGCGCCGCACGGCCCGCGGCTTCAGGCGATCGCTGGGCGAGGGAAGATCGCCGACGATGGCCTCCATGATGTCGTGCAGGGAGACGAGGCCCGAGATGGCGCCGAACTCATCGGTCGCGAGCGCGACGTGTTTGCCCGTCGCCTTGAACTTCTCCAGCAGCGCGGTGGCGGAGAGCGACTCGGGCACGACGAGCGCCGGAGTGGCGAGGTCGCGCACGTTGACCGGGGCGCCGGCCGCGAGGTTGGCGTAGATCGCCTTCACGGTGACGAGGCCGAGCACGTTGTCGCGTCGGCCTTCGTAGATGGGAAAGACCGAGTGCGCGCTCACGACGATGCGCTGCCAGACGGCGTCGTGCGCATCGGTGGCGTTGATCCAGATGATTTTCGAGCGCGGCGTCATGAGGTCGCGCACCGGCATCCGGTCGAACGCCATCACGCTTTCGACCATGGCGGGCTCGTGCGGGTGAAAGACGCCGGCGCGCATCCCTTCCTTCACGAGCAGGCGCACCTCATCCTCGGTCACCTTGACCTCGGGCTCCGGCTTGATGCGGAAAATGGCGAGCAGCGCATCGGTGGACTTGCCGAGCAGGCTGACGACGGGTGCGCCGATGCGCGAGAGCAGGTGCATCGGCCCGGCGAGGACGCTCGCGACGCCCTCGGGATTGCCGAGGCCGATGCGTTTCGGGACGAGTTCGCCGATCACGAGCGTGAAATAGGTGAGCACCACCACGACGAGGCCGAAGGCGGCTTCGTCGGCGTAGGGCGCGAGCCAAGCGATTTCCTTCAGGGGCAGCGCGAGTTTCTCGGCCAGCGAGGCGCCGCTGAAGGCGGCCGCGAGCACGCCGACGAGGGTGATGCCGATCTGCACGGTGGCGAGGAAGGTGTTGGGCGATTCGGCGAGCTGGAGGGCGAGAGCCGCGCGGGTGTCGCCGCGGTCGGCGAGCTGGCGGAGCCTGGCCTTGCGCGCGGAGACGATGGCGATCTCGGCCATCGCGAACACGCCGTTGGCGAGGAGGAGGGCGAAGATGATCGTCAGTTCGAGGAGGACGGAATTCATGGGCAGAGGCTGATGGGAAGCGCGGGGAAACCGAACTTAATGCCGGGGTGACGTCACGCGATTCGGGCTGAGGCGACTGAATTGTCGCGATGCACCATGCGGTAGAGCGCGGGGAGGACGACGAGCGTGAGCAGCGTCGAGCTCAGGATACCGCCGATGACGACGGTGGCGAGCGGACGCTGGACTTCGGCGCCCGCGCCGGTGGCGAGGGCCATCGGCACGAAGCCGAGGCTCGCGACGAGCGCGGTCATCAGCACGGGGCGCAAGCGGGTGAGGCAGCCTTCCTCGACGGCGGCATCTAGCGCGCGGCCCTCGGCGCGCAGCGCGCGGATGCTGGAGAGCAGCACGAGGCCGTTGAGCACGGCGACGCCGGAGAGGGCGATGAAGCCCACTCCCGCCGAGATCGAGAGCGGGATTTCGCGAATCCAGAGCGCGGCGACGCCGCCGGTGAGCGCGAGCGGCACGCCGGTGAAGACCAGCAGCGCGTCCTTGGCGCCGCCGAAGCTGAGGCAGAGCAGGCCGAAGATGAGCGCGAGCGCGACGGGCACCACGATTTGCAGGCGCGTCGCCGCGGAGAGGAGCTGCTCGAAGGTGCCGCCGTAATCGAGCCAGTAGCCAGCGGGGATTTTCACGGTGGCGGCGATGCGCGCCTGCGCCTCGGCGACGAAGCCACCGAGATCGCGGCCGCGGACATTGGCGGTGACGACGACGCGGCGCTTGCCGTTTTCGCGGCTGATTTGGTTGGGGCCGGGGGCGATTTCGATGTGGGCGAGATCGCCGAGGCGAACGTGCGGGAGCTGACCCGCCGTCGCTCCGTCGGAGCTAGGGCGAGGCGAGGAGTTGAGCGGCAGCGGGACAGGGAGATTGCGCAGCGCGTTGAGATCGGTGCGGAGGTTTTCAGGGAGGCGGACAACGAGATCGAAGCGGCGGTCGCCCTCGAAGACTTGGCCGACGGTGGTGCCGCCGAGCGCGGTCGAGACGAGGGCCTGCACGTCGGCGAGGGCGAGACCGTGGCGGGCGAGGGCCTCGCGATCGGGGCGGACCGTGAGGATGGGCAGGCCGGTGGTCTGCTCGACCTTCACGTCGGCGGCGCCGGGGATGGCCTTGAGGACGGTTTCGATTTCGCCCGCGGTGCGGTTCATCACGTCGAGGTCGTCGCCGTGGACTTTCACGGCGACATCGGTGCGGACGCCGGAGATGAGCTCGTTGAACCGCATCTGGATCGGCTGGGTGAACTCGTAGTTGTTGCCGGGGATTTTCTTCACGGCGGCCTCGAGGGCGGCGACAAGGTCGGCCTTGGGGCGGCGCGGGTCGGGCCACGACGCGCGCGGCTTCATGATGACGTAGGTGTCGGCCACGCTCGGCGGCATCGGATCGGTGGCGATCTCTGCGGTGCCGAGCTTGGCGAAGACCTTGTCCACCTCGGGGAATTCCTTCAGGCGCGCCTCGAGTTCCTCCTGCATCTTGATCGCCTGCGTGAGGCTCGTGCCGGGGATGCGGAGGGCGTGGAGCGCGATGTCGCCCTCGTCGAGGCTGGGCATGAACTCGCGGCCCAGCTTCGAGGCGGCGAGGGCGGCGAGCGCGATCAGCACGGCGGCGGCGAGCGCGACGGCGGGCCGGAGGGTGAGCACAAAGCGCAGCACGGGGCGGTAGAGGGTCTTGGCGCCGCGGATGGCGATGTTGTCTTTTTCCGAAACCTTGCCGGTGACGAAAATCGCGACGGCGGCGGGCACGAACGTGACCGAGAGAATCATCGCGGCGAGGAGCGCGAGCACGACGGTGAAGGCCATCGGGTGAAACATCTTCCCCTCCACGCCGGTGAGCGCGAAGATGGGCACATACACGATCGCGATGATCAGTTCGCCGAACAGCGTCGCGGTGCGGACCTCGCGCGTGGCGGTGAACGCCAGCTCGAGCCGCTCGGCGCGCGTGAGCAGGCGGCCGAGCCGGTGCTGCGCCTCGCCAAAGCGGCGCAGGCAGTTTTCGATGATGATGACGGCGCCATCGACGATGAGGCCGAAGTCGAGCGCGCCTAGGCTCATGAGGTTGCCGGAGACCTTGTTCGCCACCATGCCAGTGATCGTGAGCAGCATCGCGAGCGGGATGACGGCGGCGGTGATGAGCGCGGCGCGGATGTTGCCGAGCAGGAGGAACAGCACGACGACGACGAGAATCGCGCCCTCGACGAGGTTGTTGCGCACCGTGGCGATGGTGCGATCCACGAGCGCG
>JANOCA010000654.1:0-2298 GCA_031411915.1 Opitutaceae bacterium
AGGTGTAGCCGGGGAAGGCGGGCGTCACGAACGTCTCGCGCTGATACGGCACCCATTCCTCGCCGAGAATCCAGCCGACCCCGGAGGTTTCGGTGGCCGTGGCCGGATTGCCGAGCCACGCTTTGACCGCGATCTGGCCGATGAAGCGCGAGAGAACTTGGTGCCGCTGGCCGGGCGCGGAGGAGGCCGTGGTGATCACCTCGATCTGGCCAGGAATGAGGGGCAGGCCGTCCAGGTTGTAGCGCGGTTGCGCGGGATCGGAAGACTGGCCGCGCCCCGCGAGGTGGCGGATCATGGTGATCGGGCGCGCGGAATCATACTGCCATTTCAGTGTCCAGGCGCAGCAGGCTGCATCGTGCATCGCGCTATTGAGGGCGAGGTAGCCGGACACGTCCCATTCGAGTCGGCGCAGAGCCGGGCCGGTGCCGAGGAAGCGATAGGTCGTGAGCGGGTGGTCGCTGATTTGGTTGAAAACGAGATTCCAGTGGCCGGGGGGCGTTTCGGAGCTGGGCCCATCGGCCCAAAACTCGGCGAGCACGCGCGCGTAGTCGCCGCGGTTCACGATGTTGCTCGGGTAGGGGAGACCGGTGGCGGGATTCGTCGCGTGGCCGCGGCCGGCATTGGTGCCGAGGGGATTGTTCAGGAGCTTGCCCGGAGAAATGTCGATCGTCGCGCCGTCGGTCGCGGTGAGTTGCGAGGAGAACGTGAGGACTTCGAGCGCTTGCGCGATGTAGGCGGCGCGATCGGTCGCGGTGAGTCTCGGCGGCGGGCCGGGGTCGTCGGCGAGGAAGCCGTTGGCGCTGCGCGCGAGCGCGAACGTGCGGGTGCTTTTCGCGTTGGCGCCGACGAAGGGCTGCACGGCGGCGCCAAGCACGAGGCCATTTTGCGTGATCGTGTTGAGCAGATCGAGCGGCTGCCAGCGGTTGGGATCGACGTTGGTGCCGACGCCGGTGAAGCGCACGACGAGCGAGGGGTTGGCGGCGACGTAGCCGGTGGCGTTGGCGTAGTTGCCGTCCTCGTTGGCGCCATCGTCCCGGTTGAGCGCGAGGATTTTCTGGCCGATGCGCCGGCCGACGGCGGACGGTGACGCGGCGGTGGTATCGGTGTCGTCTGGATTGTAACCGTAGCGCTGCATGAGCCAGCGGAGGCCGGCGAGCGTGGCCTCGGCTCCGGGGCTCCGGGCGAAGCGGCGGCTGATGACGGTGTAGGCGGCGAAACTCATCGCCTGCTGCTGCTCGGCGAGGCGCGCGGATTCGTCGAGCGGGATCGCGACAACCTCGCGGACAAACACCTCGTGGTGCGCGGACCAGCCCTCGCGTTCGTAGGCCCAGAAGGCGTCCCAGAGCGCGGCGGAAAGGTGGAAGAGGTTGCGCGCATGGACGGGCGGGTTCGGCGTGTCCTTGCGGATGCCGTCGAGCAGCGCCTCGTTCCACCATCGCGCGACGCTCTTGGCGGCGAGGTTCGCGGTGATGGTCACGGTGGCCGGGCTGCTCGTGACCGTGCCGTAGACGTTGGTGAGAGTGACGGTGTAAGCGCCAGCGTCGATCGGCTGCACGCGATCAAGCGTGAGGGTCGGGCTGCTTTGGCCGGGGACGATCACGCCGTCCTTGAACCAGAGGTAAGAGGGCGCGGGTGAACCTTGGCCGACTACGGCGAGCACCACCGCGGTGTCTTTGTTAGCGGTGACGCTGAGGGGCTGCGTGCTGATCGTGGGCGTGGCCGGGCTGCCCGATTGGCCGAACGCAAGCGTTGGCCAACCCAGGAGACTCCACCCAACGAACGTGAGCGCGATTCGGATTAAGGATATTTCCCGCTTCCTCGCTCGCGGCATCATTTCTTCTCGGGATCCTTCTTGCCGCCGAACAGGCCCTTGATGGCGTCGCCGGCTTTCTTAACGCCTTCCGCGCTGGCGGCGCCGCCGGTCTTGAACAAGTCGGTGGCGGCGCCCGCGGTGGCGGCGACGATTTTGCCGACGACTTGATTCATCACGATCGACGCGGCCTGCGCGGCGGTGACGCCGCCTTCCTTGGTGCCGAGCTCGTCGATTTCCATGGCGGGTAGCAGCACGGTGGTCGCCGTCCCGGCGACGCCGACCCGCACCTTGCCGTCGACGAGGCGGAATTTTTTCACCGAGAATTTTTTCTGCGGGCCCGCCGGGGCGTTGGGGTCGGACGGCTTCGCGCCGCCGAGCGCCTGCTCGATGTTCTTCAGGAGGTCGGCCACGTTGCTCGCGATGATCTTCGTCTCGTAGTTGAAGACCGGCGCATCGATGATGACCTCGTTGATGATGATGTGGTC
>JANOCA010000655.1:0-1962 GCA_031411915.1 Opitutaceae bacterium
GGCGGCGCTGAGCCGTTGTCTTCGCGGATTCCGATCATGCGTGCAGGTGAACGGGCAACCAAGGGCGCGCGCCCGGGCCGGCGCAATTGAATTTGCCGCGCGCGCCCGGCCACGCACCTTTCGGCTTCGCATGGCCGACACTTTGGAGAAAACCGGAGACTGGGTGAACGAACTCGTCCGGTTCCTCCGCACGCAGCCGGCGGTGAGCGCCTTGCGCATCGATCCGGCGGCGCAGACCGTGGCCGTGGCCACGGTGGGCAACATCGAGATCGCCGGGCTCGAGGAAAAACTCGTAGAAACACTCGCCGCCATCGAGGCGGAACTCGCCGCGAAATCGCCGGCCAACGCCCCCGTCGGCTACTCCGTGCGACGCGAGGGGGAGGCCGTCGTGATCGGCCGCGATCACTGCGTGACCGCGGAGAAGATGTGGCTCTGGCGTGAAATGGAGTGGCCCGAGATCAAGGCCGAGCCCGCGCCCGAGGATCAGGAGTGGCGCTTGCTCGCGACGCTCGCCGCGGTGTGCGGCGCAGCGGGAATCGCGGGCGCGGCGGCGGGGCATTTCGTCCCCGAGATCCCGTGGATCGCACGGGGGCTTTTCATCGTCGGGATCGTCGCCGGCGGCTGGGACGCCGCGATCGACACGTGGGCGAATCTCCGGAAGCGCGAAATCGACATCCACTTCCTGATGCTGCTCGTCGCCGTCGGCGCGGCGATCATCGGCGCCTGGGGCGAGGCGGTCCTGCTCCTGTTTCTGTTCTCCGCCTCCGGCGCGATGGAGGCCTACGCCCTCGATCGCACGCAGCGCGAGGTGAGCGCGCTCCTCAAGTCCTCGCCCAAGCACGCCACGGTCGTGCTCGCTGACGGCACGGAAAAGGAAATCGCCGTCGAGTCCCTCGCGGTGCGGCAATGCGTGCGCGTGAAGCCCGGCGAAGCGTTTGCCGCCGACGGCGTCATCGTGAGCGGCAAAAGCGCGAGCGACGAATCGGCGCTCACGGGCGAATCCGTGCCCGTCGAGAAACGGCCCGGCGATCCCGTGTTCAGCGGCACGCTGAATCTCTGGGGCGCGGTGGACTTCGAGGTCTCGCGGCTGCCCGCCGAGAGCACGCTGCAAAAAATCATCCGCCTCATCCAGACCGCGCAAAAGCTGAAGGCGCCGAGCGAGCGCTTCACGGACAAATTCGGCACGGGCTACACCTACTCGGTGATCGGCGGCGCGTTCGCGATGTTTCTCGTATGGTGGCTCGTGCTCGATCTGCCGGCGTTCACCAACACCGTCGACACGCGCTCGGCGTTCTACCGTGCGATGACGCTGCTGGTCGTCGCCAGCCCGTGCGCCCTCGTGCTCTCCATCCCCTCCGCGATCCTCGCGGCGATCGCATGGGGTGCGCGGCATGGCGTGCTGTTTCGCGGAGGGGCCGCCATTGAAAAACTCGCTGACATCACGGCGGTCGCGCTCGACAAGACCGGCACACTCACGACCGGCGAACTCGCGGTCGTCGGCTGCGAGAGCTACCCGCGCGGGCGCGAACGCGAAGTCATGCAGCTCGCTTTCACGCTCGAGGCCAAGTCGCAGCACCCGATCGCCCGCGCGATCGTGCGGCACGCCAAGGCCGAGGGACTCGCCGAGCTGGCGCTTGAGGATTTCCAGTCGCTCACCGGCAAGGGCGTGCGCGGCAAGGTCGGCGGGGCGACGCTCCTGCTGGGTCGGCGCGAGTTGCTTGAGAGCGGCCCGCTCGCCGCCTGGGCCAAGGAACTCCCGCCCGCCGCCGCGGAGCTGAGCGAGGTCTGGGTCATCGGCAAGGACCTCGTCGGCCGCGTGCTCCTCAAGGATCAGATCCGCGCCGAGTCGCGCGGCGTGCTCGCGCAGCTCAAGGCGCGCGGCATCAAGACCGTGATGCTCACCGGCGATCGCCGGCATACGGCGGAGGCGGTCGCCCGCGAACTGGGGCTCGACGAGGTGCG
>JANOCA010000656.1:0-29450 GCA_031411915.1 Opitutaceae bacterium
CAGCGCGAGCTCGCGGCTGCGGTGGCGGAAGCACAGCACGCCGAGCACATACGAGAGGAGCCAGAGCCCGAGCTGCAGCTCGCGGTAGTCCTTGAACACCGCGGGCGCCACGATGGCCACAAAGAAGCCGCCGAGCGCGCCGCCAAACGAGATGAACAGGAAGTAGGAAGTGAGCTGCTGCGGCGGCGGCTTGAGGCGGTAGAGTTCGCCGTGGCAGACCATGCACGCGATGAACAGCGCGCCCGTGTAGCAGATGATCTGGAGCTTCATCGGCGCATCGTTGCCGACCGGCAGCACCTGGCAGACGACCGCGGTGCCGATCACCACCAGCGCCGTGAATACCCCGCGGTGATACCAGCGCGCGTGATCGAAGCAGATGATGAACGTGAGCAGATAGAGACTCAGCGGGAGCACCCAGAGGAACGGAATTACCGCGACTTCCTGGCAGAGTTTGTTGGTCGTCGCCGTCAGCAGCACCGAGGCGATCATCGGGAGCGCAACCCAGAGGAGCTTGTCGACGGCGGGAATCGGCGCGGGGGCGCCCGCGGTGCTGTCGGCGGCCTCGGCCGTGGCGGCGGGTGCCGCGGATTTCCGCCATAGCATCCACGCGCAGTAGCCGCAGAAAATCACGAAGAGTCCGAGTCCGACCGACCACATCGTCGCCTGCGTCTGGCGCGGGAACTTCACCTCGAAATAGAGCGGGTAGCTGAGCAGGGCCAGGAGCGAGCCGACGTTCGACAGCGCGTAGAGCCGGTAGGGCGAGACGCCGGGATTCGTCTGGCTGAACCACTGCTGCATGAGCGGCCCGGTCGAGGAGAGCACGAAATACGGCAGGCCAATCGTCGCGGCGAGCAGGAGCAGAATCCGCACATTGGGATCACCGTCCACCTGCGCGCGCCAGCTCGCCGAAGGCGTGATCGGCAGCAGCGCCAGCGACAGCGCGAGCAGCGCGAGGTGCAGGATCACCTGCTGGCGGGGCTTGAGGCGCGTCGAGGTGAAGTGCGCGTAGGCGTAGCCGGCGAGCAGCAGCGTCTGGAAAAACAGCAGGCAAGTCGTCCACACACCCGGCCCGCCGCCGAACCACGGCAGGATGTATTTGCCGATGAGCGGCTGGACCTGAAACAGAAGGAACGCACCCGTGAAGATGGTCAGGGCAAAGGGAAGCATGGAAAGGGGTGTGCGGTGCGAGGGTTGGAAGTGGCCGTGGGCAAGCAACGGCGGCGTGAATGACGGACGACATCACAAGACGATGCAATGCCCGTGATGCAGGCTCGCGAGGCCCGACAAGAAATCTCCGCCTCGCAGCGACCGTGCCCTGCATGGCAGGCGGGAGGGCGCATCCCCGCGATTTCTCCGGCTTGGGCCAGCCGGCCGCAGCGCCACGAAATTTTAGTTGGATTTTCCGGGAGGAACCTGCACGGTTCGCACGGTTTTTGCCAGAGTAGCTCAGTGGTAGAGCAGAGGACTCATAAGCCTTTGGTCGCCGGTTCAACCCCGGCCTCTGGCACCAATTTATCTCCGTTCGGAGCGTGGTTTTAGGGGTGGGCGGGCGCGTCACTGCGCCCGCATCGGGGCCGACCCAAAAACGGGATCATGCGGGCGCGGAAACGCTGAAGAACGGAATCGCGGCCGACAGCCGGCTGGATCTCTGCCTCTCCGCCCTTCCCTGCTTGGGCGATTCCCGCTGCGCTCACTTCGGCTTTTTTGCCTGGGGCGTCGTGCCCGGCGGCTGGTCGACGAGCAGGCGCGACTGCACTTCGAGTGAGCCGGCGTAGAACGGCGGAAACAAAATCAGCAGCGCGCGCTCGCCGGCCTTGAGCGTCGTCGTCGCGGCATACGACTGGTAGGCGCGGCCCTTGAACTGCGTCTTCAGCGTAATCGCCGCGCTGCGGCCGACGTTGAGCGTGGGGTTCAGGCCGGCTTGGAGAGTGACGCTGTCCGTGTTCACCGTGCCGCTCAGCGTGAGGCCGCTGAGGTTGATGATCGCGAGCCCGCCGGAGCCGTGACGCGCCGCGCTGTCGTCGAGCACTGCGATTTGGTAGCGCAGCCCGCTGCCTGCGGGCGCGGCGGCGAGCGGCGTGAACAGCAGGAGCGCGTCCCGCATCCCGGCCGGGATGGTCGCCTCGGCCACCACGGCGCCCGAAGTCGCATCGATGAACCGCAGCGGCATCGCGCCGCGATACTCCGCGCGCGCCGAGCGGGCGGTGGGGAAAAACTGGAGCTTCTGCGGCTCGGCATTGGCCCGCGGCACAAACGCGAGGTCGTTGATCGGCTTGGCGGCAAACACGCTGAACCGCACCGGCGGCGGCCCGGGTTGGGCGAAGGCCGTCACTGCCAGCACGCCGGCGAGCAGCGCCGCGCAGCGTCTCAAGCCCGTTGCCCAACGCGGTTGTGATTCGTCGGGCTCGACCTTGGTCGATGCCCAATTGGGCGCCGAGCGCAGGAGGCGCGGACCAAGGTCCGGCCCTACGGCCCAAACCCATCGGCACGCAGCCTTCAAATATCGGAGCGCGTGAGCCATCGGAAGGAGACAACCTTGAAGCGGCGGCCGAGCTGCTTGTTGAGTTCGCTGGCGAGATTCGCGGGCAGCACCTCGGGCGCTTCGCTCGGGTCCATGTAGTCGGGCACGCGTTGCACGGTGGCCTCGCACCAAGCACGGCCCTCAGTGGCGTTGGTCGCGGGATTCACCGCTTCGCCATAGGCGCGAATCACAAACGTGTCGGACCGGGGGAAAAGCACAGGCGCGAGCGCCGTCATGATGTCGGCCTGCGTGAGGAACTGGGAGCTGAACTCGATCGGGTTGTCTGCGGCGTCGCGATTGATCCGCCCGCCGACCGGCAACACGGCGTCGGCCGCGATGATCGCCTGCTCAAGCAGGCTGGGTGTGTTCGGAACTGACGGCGTGAGGAATTCGGCGACTGTGCGGAATGGGCCGGAGGTCTGCTGGCGCGCCTTGACAGCGGCTGCGACGGCGTCGGCGAGGGCGGCGACCTGCGGTGCCGCCAGCGACTTCACGCCCCGGCGGAAGAGGTGAGTTGCCGCCGGCGAGGCGGGCGACGCGGCACCGGCCGCGAAACCAGCTTCGGCCTTGTAGGTTTCCTGCGCACTCTGGGAAAAGCGGAGGAACTGTGCGTCGCCTGATTGCAGCGGAGCAACGGCGGAGTCGTCCGCGGTGCCGGTGGCATCGGAGACTTCGAGGTAGCGAAACGCACCGTTGTGCGGGCTGCTTGGTTGGGCGGGGAAACGCACCGAGCGGAGCACGGCGGCCCATGCCGCGGGGTTGGTGGAGTTGAGGTTGAACGCGGCGGATTGAAGCAGCCGGGCGGAAGACCGGGCCTCGGGGAGGGCGCGGAGATCGGTTTCGGTGGGGCGGGCGCCATCGGCGAGGCGCAGCGGGCGGAGGAGCGGATTGGGCAGCACGAGATCGCCGGCGGGCGAAGTCACGGGACTCACGCCGGCCACCAAGCCGGAAAAGAAAAAGCGGTCGAAGATCTCGCCGAGGGGAATGCCGTTGAGTGTCTCGGCGACGCCCCAGGAATTCCCGATCATGAACGGACGGCGGCCGATCATGCGGAGATGTTGGAGAGCGCCAAGCGAGAGAAAAGGCGCGCGGGGCAACTCGAAGACCGGCGCATCCTCGTTGTAGGTGAAGGAGCCGGGGGCGCGATCGAGCAGGCGGTCCGGATTCACGACGGACGGGAGGTTCTTCTCGTCGTAGGAAGCCGGATTGTCGCCGGCGGCTTCCGGCAAGAATGCCTCGGACGGAAGCGTCCGACGCCGGACGTCGCGTCCATCGGTGGTGAGCCAAACGCCGGGAGTGGCGGGGGTGTCGAGGCCCTCGGCGAGACGAAACACATAGGTGAACTGCTTCCCGTTGAGTTCTGCCGCTTGGCTGACGGTGGGGAAATTAGGGACAAAATTAGACGACTGGAAACGCCCCAGTCGCACCGGGCCGCCGGCGCGCAGGACGTTGACCGTGACGACGAGGTTGGTGGAACCGTCCACTTCGATGTGCATGTCGTCATCACCGTCCGCAATGCTCAGCCCGGAGAGCGGAAACACGACGCCTTCGCCCGAGGAGTTGAAGTCCCGCGCGCCGAAAAACGAATCGTAGCCGGCCGCAGCCGGGCCGGAGCCGGACTTATCCTCAATGGAGCGCCAGCTGTGCGTGCGGCCGGGCAGCCACGAGGCGCGGTCTTCAAGGACGGCGCCGTTGGGAACTGGCGCGCTGGGCCACGGCAGCGAAATCGTGAAAGGCGATCCGAAGACAGCGCCCGGGGAAAACGACCCGACAAACGGGATCGCACGCGCGGGATTGTCGTTCACGATACTGACGGTGGACGGCAGGCCGGTCACGGTGATCTGCAAATCCTCCGGCACGAGGGCGGCGGTGTAGGGATTCCAAAGCGAGACGGTCCAAAGTGCGCGGACTTCTAGGGGGGCGTTGGCGGCCCTGGAGTTGCCGATGGTGCGGACGTTGAAGGTGAGGAGAAAATACGTGAGCACCGGGCCGATTTGGTGGGAGCCGCCGCCGTCCACGAGGTGTGGCGTCAGGACATGGCGCCGCCGGATGGGCTCGGCGCCGTAGTCGGGCACGGGGGGCGAGACGGCACCGGGCACCGGCGGCTCCATGTGCGTGGCATAGTCCGCCCACGCGGCGAAAGCGCTGCCGAGCAACGTGGGATCAAGCGACAGATCCTGGCGCAGGCCACCGTTCTTGGTGTCGGCGAGCACCGCGAAATTGTTCGGCGACCAGGCGTGGAAATTCTGCTGTGCGCGCGTCAGTCCGAGCTGGGTGTTGGCGGCGTTGCGGAGAAAGGCCATCTGCGCGGTGTGCGAGACTTTCTGGCCAGCGACGAGGGGCGCGTTATTGGCGTCGCGGGGCTCGAATGCCGGCCCCGGCGGACTTGCGGACAGGTCAAGTGCGCCGGCGCCGAGGGCGACCTGCTGGCGGATGCGGCGGCCCAGATCAGTTTGCGCCGTGCCGTCGCCGAAGGGGGGATAGTTCACCTGCGTGCTGGCATCGGCGACGGCCACTGGCGCCTTCACGCCTTGGTCGCCGACCCACCACGCGTAGCGGCCGATCGTCGGCGGAGGCCCAGTCGGTGCTGCACCGGGCACGCCGGCGGCGGTGATCGGCATCAGGCGGGCGAGGACGTCGTTGGCGGTCCGCGAGGTGTTGGTGCTCACCAAGGCGACCCCGTTGGGCGTGGCGCCGGTGGCGGTGACGGTGCTCCCCGGCGGGACGGCGAGCGGGAGCGGCGCGCCGCTGGAGTCGAAGAGTTCGTTGCCACTCACGAGCCACGTGAGCGGGGTCAGCGGATCGCCGTCCGGATCGTCGGCGGGATCGCTGGCCCACACGCCGGTGTAGCGCGTGGTGCCGGCGCCGTTGGGGAAGGCGTCGGCGGTCGCCGTGATCCGTTTGTCGGGCCCGGCGTGCTTCTGGAGCTGGCCGAGCGCGACATTGAGGGCGAGGAGCGCGTTTTCGCGCGCCTGCGCCTGCCGCTGGGTGTTGCCGGCGATCGAGGTCTCCACGCGCGTGAACGCCGCGAGGCCCACGAGCAGCAGCACGATGAACGCGAGCAACGTGACGACGATGAGCAGGGCAAAGCCGCCGCGCGGAGCGCGACGGAGCTGAGAGCTGAGAGTTGAGAGTCGAGAGCCCAAGACGTTCAGAGAGAGCGGGCGTTGAGGACGACGCGGCGGGTGTAAACGCGGGAGTTTTCGAGCGCGACGCCCCACCACCACTCCTGGGCGTTGCCGTTGTATTTCTGCGGCACGGCGACCGTGCCGGACTCGACGATCTTGGCGATTTGCTCGGCGCCGTCGTCGGTGAGGATGCGGATCATGATGTCCACGACGTCGGGAAACGGCTGCGCCGTGCCCCACTGCGCTGCGGGCACACCCGGAGGCAGCGAGGCGCGGAGGCGCGAGGTGGCGGCGTTGGCGAGCGCACCGGTGGCGGTGGCGGGAAACGTGAGGCGCAGCCCGCCGGGCACGGTGGCATCGCCCACGTAGCAGCGCAGGCCGAAGTCGATCACGTTGTCGGCGATCACGGCGTCGAGGTTGCGCGCGGCGCCGCCGTTGGTGCCTGGCACTTGGATGCTCCGGGGATCGCCGGTGCCGGAGCCGTTGTTGGAGCCGGAGGTGCTCGTGGTGTAGTTGGCGGAGGTGATGGTGAATCCCGCCTCAAGCACGCCGATGCGGCCATTGACCGTGGCGGGCCGGGCCTCGGCGCGGTGCAGGAGGTAGGCCGTGCCGGTGTTGGCGGGATTGGTCGCGGAGAAACGGCGGATGATCTGGTAGCCGACGGCGACGGGCGCGGAGATCGTGGCGGGCGCGGCGGCGGTGTTGGCGCCGCGGCTCGTGGTGAAGAAACGGAGCCACACGCCGGCGGTGCCGAATCGGGCGTTGGCGATGTCGGGTGCGGTGAGCTGGAGCGAGAGATTGTTGGCGGGTTTCGGATTGCGCGGCGCGGTCTGCCAGAGGCCGGTCGTGCCGCCGGTGGACCCGTTGAGGATGTCGGCGGCGAACCACACGTTGCCGTCGTCGCGGAAGAGCGCGCCCTCCAAGTCGAGCTGGAGCTGGTCGAGGACGATGCGGGCCTGCGCATCGGCGCCGAGGCGGGCGCCGGCGCGCGACCACGAGGTGGAGACGTTGAGCACGATGGCGGCGATGAAGCCGGCCATGACGGCGGTGATGCCCGCGGCGACAACGAGCTCGACGATGGTGAACCCTGCTTCGCCGCAGCGGCTACGCAGGGCACGGGCCGGCAAGCATGAGGCGAGCGGGTTCATCGCACGATGGAACCGGCGAAGAAGAGCACCTGCTTCTTCCCATGATCGAAGGGCACGGGACCGCCGCCGGCGGGATTGGCGCCGACCTGCACGGCCGCGCCACCCTGCGCCGGCAGAAACGCCGGCCAGCGCACGCGGATGTTGAAGGCGATTATCGGCGCCGTCGCGTCGGCGGCCTTGGGTGACAGCGTCTCGTTGCGGATGAGATCGATCTCGAAAAATTTCTCGCCGTCGGCGACTTGGCGCGGCGTGGGGACGGTCGAGTCATACCAGGCGCGCGGCGTGCGCGTGGCGTCGTAGAGGCCGACGTCGCCGCTCAATCGGCCGAAGAGCACGGCGGGGTGCTTGCTGCCGTCGTTGGGGTTGTAAGCGCCGTCGGCATCCTTGAGGCGCACAGCGGCGGGGTCCTGCACGAGCGCGAGAGCGCGGTCGAAATCGGCGGCGGCGATCGTCTGGAGCCGCGCGCGCACGGCGGCGGCGGCACGGGCGGCGGCCTCGGCGTCGCCGACCGTCGCGACGGACTTCGTCACCGGGGCGAGCAGGCCGACGACCGCGACCATGCCGATGGCGAATATGGCGAGGGCGGCAACGACTTCGAGCAAGCTGAAGGCGGGCGTCGGCCCCGCGGTGCTATGGCGAGCTGCACCCCTGCGGAAAAATTTCCGGCCGGCCATCGCCCGCGAGCGGGCTCCGACCGTTGGCGGGCGCGGACGCATGGGTTCAGAAACCGGTCGCATCGTTGACGAGCGAAATGGCGCCGGAGCGGCGCACATGGAGGCCGCGCACGCCGCTCGCGTTGTTGAAGCGCGGCGGGGCACCGGCGGCGACGACGGCGGTCGCGAGGGCAATCTTGGCGGGGTTGGGCGTGACGGCGCCCTCGGGAGAAAACTCGAGGTAGAGCACGGTGCCGCTGCGGCCCTGCTCGCCGAAGAATTGCGTGGGCGCGCGCGTGTCGTTCTGGCCGCGGTAGGAGAAGCCGCCGGCTTGGGTGAAGGTCGAGATGGGGCCGGTGGCGGCGTTGTTGTTCCACGTCACGCCGGTGTTGAGGTGGTTGGCCGGCACGGGCGAGCGCGGCACGACGCAGATCGGCGCCGGCAGCGTGAGGGGTTCGCCGACGGCGACCCAGTTGGTCGCGCCGCTGGGCAGCGTGTCGAGCCGCACGACCTGAAGGGAGCGGAGATACTTGGTCCAATCACCCGTCGCGGGTGGCGTGGCGTAGATGATGAGGCGCGCCGTGGTCTGGTGCAGCGCGGCCTGGGCGCGCGCGGCGCCAACGAGGCTCGCGACGGCGGATTGGGAATTGGAAAGCGCCGCGCCCTCCCCGCCCCGGCCGGCGATGGCGAGTCCGATGCCGCCGGTGAGCAGGATGATGAGGCCGACCACCACCATGAGTTCAATCAGGGTGAAAGCCGCGGTCGCTCCGGCGGAGCTGCGGCAAACCAAGGCACGGCGTGCGACTGGAGGCGCCGAGATCATTTCCAGCTCAGGATGAACTCGGTGTTCGAGGTCGCGCTCGGCGGCAGGCAGTAAAAGACCACGCCCGCACGCACGCCGCCCTGCGCCGCGGCGGGAAAATCCGTCAGCGTCGGGGCGAAGCGCACCCCGGTGTTGTCGGGCGGCGAGACGGTGGGCAGCGCAGTGATGCTGTCGCCGCCGACGCCGCCGAATTTGACCGAGCCGTCGAGGTTGCGATCGACGAGCACAGCGATGTCGGTGTTGTCGAAGGCGTCGCGAATCAGGCCGCGGCGGGCGATGAGCGAGGTGTCGGTGGTGCTGACGGGCACGATGTCCGCCTCGGTGAAGGTGATGAACTGGATGCGGCGGGCGTTCTGCACCTGCGGCGGCGGCGGAGTGCCGGCCGTGGCGGTCGGAAGCGCGGTGCCGTCGCGGCGGGTGCCGACGAGGGTCTCGTAGAAGCGGTGCTGGCCGGTGAGCACGGCGCTGCCGGCGGTGTTGCCGTTGACCTTGTTCTGGCCGGCGCCGGCGGTCTCGAACTGCGGATAGGTGCCGTATTCCTGGCGAAACGCCTCGATGGCCGAAGCCCACTGCGCGAACTGGCCGCGGGTCTTCGCCTTCTTGGCGGCCGTGCGGGCGGAGGCGGTCGTGGGGATAATAATGGCCGCGAGGACGCCGATGATGGCCACGACGGTCAGCATCTCAATGAGGGTGAATCCGGCCGTGCGGGCCCGGAGGCGGAAGATATTCCCGGTGCTGGCGAAGGTTGCCATGGGCGTCAGGGGTTGGTGTTGGCGTAAATGTTGTCGGCCATCTCGGCGGTGGGCGTGGCGAGAAGCAGTCCGGTGGTGGGATTGAGCGACGGCGTCTGCGTGCCGTTGGCGGCGACGGTCGGGCCGGCGGAATACAGCACATAGCCCTGGGCCTGCCATGAAGCGGGCGAGTTGGCGTTCTTGTAATAGTAGAGATAGCGGCGGCCCCACGGGTCGACGAGACAGACGTTTTGCTCGGGCTTGTAGGGCGGGTTGGGCGCGTTGCTGACAGCGGCCAGAAACTGGTTGGTGAGCGTGCCGTTGATTTTGAACTTCGCGACCTCGCCGAGGAAATTCGGGCCGCTCAGGCGGTAGGTGGCCGAAGCGCGGTGGCCGAAGGCTCCGGTAAGGCAGTTGAAAAGCTTGGCCTGCGCGGTGTTCACGCCCGGGCCGGTAGCGTCGTTGGTGGGGGTGGCCGGGGCCTGGCCAAACTCGCCGAGCTGCGGGTAGTCGCCATAGAGGCGCTTGAACTCTTCCAGCGCAGTCGTGAGCGCCGCCAGCTCGGAGCGCGCCTGGGCGATCTTCGCGCGAGACTTGGCGCCGCTGGTCACGCCGATCGCGATGGAGGCCAGGATCGCGATGACCGCCGCGACCGTGAGCACCTCGACCAGCGTGAACGCTGAACAACGACGGTGGGGACGCGGGGACGGCATGACGGTGTGGGGACGCGAGACATGCGGGAACGTTACAGGCGCAGCAACGGGAAAAATATCGCGCGGAATCTGCGGTGGCAGGGCGAACCGTCCCGTTGAGCCGTGGGCTAAAGAGCGGCTCGGCGGGGACGCCTCGCCCTACCTCGCGGGCCGTTTACTTCGCCGCTTGGATGACCCCCGCCAGCCGCTCGAACTCCGTCGCGATCTGGCTGCCCGGCTCGACCTTCAGGGCCGAGCGCGCGCGCTCGAGGGCGCGGCGCGCCTCGGCCTTCTGCCCGAGGTTGAGCAGGTGCTCGACGAAGCCCACGACCACCTCGTCGAAAAACCCGATGCCGGCGCCGCGGCCATAGTTGTCGACGGCGGAATTGTAGGCGCGCACCTGTTCCTGCAGCGGCTGCGTGGCAATCGCGCGGCGCACGCTGTCGCGGGCCTGCTGCACGCTGAGGTCGGCGCGGCCGGTGAGCTTGCCCTTGTTGGCGATGCGGCGGACCTCGGCCTCGGCGGCGCTCGTCTCGCCGCGCGCGCGCAGGCTCTCGGCGGTGCGGTTCACGAAGACCGCCTCAAGATCCGGGTAGCGTTGGAACGCGAGCGCGGCCTCGCGCAGCAAGGCCTCGATGGTCTTGGCGTCGCGGCCCTCATGGCGCGCGGCGGCGATGAGCGTCTCCCACGCCTCGCGGTTGCGGCGCTCGTAGCTGACCGCCTTGCGGGCGGCCGCCCCGGCTGCCCTCCCCTGCCCTTGGGCCAGATACTCGGCGGCAAGCAACCCGTGCACGCGCGATTGCCTGAAGGCCGGCAGCTCGCGGAAACGTTCGGTCAGGAACGTGAGCTCGTGGTCGGAAAATTCCCGCCACGTCTGCGGATCGAGGGCGTGGCCGGTCACGAAGCGCTGCTCGGCGTAGCGGCCGGCATCGAGCTGCCACTTCTGATTGGCATCGAGATAGCCGAACCACGCGTGACGCCCGTCGTTGCCCGCGCCGTAGATGAGCAGCGTGGGCACGCCGCGGGCCTTGCCGACCTGCGTCGCGAAATACGCCTGATCGGAACAGATGCCACCGGTCGCGAGGATCTCCGCGAGGCGGTAGGTCCGCCCCGGCCACACAAAGGTTCCGGCCGTCACGCGGTCGGTGCGGTAGCGGATGGTCTTGTAGGCCGCGGGCAACTGCCCGAGCGGATGCGACCACGCGCCCTGCGCCCACTCCAGCTCCGCGGCCGGCGCCGCGGCATCGACGACAAATTTCAGATCATCCGCGCCGAGGCGCGCGAGCTTGTGCTGGGTCTTGCCAGCGCGGTCCTGCTTCGTCCACCAGGCAAACGCCGCCGCCGGCTCCGTGAGCCGGCGCGGCAAGGCTTCCGCCGTCACCTGCCCGTGCGGCCAGATCGGCGGGGGCGGCACGTCATGCACCACCGCGATCGCGAGGGCGAGCTGGGCGTAGGTTTTGAAAAGCGCCGGATCAGGCCGGTGGAGTTCCTGCAGAATCTCCAGCACGCGCGGCGTGAAATCCACCGGTGACAGCACCGCGAAAAAATCCGCCGAGAACGCCGCGTTCCCGATGAGCCAGCCTTGAAGCTCCCGCGAGACGTTGGCTGCGAGCGGCCGCGGGCGAGCGTCGTAGTGGCGCGGCATGTTGCTGTGCGCCACGCGCGCGGCCTGCACGGCCTGCATCCAGCGCGGGACAAAGTCCGCCTCGCTCTGGCCGAGCAGCACGGTCCAGCGGGCGACGTTCAGCCACGCCTCGGCCGAGGCCAGTTTTTCACGCTCGTAGGCCGAGAACGCCGCGGCGCGCAGCATCGCGGCCTGCGGCGCCCAGCCATCGCGCTGCGCGGCGGTGTGGACGGATGCGAGGCGCGCGGGCGTCGGCGCGTAGAGGCTCTCGGCGTCGGGGATCTGGGCGGCGAGACGGGCGGCGCCGGCGAGCATCGCGAGCAGAACACCGAGGTGGGGCCGCTTCTCCGAAGCGGCCTGAGTTTCCACGCGCGCATCGCCCTGCCACCCAGGCCGGCTGCGGAGAGCCGGCCCCACCTTTCGGAGGTTGCGCCGACAAAAAACGAAAAGCCCCGGCTCCTTTGGCAAAGGGACGCGGGGCTTCACGGAAAAAAATCGGCAGTCGTGGCCGACGGAGCGACTACGACGTCACTTCGCTGGGCGTCGCGGGCGGAGCCTTCTGCTTGAAGATCAGCTTGTCGCCCTCGCGCGAGACGATCACGGGCTCGCCGTCCTTGATGTCGCCCTTGAGCAACGCCTCGGCCAGCGGATCCTCGAGGTAGTGCTCGACGGCGCGGCGCAGCGGACGAGCGCCGTATTTCTCGTCGTAGCCCTTCTCGATGAGGAGGTCCTTGGCTTCCTGCGAAAACTCGAGGGTGATTTTCCGCTCGGTGAGGCGCTTCGCGAACTTCGCCGTCTCGAGCTCGACGATCTTCACGAGATCGGCCTTGTCGAGCGGACGGAAAAAGATGATGTCCGAGATGCGGTTCAGGAACTCGGGCTTGAAGACGCGTTTGGCCTCTTCCTGCACCTTCTCGCGCATCTTCTCGGCGTCGTTGAAACTCGATTTCGCCGCGGCGAAGCCCATCGAGGTCTGGCGCTGCAGGAGCTGCGCGCCGACGTTCGAGGTCATGATCACGATCGTGTTGCGGAAATCGACGACGCGGCCGAGCGAGTCCGTCAGGCGGCCGTCCTCCATGATCTGGAGGAGGAGCTGCAGCGCGTCCGGGTGGGCCTTCTCGATTTCATCGAAGAGGATCACGGAATACGGCTTGCGGCGCACGGCCTCGGTGAGCTGGCCGCCCTCCTCGTAGCCGACATAGCCCGGAGGCGAGCCGACGAGGCGGGAGACGGCGAACTTCTCCATGTATTCCGACATGTCGATCTGGATGAGCGCGTCCTGGTTGCCGAACATCTGCGCGGCGAGCTGCTTCGCGAGCATGGTCTTGCCGACGCCGGTGGGCCCGACAAAGAGGAACGAGCCGATCGGGCGGCGCGGATCCTTGAGGTCGGCGCGGGAGCGGCGGAGGGCGCGCGCGATCGAGGTCGACGCGATGTCCTGGCCGATAACGGCCTTCTGCAGCTCGAACTCCATCGAGAGGAGCTTCTCGTTTTCCTTTTTCTCCATGCGGGAGAGCGGAATGCCGGTCCAGTCGGCGACGACCTGCATCATCAGGTCCTCGTCGATGGCCACGCGCTTCTCGTCGCGTGACTTCTTCCACTGCTCCATCGTCTGCTCCTGGCGGAGCCGGAGCTGCTTCTCCTGATCGCGGAACTTGGCGGCCTCCTCGAAGTGCTGATCGCTGATCGCCTTTTCCTTCGCGGCGCAGACGGCCTCGATCTCCTTGGCGAGACTCTCGAAATCGGGCGGACGGGTCAGCGCGCCGATGCGGGCGCGGGAGCCGGCCTCGTCCATCACGTCGATGGCCTTGTCGGGCAGGAAACGGCCGGTGATGTAGCGGTCGGAGAGCTTGGTCGCGGCCTCGAGCGACTTGTCGCTGAACGTGGCCTTGTGGTGATCCTCATACTTCGAGCGGATGCCCTTCAGGATGAGAATGGTGTCGTCCACGGACGGCGCCTCGACCTTCACGGACTGGAAGCGGCGATCGAGGGCGGAGTCCTTCTCGATGTATTTGCGATACTCGTTGAGCGTCGTGGCGCCGACGCACTGGAGCTCGCCGCGGGAAAGCGCGGGCTTGAAGATGTTCGACGCGTCCATCGCGCCCTCGGCCGCGCCGGCGCCCACGATGGTGTGCAGCTCGTCGATGAAGATGATGATGTTCTTGGCGCGCTTGATCTCGTCCATGACGGCCTTGATGCGCTCCTCGAACTGGCCGCGGTATTTCGTGCCGGCGACCATGAGCGCGAGGTCGAGCGTGATGACCTTCTTCTCGGCGAGGATCTCGGGGACGTTGCCCTGGGCGATTTCCTGCGCGAGGCCCTCGACGATCGCGGTCTTGCCCACGCCGGCCTCGCCAATGAGGACAGGATTGTTCTTGGTGCGGCGGCAGAGGATCTGGATGACGCGGCGGATCTCGTTCTTGCGGCCGATGACGGGGTCCATCTCGCCCTTGCGCGCGAGCTCGGTGAGATCGCGGCCGAAGGCCTTCAGCGCGGGCGTCTTCACTTCCTTCTTGTCCTCGGCCTGGGCGCCCGGGCGCTGCGGGTTGCCGGCGGTCGCCTCCTCGCCGCCTTCGTTGCCGGGCTGCGAGCCCGAGAACTGCGGGTCGAGTTCGCGGAGGATTTCGTTGCGCGTGCGCTCAATGTCGATCTCGAGGGACTTCAGGACGCGGGCGGCGACGCCCTCGCCTTCGCGGAGCAGGCCGAGGAGGATGTGCTCGGTGCCGACGTAGGAGTGGTTGAGGGTCTTCGCTTCCTTGCCGGCGAGGGCCAGCACCTTCTTCACGCGCGGCGTGTAGGGGATGCTGTTCTGGGTCTTGGTCTCCTGCCCGGTGCCGACCTGCTTCTCGACCGCGGCGCGCACGGTCTCGAGATCGAGGCCCATTTTCTGGAGCACGCTCACGGCGACGCCCTGCCCGAGCTTGATCAGGCCGAGGAGGAGATGCTCGGTGCCGACGTAGTTGTGGTGAAAGCGATCCGCCTCCTTGCGCGCGAGCGCGAGGACCTGCTGGGCACGGGGCGTGAAGTTGTTCATCGGTTCCTGGGACATGGTAGTAGAAGTCTGAGGAGGTTAGTTCTTTTCTTGGTTGGTGAAATTGCAATCGGGGCGCGCGAAACTCGCGAACTCCGCGCGCAGGCGAGCCGCGCGCAGCACATCGCGCTGGCCGGGCTCGAACTCACCCTTCTGCACATGCTGGAGATGGCCGGGCTGCGCCTCGATGAACAGCCGGTCGATGAGCGCGCGGCTGGCGTCGGGGAAGACCGCGAGGTCCACGCCGAGGCGGATCAGCGAGAGGAGGTTCATCGCCTCGCTGGAGCTGAGCACGTGGCTGTTCTGCAGGATGCCGTAGGCGCGGCCGATCTTGTCGAGGAGCTTGCCGGCATCGGCCTCGAGGAGCTTCTCGCGGGCATTGCGCTCGTTCTCGACGATCGATTGGAGCACGGAGGAAAGGCGCTTGATGATCTCCTCCTCGGACTCGCCGAGCGTGGTCTGATTGGAGATCTGGAAAATGGAGCCGCTCGCGTCGGAGCCCTCGCCGAAGAGGCCGCGCACCACCATGCCGAGCTGGTTCACGGCGCGCACGACCTTCTCCATCTGGTTGGAGATGACGAGGGCCGGGAGATGCATCATCGCCGAGGCGCGCATGCCGGTGCCGAGATTCGTGGGGCAGGCGGTCAGATAACCGAGCGTCGGGGAAAACGCGAAGTCGAGCGACTCCTCGAGCGCGGTGTCGAGCTCGGTGATAGCGTTCCACGCCTTCTTGAGATTGAACCCGGCGCGCAGGACCTGGATGCGGAGGTGGTCCTCCTCGTTGAGCATCACCGAGAAGGTCTGGTCCTTGTTGATGACGACGCCCGCGCCGCCCTTGGCGCCGCTGAGCTCGCGGCTGATGAGATGGCGCTCGACGAGAATCTGCCGCTCGAGGTCGCTCAGCTCGGCGATGCCGAGGTTGAAGGCGCGCTTCATCGGCGCGGTCGCGGCCACCGCAGCGCGGCAGGCCTTGAAGGTCGCCTCGCGCTGCGCGGGCTTGGCCCAGCCGGGGAACGGCTGGCCGGCGATGTTCCGCGCGAGGCGGATGCGCGTCATCAGCACGATGGCGGTCTTGGCGCTCGACGAATCAGTGAGCTCGGACGGCGTGTCGATGAGGGAAGAGATGGTCATGGGTTCAGCGCGCGGCGCCCGGCTTGAAGGACTGCTTCACGTGGTTGATCTCGTCGCGCGCCTTGGCTGCGTCCTCGTAGCGCTCGGACTTGATCGCATCGGTGAGGTCGAGTTCGAGCTTGGTGAGGCGGTCGTAGAGCGATTTGCGCTCGAGGGCGCGCGTCGGGATTTTGCCCGTGTGCGTCGTGCCGTTGTGCATGTTGGCGAGCATCGGCTCGACGACCTCGCGAAACGTCTCGTAGCACGCGGGGCAGCCGAAGCGCCCGTGCTTCTTGAAGTCGGCCTGCGAGAAGCCGCAGCGATCGCAGCGCACGCCCGACGGCGTCGAGGCCACTTGCTCCGGGTTGAGCGACGCCTTCATCAGCAGGTCCGCCAGCGAGAACCCGCCGGGATCGGTCACGCCCTTGGCCTGCGCGCACGCCTCGCAGAGGTCCATCTTGTGAACCTTGTTGTTCACAATCTGCGTGAGATGAACGGTCGCGGGCTGGGAGCAGAGATCGCACTTGAGCGGGTTGGCCATGTAGGAAAATCAGTTGTGCACGGAACATGCCACGGACTCCCACGCTGGCAAGTGCGCGCGTGCGACTCCGGAAAGCGAGCCGGTGCGGCGCGGGTGAGCGCGCCCATTGTGCAATCGTGACGCGCCTCGAAATCTGAAGGCGGCACGCGTGGCGCCGGGAAATATGCGCCTCAAGAAACCCGGCCCTGGCGCCGATTGAACGAGCGCCTGCGACACGTTAGATCCGGGTGCCCTCGATGAGGACGCGCCGGCGGAATTCCGCCAGGACCCGCTGGGTGACCGGACCGGGCCGGCCGTCGCCGATCTCGCGGCCGTCGAGCTTCACGGCGGGGATCACCTCGGCGCCGGAGCCGGTGAGGAAGCACTCGTCGGCCACCCAGATGTCGTAGCGGGTCATGTCGGCCTCGCGGAACGGGATGCCGAGGTCGCGCGCGACGTCGATGATCGTCGAGCGGGTGATGCCCTTCAACGCGCCCTGCGACGCGGACGGCGTGATGATCTCGCCCTTGTGGACGATGAAGACGTTGTCCGCCGTGCACTCGGCCACGTAGCCCTGGTCATTGAGCATGATCGCCTCGAGCGCGCCGAACTGCTTGGCCTCAATCTTCCCGAGGATGTTGTTCATGTAGTTCAGCGACTTGATCGTCGGCGGGAGCGCGGCCGGGTTGATGCGGCGCGTGGGCACGGTCACGATCGCGAGGCCGTTCTCGTAATACTCCTTCGGGTAGAGGGAAATCTTGCTCGCGATGATGAAGAGCGAGGGCTTGGGGCAGAGCCACGGCGCGAGCCCGAGATCGCCCACGCCGCGGGTGACGACGAGGCGGATGTAAGCGTCGGTCAGGCTGTTTTGCCGGCAGGTCTCGCACGTCACCTCGCTCAGCTCCGCGCGGGTGAGCGGCAGCTTGAGCATGATGGCCTTGGCGGAGTATTCGAGGCGCTCGAGGTGCTCCTCGAGGCGAAAGATATTGCCGCCATAGAGGCGGATGCCCTCGAAGACACCATCGCCGTAGAGGAGCCCGTGATCGAACACGGACACCTTGGCCTCGGCGCTGTCGACGAACTTGCCATCGAGATAGATCTTCATTCGCCCGCAGCGTAGGCGCCCGAAAAAAGTTTTGTCGAGCCCGCCGCGGGGAATTTCTGCTTGTGCCCGCGATTTTTCGCCGAAACTGTCCGCCGAGATTCGCGTCTTCCCCTCTCAACGCCCCTTTTCATTCCATGCTCCACCTCCCTCGCCGCTCCGGCCGCGCCGCCGGCTTTACCCTGATTGAGCTGCTGACCGTCATCGCGATTATCGGCATCCTCGCCGCCATCGTGATTCCGACCGTCGGGTCGGTTCGCGACAAGGCCCAGCGTGCGGTCGACCAGACCAACATCCGCGAAATCGCCAAGGCGGCCAGCATCTACGCTCAGGACAACAACGACAGTCTGCCTGATCCCCAGCCGGCGAGCATCCCGGCCACCGTGCTCAACGCCCAGCAGCGCGCCTTCCTCTGGCCCGGCATCATCGCCCGCAACGGCATCCTCATGGATCCGAAAATCTACTTTTCGAAACTGGACCCGGCGTTCACCGGCACCTACCCGCAGTCGATCATGAACCAGACCGATGCGTCCAAGCGCTCGCTCGACAACACCTTCATTCAAAGCCGCGCCATCGCCTACGAGTTCGTGGGCGGCCTGCGGACCACCGATCCTGCGACGACCCCGGTTGTCTTCACCCGCGGCCTGCAGACGAACGGCACGTGGAACATCAACAGCGGCGTTTACAAGGACACCGGCGGCTACATCGCCTTTCTCGGCGGTAACGTCGAGTGGTTCACCAGCACGGCTACGCCCCAGCCGGTGTTCACCTCCAACAACTCCGCCCGCAAGATCAGCAACATCCTTCAGGCGATCCCCTTCACGCCCCGCCTCTCCCGGATTTATGGCATCCCGCCCGCCAGCGGCGGCATTCTCGGCAACCCAGGCGCCGGCACTAATGCGCAGCGCGGCCCTTGAGCCCGGGGCCTAACCACCTGTCTCCCAGCCCGGCATCGATCGATGCCGGGCTTTTTCTTTTCCCGCTTCCCCCGTCGCCTTCCGCCCCCCAACGTCCCGGGCTCTCATGACGCCGTCCGCCGCAGCGCCCGTTGCCAAGCCCCCTATTCCGACCTACGTGGTCGGTCACAAGAATCCCGATGCCGACGCCATCTGCTCGGCCATCGCCTACGCGGCTTACAAGGAGGCGCGCGGTGATCGTGGCTACATCCCGGCGCGCTGCGGCAACTCCAACGCCCGCATCGACACCATCCTCGCGCGTTTCCACCAGCCGCTGCCCCACTATCTGAGCGACGTGTCGCCCCGCGTGCGCGACCTCATGACCACGCCGGTCATCTCCGTCACGGAAAACGCCACCTGCGCCGAGGCGCTCGAGCTGCTTGACCATCACGACATCACACTCGTCCCGGTCACCAACTCGCGCCGGAAGCCGGTCGGCACCGTTTCGCTGGCGCAGCTGGGCAGCGTTTTCGTGCCCCGCGTGAGCGAGCCGCGCCTCATGCGCCAGGTCCACACCTCGCTCGCCAGCATCGCGCGCGCGCTCAAGGGCCGCGCGATCAACCTCGTCGACGAGAAGAAGGTCGAGGACCTCTTCGTGCGCCTCGGCACGATGGACATCCGCTCCTTCTGGAGCATCTCCGAAAAGGAAAGCATCCCCGCCAGCCAATCCATCATCATCGTCGGCGACCGCCGCGATGTGCAGCGCCGCGCCATCGAGCTCGGCATCCGCGCCCTCGTCATCACGAGCAACCTCGCGATGGACGACGAAACCGCCGCCCTCGCCAAGGCCGCCGGTGTGAGCGTCATCATCAGCCCCTACGACTCGGCCACCACCGCCTGGGTCGTGCGCACCGCCTCCAGCATCGAGCGCACGATCGAGCGCTCGCTCGTGACGGTCACGGCCGATGACCGCATCGCCGATGTGCGGAAGAAATTCTCCGTCACCAACCACGCCGTGCTCGTGGTCAACGACGACGGTGCGCTCGTCGGCATCCTCACGAAGAGCGACATCTTCAAGCCCGTGCCCACCCGCCTCGTGCTCGTCGATCACAACGAGCTGACGCAGGCGGTGCCCGGCGCCGACGAGGTCACCATCTGCGAGATCATCGACCACCATCGCCTCGGCGCGATGAACACCGCGCAGCCCATCCTCTTCATCAACGAGCCCGTCGGCTCCACCTGCACGATCGTCGCCGATCTTTTCCGTCGCGAGAACCTCCTGCCCTCCCCCGCGATCGCCGGCATCATGATGTCCGGCCTCATCTCCGACACCCTGCACCTCAACGGCCCCACGACGACCGGCAAGGACGCCATCCTGCTTGCGTGGCTCTCCGAGATCGCCGGCGTGAACTCGAAGCAGCTCGCCGACGAGATTTTCAACTCCGGCTCCGTCATCCTCGCCGTGCCGCCCGAAAAGGTCGTCCGCTCCGACTTCAAGATCTACGAGGAGGAAGGCATCAAGTTCGCCGTCTCGCAGGTCGAGGAGCTGGGCTTTGGCAACTTCTGGCAGCACTCCAAGCCCATCGCCGCCGCCGTGCAGGATCTGCGCGACGACGAACGGCTCGCCTTCGCCGCGCTGCTCGTGACCGACATCAACACCCAGAACTCCGTGCTCCTCGTGAAAGGCGAGTCCGCTGTCATCGAGCGCATCAGCTACCCGCACGTGGAGAAGAACGAGATCTTCGACATGCCCGGCGTGGTGAGCCGCAAGAAGCAGCTCATCCCCTATCTCACGACGCTCATCCGTGAACTCGCCGCCGATGGCGAGCTGCCCACCGGCAAGAGCGCGACGCCGTTTCGGAAGAAGAAGTAGGGCGCAGTAGGGCGGGCTTCAGCCCGCCTTCCGGGCGAAAACTCAGCGTGTAAAAGGGCGGGCTGAAGCCCGCCCTACCCCGGACTTCAGATGTGAATCGCCTCGCCCGTCGTCGCGGCGGCGGCCTCCATCAGCGCCTCGCTCAGCGTCGGGTGCGCGTGGATGGAGCGATGCACTTCGTCGGTCGTCAGCTCGGCGTTCATCGCGAGCACATACTCGGCGATGAGTTCCGGCGCCTCGTTGCCGAGGATGTGCACGCCGTAGATTTCGCCGGTCTTCGCGTCGGTGATCACCTTGACGAAGCCCTCGGAGTCGCCCGCGGCGACCGCCTTGCCCGAGGCGGTGAACGGAAACTTCCCGACCTTGTAGTCGAGTTTCTTTTCCTTCGCCTGCTTCTCGGTCAGCCCGGTGCTCGCGATCTGCGGCTGGCAGTAAGTGGCGCCCGGAAAAATCTTCACGCGCCCGCCGCTGTGGTGGCCGAACATGCCGGAGACGGCGTTGACCGCCTCGTAGGTCGCCACGTGCGCGAGCCACGGCGGCCCGATGATGTCGCCCGCCGCGTAGAGGCCCTTGATGCTCGTCTCGTAATTGTCGTTCACCTTCAGGTAGCCGCGCTCCAGCTCTGGCTTCACGTTTTTCGAGAGCGCGCCCTCGAGGTTGGGCACCACGCCGATTGCGAGCAGCAGCGCCTCGGCCTCGACCTCGGTCGAGTTGGACTCGCCGGTCTTCACGAGGGAAATCTCCACCTTGTCCTTCCGGACACGGATGTTCTCCACCTTCGTGCCGACATGGACCGCGATGCCCTGCTTCTCAAACGAGCGCTGGAGCGCCTTGGCCACATCCTCGTCCTCGACCGGCACGATCTGCGGCAGCATCTCGACGAGCGTCACCTTCGTCCCGAAGGCATTGTAGAAATACGCGAACTCCACGCCGATGGCACCGGCCCCGATAATCACGAGGGACTTCGGCGGCGTCTTGCGCGGCTCGAGCGCCTCGCGCGAGGTGAGCACGCGCACGCCGTCGACCTTGACGTCCGGGAGCGGGCGCGGCTTGCAGCCGGTGGCGAGGAGGACGTTCTTCGTCTTGAAAAACTTCCCCTTGTGCTCGCCCTCGGTGATTTCAACCATGCCCGGCACCGTCACCTGCGCACGGCCGACGAAGTAATCGACCTTGTTCTTGCGAAACAAAAACTCGACGCCCTTGGCCATCTGACCGGCGACGCCGCGCGAGCGATCCATCACCTTGCCGAAGTCGAAGCCCGCGTCCTTGACCGACACTCCGAACGTCTCCGCCTTCTGCAGCGAGCGGTAGAACTCCGCGCTCTTCAGCAGCGCCTTGGTCGGGATGCAGCCCCAGTTGAGGCACGTGCCCCCGGCGCGCTCCAGCTCGATGCACGCGACCTTTTTGCCGAGCTGCCCTGCGCGAATCGCGCCCGCGTAGCCCGCCGGTCCGCCGCCGATGACGATGAGATCGTAGTCCGTAGTTTCAGCCATGAGCCGAAAGTCGCGAAGCATCCAAGACCGTCAAACGGAAATCGTGCCTCGCTCGGCCGGTGCAGTTGACCGACCGGGGGTGCGGTTCACCGCCAACAGCTCGCAAGCACCAGCCGAACGGGCGTTTCTCGGAGCACGTTGCGCGATACTTCCTCCCGAAAATCGGGAAGACTGAGCCGATCCCGCATCGCCTCACACCCATGAACGTTGCCCTCTGTTCCCCACGCCGGATCGCCGCAGTCTGCAAGCTGCTCTCGGTGGTCTTCCTGCTCACTGCAAAGATGCATGCCCAGTGGGCGCCGACCTCCGGCCCGCTGGGGCCAGACTTGCGTGCGCTCTACGTGAGCGACGGCACGCTGTTCGCCGGCACGAGCGCGGGAGCGTTCACCATTCCGCTCACCGGCTCGACGTGGTCGGAAAGGAACTCCGGGATGGCTCCGTTCGTCACCGTGCAAACGATCGCAAAGGCCGGGGTCAACCTCCTCGCGGGCACCAATGCGGGCCTCTTCATCTCCGGGGACAACGCCAGCACGTGGCGCGCCGTCGATCTTGGGGCGCCGCTGCCGTCGCTCCAGTGCTCCCTCGCGGTGGGCTCGTCCATTCTGCTGGGCGGCAGCACCGGCGTGCTCTCTTCGAGCGACAACGGGCTGACTTGGACCGTGCGGCGCACGGGCCTGCCGACGCAGGCCGTGCGGGCGCTGCTGCTCAACAACTCGACTTTGCTCGCCGGCACGGCGGGCGGCGGCGTGTTCGTTTCCACCAACAACGGCGCCTCGTGGACCGCGGCCAATACGGGGTTGGCCAACTTGACTGTGCGCGGGCTCGCGTTGCACAGCGGAAAGATCTTCGCGGTCACAAACGGCGGCGGCGTGTTTGCCTCCGCCGACAACGGTGCGACCTGGATCGCGAAGAACCGCGGGCTCACCGCCTTCGAGGTGCCCTGCATCGTCACCGACGGCGTGGACCTGTTCATCGGGACCAATGGCGGTGGCGTTTTCGTCTCGCGGGACGACGGCGAGAATTGGTCGCCGGCCAACACCGGCGTCACGCTCAGCACCATTTTCACGCTGATCCTCAGCGGCAACACCCTCTACGCCGGCAGCGCGGGCGGCGGCGTCTTCCGCTCAACCAACGCCGGAGCGAGCTGGGCAAGCGTGGGCACGGTGCTCCCGGGCAAAGCGGCGGTGCTCGCGGTGGAGGGAGGCTCCGGCCGGCTCATTGCCGGCACCGGCGGAAACGGCATCTCCATCTCGAACGACAGCGGCGCGACGTGGACCAACGTGGTCGGCAATTCAAACATCCGGGCCTTCGATCGCCTCGGCGCCTCGCTGCTCGCCGCCACCAACGACGGCGTGTATGCCTCCGCGAACAACGGAGCCACGTGGCGGAAGACCGGCGACACCGGGCTCACGAATCATGTCCTGTTCTGCATGGCCGTGATGGGCTCGCGGATTTTCGTCGGCAGTGCCGGCAGCGGCGTGTTCCTATCGACCGATGGCGGCGCCTCGTGGGTGCCCCGCAATGCGCCAAGCTTCGAAAGCACCACGATCAACTCGATGGCGGCGAGCGGCAACACGCTCTTTGCGGGCACCAACACCAACGGGGCGTTTCGCACGCTGGACTTCGGCGCGACGTGGACGCCGATGGCCATCGGCGCCGCGAACTCGGTGGTGACCTCGTTTGCCGTGACCAACAACGTCGTCTTCGCCGGCAGCGCGACCGGCGTGTTTGTCTCAACCAACAACGGCGCGACGTGGACTGCCGCCAACACGGGCCTCACTTCCTTGAACGTCATTTCGTTGTTGGCCCATGGGTCCGACATTTTCGCCGGGACGGCGGCCGCCGGGCTGTTCATGACCCGAAACAACGGCGCGAACTGGACCGCGGTGAACACCGGCTGGACGTCCCGCGTCAACGGTATCGGCGTGGTCCATGATCGGATGCTGCTCGGCACCGATTTTGGCGTGCTGTCACGGCCGCTGGCCGAGATGGTCGGCTCGAATTTTCTAACGAGTGAACCTCCGCAGGTCGCCAACGTCTCGAGCCGCTCGGCCGTCGCTCCGGGAAATCCGTTGATCGTCGGGTTCGTTGTCAGCGGCAATGCCCCCAAGCGACTGCTCGTGCGCGGTGTCGGTCCCGGTTTGAGTGCGTTCGGCGTCGCCAGCGCGCTCGCCGATCCGCGGCTGGACATTTTCCGCAGCGGCGCCGGCACCGACGCGCCCATCGCCGCCGTGGACAATTGGGGCGACGCGCCCAACGATAGCGCCCAGATCGCGGCGAGCGCCACGAGCGTCGGCGCTTTTCCACTTGGCCAGTCGAGCCGCGATGCCGCGATGTTGGGGACTTTCTCGCCCGGCGCCTACACGGTGCAATTGAGCGGCGTGGGCGCTACCAGCGGCGTGGCCCTGATCGAAATCTACGGGCTGAAGTGAATGCACTCCGGACCGGTGCAGCGAAGCGGAAATCAAATCGACGCCGCGCGGCCCGCGGTCAGATTGGACGCCACTCCGTCTCGATGCGTTCTTATGCCGTCTGCTTGGTCCTTGGCATCGCTCCGCTGATCGCGTCGGCGGCCGAACCGCCTGCGCCGGCGTCCGGCCGGGTGTGGCGGCCGATGGCGGCGTGGTATCCGCCGGAGAACCGGCTGGCCAAGCTCACGGACCCCGCGGTTGAGCACTCGGAAGTGCGGCTGCGTCTCGGGGACGATCCGCGGTGGGCGGACCCGCGTTGGAACGACGACGACTGGACCGTGATTGCTCGAACCGGGGTCCCGGCGCAGGCGGGCATCTTCTGGCTCAGGCTGCGCGTGCGCACGCCGCCGGACATCCGCGTGCCGGGATTGGTGGTCATGCTCGGTGGTGGTGCCCATGAATTTTTCTGGGACGGCGAACGCGTGCACGCGTCCGGACTCCCCGGCGGAGAGCCCGGTGACGAAATTGCGGGGCTGAACAATGTTCAGTTTGAACTGCCGTCCTCAGCGCTCGCGCCGGGAGAACACGTGGTCGCCCTGCGTATGTCGATTCATCGACGACCGAGAATCGGCGATGCCACGGCTCGGCTCTTTTTCTACACCGTGCCACCTGGGGCGTATCGCACCCTCGACGCCCGGGTGCGCCTCCTTCCGGCTATGGCAGCAGGCGCGATGTTCACGCTCGGCGCCGCCGCGTGGATCTTCTGGTTTCTGGCGGACCGGCGGCTCGTGCTCGGCCTGCTCACGGCGCTCTGTTTCGCGGCGGCGCTGCTGGTCGCGGTGGCGGCGGCGCCGGCGACGTTCAGCTATCCCGCCCATTGGAGTTACTATCGGAGTCTTGCTCACGTCGGCCTCACCGCCGCAGTCGCGGCCCTGAGCGTGACGGCAGCGTGGCAACAGCTGGCGCCGCCGGCCACGCGGGCATGGCTTTTCCTGCCGTTTGCGGTCGGTGCCCTGCTTGGTTGGGCCGATGTCTCGGCCGGATTCAACACGCTCTACCTGCTCTGGCGCGCGGGATTTGCGGCGCTGCTGGCGATTGGCCTCTACGCCCTCTGGCGCCGGCGGGCCGAGAGCGGTTGGGTGCTGGGAGGAGCGCTCCTGAGCTTCGCGCTCTTCGAGCAAGCTCCGAAGCATTTCGACAAGACGGGCTTCATCCCCGGCTACCTGCCGCTGCTCCTCGGCCTCATCGCGGCCATCGCCACCCAAGTGCGCCGGGAGCGGAGGCAGTCGCAGGAAACGGCGCTGAAAGCCGCCCGCCTCGAACTCGAGCTGCTCCGCAAGACGATCCAACCCCACTTCCTCCTCAACACGCTGACGACGCTCGTCCAATTGGTGGAGGAGAGCCCGCCCAAGGCCGCGCGGCTCATCCACGACCTCGCGGCGGAATTCAGATCGCTGACGCGACTCGCCTCCGAGAGTGAAGTCACTCTGGGCGATGAACTCGCGCTCTGCCGCGCCCACCTTCGCGTGATGAGTGCCCGCACGGAGGTGCCGTGGACCTTGGAAGAGCGCAACGTCGACTTGGGCGAGCGCGTTCCCCCGGCGCTTTTCCTCACGCTCATCGAGAACGGCTTTTCACATCAGCGTCCGTCGCGGGGCGACACGACTTTCCGGCTCGAGGGCACAACGGCCGGCCCGCGCGTCCGCTATGTCTTCGTCTCGCCGGGGAAGATCCGTCGCGATGCGCCCGCCGAGCACGGCGGCACCGGCCTGCGCTACGTGCGCACGCGGCTGGAAGAAAATGTTCCCGGCGGATGGCGCCTCGATCAGCGTGAGACGCCGGAAGGTTGGGAGACGACGATCGAGTTCGTCCCGAGCGCCCGTGCCCGGCCATGAAAATCCTGATCGTCGAGGACGAGCCCGTCGTGGCCCGCCGCATCAGCCAGCTCACGCGCCGGCTGCTGGAACCACGCCTGACGTGGTTGGGCGTGGCGCCGGATTTCGAATCGGCCGAGCAGATGCTCGCGAGCACGCCCGTCGACATCCTCATTCTCGATCTCAACCTCGCCGGCCGGGACGGGATGAGGCTCCTCGACGCGCCGTTGGCCGGGGCGTTCCACACGATCATCGTCTCGGCGAACACCGAGCACGCGCTCGCCGCTTTTGAGCGGGGCGTCATCGATTTTGTCGCCAAACCCTTCACCGAGGAGCGGCTGGGGGAAGCCCTGCGCCGCGTCACCGATCCGGCCGGCCGTTCACCGCACGCGGCGAAATGCCTCGCGATCCGCAAGAACGGCCGGATCGAGATCGTGAGGATGGACGACGTCGTCTACATCCGCGGGGCGGACGACTTCTCGGAATTGGTCCTGACCGATGGGCGTCGCGAGCTGCACGACAAATCCCTCGAAGGTCTTCAACGGCTGTTGCCCGCGGATTTCCAACGCATCCACAAGAGTTTCCTCGTCCGGATGACAGCCACCAAGGCGCTACACGTGCGCGAAGGCGGGCGCTACGAGCTGGAGCTGAGCGGTGGCGAAAATCTGCCCGTCGGCCGCACGCGCTACCGGGCCGTGCGGGAGCGTCTGCTCTGACGAAGCGTCTGTCGTTGGGTGAATCGCCGCAGGAGCCAAAATCAAATGTCGATCACGTCGTCGCGTTTCGCCTTGGGCGCGGCGCCACCCCCGCGTGGCGGCGGCGGACCACCGCGGCGCATGAGCAGGGTGAGAATCAAGTTGGTGATGCTCACCACGAGCGCACCGCCGAGCGCCGCCCAGAAGCTCGAGACGTGAAACCCGTCCACCAGCCGGCCCACGAGCAGGAACAACAAGGCATTGATCACCACCACTCCCAGACCCATCGTGAGCACGATGAACGGCAACGTGAACAGCACCAGCAGCGGCTTCAGGATGGCGTTGAAGAAGCTCAGCAGCAGCACGACCACGAGCAGCGTCGTGCCGTCCGCGCACGAGATGCCCGGGATAATCTTGGTCGCGAGCGTCACGCCCAGCGCGAGGATGAGCCAGCGCAGCAGCAGTTGCAGGAAGGGAGAATTCATCGCGTGAGCCGCCACCCTCCGCCTCGATTTCTCACCGGGCAATGAAAATCCTGATCGTCCAGGATTTCCTCCGTAGCGGCGGCACCGAACGCCAGTCCGTGCTGCTCGCGAATGCCTTCGCCGCTGCGGGCCACGCGGCCACATTGCTGACGTTTCGCCCTGGCGGCACCCTCGCCGACACCGTCGCGCCCGGCGTCACGCGCCGCGTGCTGCAGCCGTTTGACCTCGGGCTCGATTGGTTCGCGCCGCGTCTCGTCGCCTCGGCGCGCAGCGTCGCGCCGGATGTCGTGCTCTCCATGGGCCGCATGGCCAACTGCTACGCCGGCCGGTTGCAAAAAGCCCTGCCGCGCGCCGTGGTCATCGCGACGATGCGGACGGGCAAAAGCCTCCCCGCGCTTTTCCGCGCCTCGCTGCACACCGCGAGGCACATCGTCGCCAATAGCCGGGACGCCGCCGACACCCTCACCCGCGAGCACCGTGTGCCCGCCGACAAAATCTCCGTCATCTACAACTCCCTCGTCTTCCCTGCTGAAAATGTAGGCGGGGTGCCCCCACCCCGCGATCGTCTCCGCACGGAACACGGAGCCAAGCCGCAGACCACCATCCTCCTCAACGTCGCGATGTTCCGCCCCGAGAAAAACCAGCGCGAACTCATCGAGATTGTCGCCGGTCTGCCGGAGCAACTCGACTGGCAGCTCTGGCTCGCCGGTGACGGCCCCGCCCGCGTCGCCTGCGAACAGCTCGTCGCGCAGAAGAATCTCGGCTCACGCGTGAAGTTCCTCGGCTTCCACCGCGACCCCGGCCCGCTCTATCGCGCCGCCGATCTCGCGGTGCATGCGTCGTGGAGCGAGGCGTTGTCGAACTTCCTCATCGAGGGCCAGGCGCATGGCCTTCTCGCCGTCGCCTACGAGGCGCAGGGCATCCGCGAGTGCTTCGTGCCCGGCCGCACGGGCTGGGCAATTCCACGCGACGACCGCGCGGGGTTTCGCGCCACGCTCTCGCGCCGCATCAGCGAGCCGCGTTCCGCGCACGACGAGCGCGCAGCCGATGCCCGCGCCTACGCCCGCGCCACGTTTGATCCCGCGCGGCAAGTGGCCGCCTATCTCGATCTTTTTGCGCGTCTCACCTCCCACCCCGACCGATGACCAACAAGCAACGCACCGATCTCATCGAGCGGCACATCCGCGAGCACAAATACGCCGACCTCCACTCGCTCGCGGATCTTTACAGTGGCTCGCTCTCCACCGTGCGGCGCGCGCTCGACGCGCTCGAGGCCCGCGGTCTCATCCGCCGCCATCACGGCGGGGCCTCGCTCATCGAGACCGATGCGCTCGCCGTGGAATCCGACTTCGTCGGTCGCATCCAGCGCCAGGCCGATCAGAAATACGCCATCGCCGCCCTGATTGCCGAGCAGGTCCAGCCGGGCACCACCGTCATCCTGGATGGCGGCACGACCACCTACGCCGTCGCGCGTCTCCTGGCCGACAAACACGTGCGCGTGATCACCAACTCGCTCCCGGTCGCCAGCCTCTTCGGCGAAGTGGGCAACGCGGAGACCATCGTCACCGGCGGCAGCATCCTCGGTCGTCTCGCGACGCTCGTCGGCCCGCTCTGCGAGGCGTCCTTCGAGCAGGTCCACGCCGACCTCGCGATCCTCGGCGGCACGGGCATCACCGAGCGCGGCGTCTGGAACAACAACGCCCTCGCCATCGCCGCGCAGCGGAAAATGATCGCCGCCGCCGAGCGCACGATCTTTGCGCTCGATGCATCGAAGTTCGGGCGCAAGGCCCTCAGCCTCGCCGTGCCGTTCGGCCCGAAGATCACCATCGTCACCGACACCCGGCCCGCCCCAATCGTCGTCGAGGCAATCGTCGAGGCCGGCGCGAGGCTCACGCTGGCAGGCAAATAATCATCCCCGGTGCCTATTTGCGTTTCTCGTAGCTGCGAGCGTGAGCGACTGGTTCCTCGTCCACTCGCTCACGCTCGCGGCTACGAAACAGCCGCGCTCCCCTGACACCCTTATGTCAGCAGCGCGCCGCGTTCTCGCACCGCGGATTGCGTTTCGCCCCGCGGTTCACTTCGTGGGCGCGTGACTTCTTCCGGCCCCGTGTCCGCCCGCTCCCGTCCCGAGTGCATCCGCCTGCGCGGTGTGCGCCAGAACAACCTCAAGGGCTTCGACCTCGATGTGCCGCTCGGCCGCTATGTGGTCGTCACCGGCCTCAGCGGCGCGGGCAAATCCTCCCTCGTGTTCGACACGCTCCATGCCGAAGGCCAGCGGCGCTACGTCGAGACGTTCTCCGCCTACACGCGCCAATTCCTCGACCTCCTCGACAAGCCCAAGGTCGACTCGGTCGAAAACATCCGCCCCTCGATCGCCATCGAGCAGACCAACACCGTGAAGACCTCGCGCTCCACCGTCGGCACGATGACGGAGCTCACGGACTTCTTCAAAGTCTGGTTCAGCCACGTCGCCGCCTGCTTCGATCCCGCCACCGGCGAACGCATCGACGATGACAACCCGCAGTCGATCTGGGAAAAGTCCTCCGCCGCTCACGCCGGGCGCAGCGTCATCGTCGCTTTCAAAATCACGAAACCGGAGAAACTCACCTGGCCGGAAATCCTCACGAGCCTCAAGGGCCA
>JANOCA010000657.1:0-1584 GCA_031411915.1 Opitutaceae bacterium
TTCAGCGGCCCCCGCCGCATCTACCTCCGCGAGCCCCGCTCGTGGCGGCTGACGGTGTCGGCGGAGTTCTGAGCGAAGGGTGCGTTTAGCGCGGTGCTTCAGCCCGCCCCGAAAACCCGCGGCATTTACCACGGATCGCGCACGGATGGCCATGGATGGATTCTCGCTGCCGAGGATCTATCCGTGCTCATCCGTGAAATCCGTGGTGAGGTTTGATTCCCGTTTCTGCGCGGGCGGACCCCTCGCGCTACCTCAATCGCGGCACACTCGCGAATCCGTTATTGCCCTTCCTCCGTCCTGCTCTCGCATCACGTCATTCCCATGAATACCTCGTCTTACCCCACCCGCCGCACGTTCCTCAAAACCTCCGCGCTCGCCACCGCGGCGTTTGCGTTGCCGCGGTTCAGCATCGGCCAGGCTGGCGGCTCGCCCAACTCCAAGATCAACGTCGCGTGCATCGGCATCGGCAACCGCGGCTTTTACGCGGTCTCGGAGCTGATGAAGGACCCGCGCGTGAACCTCGTGGCGTTCTGCGACGTCGATCAAACCCTCGTCGAGAAAACCTACCAGCGGGGCGCGGAGCTCAAGAAAGGTTCCGAACTCACGTGCGCGGACCTGCCGACGGTGCGGCTCTTCCGCGACTACCGGGAGATGTTCGCGACGTTCGCCGACAAGTTCGACGCCGTCACGGTCTCGACGCCCGACCATCACCACTACCCGGCGGCGATGCTCGCCCTGAAGAACGGCAAACACGTCTATGTGGAGAAGCCGCTCACGCACACCGTGGGCGAGGCGCGCGCGTTGCGGGCGATGGCGAAGCAAAAGGGCTTGGTCACGCAGATGGGCAACCAGGGCCGCGCGACCGAGGGCATCCGCCTCATGCGCGAGTGGGTGCAGGCCGGGGTGATCGGCGAGGTGCGCGAGGTGCAGGCGTGGTCGCCGGAATTCAACAACACCTACTTTATCCGGCCCGAGTCGATGCCGCTGGAGAAGCAGACGCCGCCGGAGACGCTCGATTGGGACCTTTGGTGCGGGCCCGCGGAAAAGCGCGCCTACCACGAGTCGATTGCGCCGGTGCGCTGGCGCGGTTGGTGGCATTACGGCAACGGCATGCTCGGCGACTGGGCCTGCCACACGCTCGATGCCCCGTTCTGGGCGCTCGACCTCGGCGCGCCATCGTCGGTCGAGGCCAAGGTCAGCGACGTGAGCGACGAACTCACGCCGCGCACCGCGGAGGTGACGTATCGTTTTCCCAAGCGCGGGAAACTGCCGGAGGTGAAGCTCACGTGGCGCGAGGGCCCGGGCACCAAGCCGCGCACGCCGCGCCTGTGGGAGGACGATCCCAAGAAGCCCGGTCTGCCCGAGCGTGGGATGATGATGCTCGGCGCGAAAAACACGCTCTACGCACCCGGCGGCCGGCCCGACAGCCCGCGGCTCGTCGGGACGAAGGCGATGGAGGAATTGAAGCAGAATCGCCCTGCGCCCACGATTCCCCGCGTGGTCGGTGGCCCGATGAAGGAGTGGCTCAACGCGATCGCCAAGGAGGGCCCGATGCCGGGCTCGAACTTCGAGTATTCCGTGCCG
>JANOCA010000658.1:0-7954 GCA_031411915.1 Opitutaceae bacterium
AGCCGACGAACTCTTCGAGCCCGCGCCTGCTCCGCCTGCCCCGGCGCCGGCCGCCGCGCCCGCGCCCGACCAGAAGAAGGACGCCGAGGACAAGAAGCCCGCGACGACCAAGTAAACGCATCTGGACGGGGCCGATTTGAAGTAGCGTGCTGCCTTACCTCTTATCGCGCCAGATTGCGTTCAGCAGAATCGCCGTCAGGCCGCCGGCGGAGATGCCGGACTCGAAGAGGGGTCGCAGCAGCTCGGGAATTTTTGCGATCAGCCCGGGCTGTGTTGGCAGGCCGAGGCCGATGCCCAGCACGAGCGCCACGATCACGCCCTCGCGCTGGCCCAGGCCGTGGGTCACGATGAGCCGCAGGCCGGACACCGCGACCAATCCGAACAGCAGCAACGCGAGCGCGCCCAGCACGGGCGGCGGCAGCGCCGTGACCGCGCGGCCCACCGCCGGCACCAGCCCCAGCACGCCGAGAATCGCCGCCATCACGTAGCCGATGCGCCGGCTCGCGACGCCGGTAATCTGGATCACGCCGTTGTTCTGCGCGTAGGTGGTGCTCGGGAAACCGCCGAAGAGCGACGCGACGGTGCAGACCGCGCCATCAGCCAGCAAACCGCCGGACAGCCGGCGCCAGTGCTCCTCGCCCTCGGTCTTCAGGCCGGAGAGCTGCGAGGTCGCCGTCATGTCACCCATCGCCTCAAGCGACGAGATGAGGTAGATGAAGGCGAACGGCAGCACGAGCGATCCGCTGAAAGCAAAACCGTGCGCCAGCCACCGGGGCTGCGTGAGCCAGCCGCCCGTTGTGGCCCCCGGCGCATGCAACCCGCCGAAGAGCGCGCATACGCCACAGCCCGCGGCGATGGCGAAGGCCACGCCGGCCACGCGCGCCCACGCCCGGCCGCTCGCCTGCGCGCCAACAATCACAGCCACCACGACCGCGCCGGCCGCGATGCCCGGCCAAGGCGATCCGCCCGGTTGCAGGGGGGTCGCCAGGCCGAAGAACGCCGTCGGGATGAGCGATGCGCCGATCAGCAGCACAATGCTGCCCGAGACAAGCGGCGTGATGAGCCCGCGCAATCTCCCGACCAGCGGCGCCAGCAACATCTGCACGGGCGCAACACAGCACGACATTCCGAACATCATCGCCAGCCCGCCCGCGTGCCACGCCTGCGTGAGCGGCCCCATGAAGGCAAAGCTCGTGCCGGTGACGCTCAGCAATCCCGAGCCGAGCGGCCCGCGCCGCCGGCATTGCAAAAATGCCCCGAGCGCCGAGGCCAGCAGCGCGATACTGATGAAATACGCCGTGTCGTCGGGCGAGAATTTGAGCGCATTGGCGAGCAGCAGCGGCGGCGTGATCGTGCCTACGACCATCGCCACCACGTGTTGCGCGCCCACGAGGACCGCCGGACCAAGCGGCACGCGATCCTCGATGCCATACACGATGACAGGAGCCGGGGCGGCATACGGGGACGAAGCGGAAGTTTCCATGCAGTGGGTGCTGTGAGCAGATCGGAGGCCAGCGATGCAAACCGCGCCATTGCGGTGGGCGGGCGCGTCGCCGCGCCGGCATTCGGCCACACGCGCACGCTCGCCGGCCAAGGCCCGATTTCTCCCCCGCAAAAAAGGCCGCCCGTCGCCGGGCGGCCCTGCGAACTGCGGGCGCCCCGGGGGCGCCGTGGTTCAGAAGCTGTATTTCGCGGTGAAGCGCACCATCGTGCCCGGGAGCGGCAGGATCGAGGCGTTGCCATAGACGGCATTCGGCGGCGCCCAGTTCTTTTCGTCGGTGATGTTGCTCAGGTTGAGGCGGTATTCCCACTCCTTCGTCCGGTAGGCGACGCTGCCGTCGATCTGGAACTGGCGCGGGATCGTGAGCGTGCCGGCGAAGTTGTTGATCATCTCGCCGGTGACCATGCCGTTCGTCGAGAAGCTCCAGCCGCTGTCGAACGTGTAGGAGGCGAGCGCGTTGAAGAGGTGGCGCGGCAGGCCCGAGACGCGGCCCTCGGTCCCCCGGGAGGCGAAGAACTGGCCGACGCCACCGTCAGCTTGGAAGCCCGGCGAGGTCCTGGCGTCGAGATACGAATAGGACACGGTGCCGTAGAGATGCTTGTTCGGCTGGTAATTCAGCTCCGCCTCGAAGCCCTTGGTGCGGAACTGCTGGATGATCGTGCTGCTCGTGCTCTTGAAGGTGCGCTTCTGATCGAAGACGGCGAAGTTGAGGAACACCTTGCTCTCCATGATCGAATACTTGCTGCCAAGCTCGATGAGCTCGCTCGGCTGGAGAAAGTTGTCCTTGAAGAGCGCGGTGCCCGCGGCGTTCCAGCCGGTGATGCCGCCGCCGTTGCCGACCGCACCGGAGGTGTTGCGGCTGTTGTTGTAGGTCGCATAGACGCTCGTCGTGGGCGTGGGCTTGAAGATGAGCGAGGCGTTGTAGTTGGGAATCCAGACGCTGATGCTCGCGCTCGGGCGGCGGGCGAGGAGCGGCTCGGTCACATCGGCGCTGAAGCGATCGAGGCGGCCGCCGGCCACGAAGCTGAAGTTCTCCGAGATCCGGTAGGTGCCCTGCGCAAACGGCCCGATGGTGAGGCCCTTCGAATCGTTGGTGTCGCCGTTCTGGATGCCATCGGTCGCGTAGCGGCCGGGCCAGCCGGGGACGGGCAGGCTCGTGAACGGATTCGGGAAGTTCACCGAATTGTAGACGTTCACGAAACTCATGTCCTTGGTGAGATCCCAGACGTTGGCGGGCTCGAAGAAGTAGTCGTCGTAGGCCTTCGTGCGCTGGTAGCGGACGTCGAGGCCGGTGTTGACGGTGTAGGCCTTCTTCGTGAACACGAACTCCGTGCGGTTCTGCGCAAACCACGAGGGATCGATGATCTCGGAGTAGTAGTAGCTGCTGAGCGTGTTCCGCTTGGTGTAGCTGGCGAAGCTGTTGTTGGTGATGCGCAGCTCCGGGCTGATGGTGAAGGTCTGGATCGCCTGCGCGTTGTATTCGCGGCCCGTCGAGTGGTCGCCGGGCTTGAGCAGGCGCTGGTGGCGGCTGATTTTCACCGTCGGGCCGAAGACGACGCGGTTGTTGGCCGGGAACCCGGAGGTCACCCAACGGGAGTTCTGCGGATCAGACACCGGCGCGGCGGGGCCACCGATGGTGTTGATGTTCGTGAACGAGATCGGGACGCCGCGCGCATCGGCATAGCCGAAGGGGTAGCGGGCGAAGTCGGGCGCGGCGTTGCTGTTCACGCCGGTGCGGTAGTTGCCGTTGTCGATGAGGTCCTGCGTCACGCGGTTGAGGCCCCAGTTCTCCGTGTAGTCATAGATGCCGACGGTGGCGTTCAGGAAAATCTCCCAGCCTTTGGTCGGCCGCAGCGTGAGCGCGCCATAGATCGAGTGGTTCTTGTTGTAGTAGTCCCACGAGTAGCCCTTGGAGTCGGTGCCCGAGTAGCTGAAGCGATAGGCCGCCGCCGGCGAGATGGGGCCGCCTTGATCGATGGTCCACTCTTTCTGGGAATAGGAGCCGACCGTGACGCTGACCGATCCCTTGGTCGTGTCGAAATACGGCCGCTTCGTCACGAGGTCGACGAAGCCACCGACATACATCGACGTGCCCTGCACCGCCGTGGCGGGACCCTTCACGATGTTGACGGACTCGACGGAGTTGAAGTCGAGGGGCAGGCCGTTGCCGTTGGAGGTGATGCGGCCGCGCACGCCGTTGATGAAGATGTCCGCCGTGAGGCCGCGGATAGCGGGGTTGGCCGGGGCGCCGAAGTTCGTGGTCGAGTAGGCGCTCGAGGTGAGCTTCGTGAAGTCGAGCACGCTCGCGATCGCGATGTCGCTGAGTTGCTGCCGGGAGATGATGGTGACGTTGCGCGGCACATCGACGATGTTGTCGTCAGTCCCGAACACGGAGCTGAACGGCCGCGCCGTCGGCAGGATTTGTTTCTCGATCGGGACGTCCTTCACCTCGAATTTCTGCATCGTGGTGATTTCGGGGCCCGGGTTGGCAGGGGCGGCCGCGGCCCTGAGGGGGCCGGTCGCAGCGAGCCCAAGCAGGACGAGGGCCGCGGAGGAGTGGAGTTGAAGGAACGGTGTTCTGGAGATCACGCGCCCGAGAAGCAGGCCGCAGGCCACGTGGCGCAAACATTTCTCCGGGGCGGCTCTTTTCCCCGCCAGAACCGCTGCTACATCCCGCCGGCCTCCGCCGTTCAGGCGAACAGCGGCACGACGCGCATGCCCAGCACATCGATCAGGCCCTTGTCGGTCAGGCGCAGCTCTGGGATGACCGACAGCGGGAGCAGGTTGAAGCCCATGTAGGGCACCTTGCAGCCGAGCTTCGTCCACGCGCGCTTGAGCGCGGTCGTCTCCTTGGCGACCACAGGCGCGCGCTTGTCCGAGAGGAGTCCGGCGATGGGCAATGCGACGCTCGCGAGCACGCGCCCACGGCGCACCACGCAGACGCCGCCGCGCAGGCGCTTGATCGTGGCAAGCGCGAGTTGCAGGTCGGCTTCGTTGGTGCCGGCCAGGATGATGTTGTGCGCATCGTGGCCCACGCTGCTGGCGACCGCGCCATCCTTCAGCCCAAAGTCGCGGAGCAACCCATAGCCCACGCCGCCGTTTTTGCCGTGGCGCTCGATGACGGTGAGAAAACACAGGTCGTGCCGCGCAAAATGATCGGCCCACGACCCGACGGAGGGCAGCGCGATCCTGTCGTGCGCCGTGAGGATCCCGGGCGGGACGAGGCGGATGACGTTGGCGGTGACGGCCTTCTTCGGGAGCGGCGGCGTGAGGGGCTTGCGCGGCGGCAACTTCACGGTCGCGTAAGCCGCCCTCGGGTAGCGGTAGCGCCGGCTCAACGCCTGCTCGAGGATCGGCGTGATCTTGCGGCGATCGACGACGAGTTCGCCGCCATACCACGTGCTCTGCACCTCGAGCGCGTCGTTGAGCAGCACGATGTCGGCGCGGCGGGCGGGCGCGAGTCCGCCAAATTCCCCGTCCTTCGCGTAACGCGTCGCCGGGTGCAGCGACCCGAGGCTCCACGCCGTGGTCGTGCCGAGGCCCGCCGCCACCGCCTGCCGCACGACCCAGTCCATGCCGAAGAGAAACAGATCGTCGGCATCGCGGTCGTCGGTGCAGACGCACACGCGCTTGGGATTCGCCCCGAGTTCGGTCACAGCCTTGATCGCCTGCGGCAGGGAGTGCCACGGCGTCAGCGGGTTGCCGCCGCGCAGGAAAATCCACACGCCGTTCTCGAGAAAATCCCCCGCGATTTCGCGATCGATCGATTCGTGGGTGTCGGTGATGCCGCTGGCGGCGCCCGCGGCCACGAACTCGCGGCCGTAGATGTGGCCGCACACGGGCCGCCCGCGCTTCAGCGCCTCGGCGAGGATCGCGTGGCTCCGCGCGTCGCCCATCGCCACGGGGATGTAGTCCATCTTCTCCCCGAGCGCCGCGGCCTCGGGCCAGCGGTCGAAAATTCTCCCGATCTTCGCCGGCGTGAGATCGCCGCCGGCGGTCTCGAGCTTGGAATTGGTCGCCGGCACCGTGCTCGGCACCGTGAGGTAGATCGACAGCGGCGCCCGGCGTGCGTCCTCCAGCATCCACTCGATGCCGGCGACATCGCACACGTTGCCGATCTCGTGGCTGTCGCAGAAAACGGTGGTGGTGCCGTTGAGCAGCGCGGCCTCCGCGAAGGCGCACGCCGTCATCATGCTGCTCTCGATATGAACATGCGGATCGACGAGCCCGGGCGCAAGGAGGCCGCCGCGCACATCGTGGAGCTTGGCGCCCGTAAGCTTGGATTTCCTGTAATCGCCGGCTTTCTTCACGACCGCGATGCGCCCGCCCTTGATCCAAATCTCGCGCTCGCGGTGGACGCGCTCCGTGTAGGTCGAGAGCACCCGCGCACCCGTGATGACGAGGTCGGGCGCCGCGCGTCCCATGGCCACAGCGGCCAGCGAGCGCGTCATCGTGTGGAGGGGGGCGACGGAAAAGCGGGTGAGCATGGCGCCAACAGAGCAGGCTTCGCGCCGCGGCGCGAAGCGGTTTTTCAACAAACTCCGCTCAGAGCTCGTCCACGATCGCCCGTAGCACGCGAACGGCGATCTCCGAGACCGCGGCCTCGTTGGCGTCGATGGGATTCAGGCCGTGCTGCGCGCCCGCGAGGTCGCTGAGCCCGCGGACGATGAGGATGGGCTTGCGATTCGCGTAGGCGACATGCGCGAGCGCGGTCGATTCCATGTCGAGGCAGCGCGCCTGCCAGACCCGAAAAACCCACTCGCGGTATTTCGCGTTGTCCATGAACACCGGGCCGGCCACGCCCGCCCCACCCACGCTCACCGCGACATCGCGGCCGGCCTTGCGCATGACCGGGAGCTTGGGCAGCGCGCGCTTCGCCGCCGTCAGCAGCGCCGCATCGATGGGAAACGCCGCCAGGCTGCGAAACTCCTCCTCGCCCTCCCGGGCCACGCCCGTCTCGCTCGGGAAAATCATGCCGAAGTTCGGCAGCTTCGGCTTCAGATAGTCGGGCACGAAGTGGCCGCCCTTGCCGTCCTCGTTGAGATAGGCCGCCTCGCTGTGATAGGCCCAGCGCTCGGGGATCACCACATCCCCGACATGCAGCGCCGGATCAATTCCACCCGCGACACCCGCGAACAGCACGTGCGTGATCGGAAAACGATCGAGCGCGAGCTGGAGCTGGTAGGCGGCGTTGACGAGGCTGACGCCCGTGCGGAAGACGACGACGTCCTTCCCCGCGTAGGTGCCGCGATGGAAATCGAGCCCGAGGTGGCGAGTGCGCACGAAGCCGTTTTTATCGCCCACGCCAAACTCGCGGTGCAGCGCCGCGATCTCCGGCGGGTAGGCGGCGCAAAGGGCGTAGAGGGGCTTGGCCTCGGCGGCGGTTGCGGCGAAGGCCGGGAGCGCGATGAGAAGGCCGAGCAGAAAGAAGCGGCGTGAGATCATGCGCGGCCAGAGCAGGCGCGGTGCCATGGGGCGACTCCGGTAGCCCGCCTCGTGAGAGGCGGGACGAACCGCGCCGCAATTCCCGCCAGTCCCGGCTCTCACGGGCCGGGCTACCAAGCCTGCATTCGCCGGGGGTGGAAAGCGCCACCTCACGTGCCCTCGTAGAGCGCGGCGAGCGTGAGCAGCAGTTTCTCCAGCTCGGCGAAATATTTCTCCTCGTTCATCTTCGCCTTCCGCTCACGCAGCGCGGAGATCTCCAGCTCGATTTTGTCGCGGCGCGCACGCACTTCGGGCGCGAGTTCCAGTTCGGCCGCGCTGCGCACGAGGTGGAACTGGTGGGCGCGCGGGCCGTCGGCGGGCGCACCCTCGCGCGCGCGCTTGGTCGCAACCACGCCGCGGAACCAATCGGCCGGGGTGCCGAGGGCGTCGCCGTTGTCGTCGAGCAGGGCGTGCTCCGTGGCGAGGCGGTTCTCGGCCTTGTAGAATTCCGCAGTGCGATGCGATGCGCTGAGAAACGACTCGAGCAGCGAAATCTGGCCGTCCTTGTCGAGGTCGCTCTTCGGATCAGCCAGGGCCTCGGCGAGGTATTTGCCGAAGCGCGCGTAGTTCTGCTCGTTGCCGCTGCGCGTCGCGCTCACGACCACGCGCTGCGGCGCAGAGAGCCGCGCGAGGAACGGCGCGCTCGACGAGGTGGTGTCGATCACGGCGAGCGGGCGCTTGAAGGACTTGAGCCACTCGGCGAGATCGCCGGAGGCGACATCGGGGCCGCGCAAGTTCACCTTGGCCTCCTTGCCGTCAAAGGTGCCGTGGCCGATGAGCACGATCCATAGCTCCCCTGCCCCTTCCGTCGGTTCGGCCGCGAGCGCCTCCTTCAACTGATCGCGATCGGTCTTGGACTCGGAGATCGGGCCGGCGCCGATCGCGATGTGCTTCGCGCGCGCCTGGGCGCTGACCTTGGCCCAGGCCGTGACTTGCTGCGTGATGTCGTCGGCGAAGTCGGCTTCGCCA
>JANOCA010000659.1:0-3857 GCA_031411915.1 Opitutaceae bacterium
CGGCGATCCGGTGTATGGCGAGGTCGAGATGGCCGTGCGCGAACTCGGCGCGAGCCGCGTGCTCTACGGCAGCGATGTCAACGGCCGCAGCTTCGCCTCCCAGATCGGCCGCGTGCTCGGCGCGGACATTTCCACCGCCGACAAGAAACTGATTCTGCGCGAGAATCTGCGGCGTCTGCTGCAACCCGCGCTCCGCCGCAAAGGCATCACGGCCTGATCCAGCCACCCTCCAATCCCATGCGCCTCATCCTCCGTCTCACATCGCTACTCACGCTGGCGCTGCCTGTTTTTGGCGCGGCGCCTCGCTTGCCCAACGTCGTCCTGATTTTCACCGATGATCAGGGCTATGGCGACGTCGGGGTCTTCGGCGCAAAAGGCTACGCCACGCCGCACCTCGACAGCCTCGCCCGGGACGGGGTGAAATTCACCAACTTCCACGTCGCGCAGGCGGTCTGCTCCGCTTCCCGCGCCGCGCTTCTCACCGGCTGCTACCCCAACCGTATCGGGATTCATGGGGCACTCGGGCCCGGCTCGACCCACGGCCTCCACGCGAACGAAACCACGATCGCCGAGCTGTTGAAGACGCGTGGCTACGCGACGGGCATGGCCGGCAAGTGGCACCTCGGCAGTCGCGAGCCTTTTCTGCCCAACCGGCACGGCTTCGACGAGTCGTTCGGCCTCCCCTACTCCAACGACATGTGGCCCCACCACCCCGAGGCCAAGGCCGGCACCTACCCGAAGCTGCCGCTGATCGAGGACGGCCGGATCATCGATCCCGAAATCACACCAGCCGAGATGGACCTGCTCACCACCCGCTACACGGAGCGCGCGGTGTCCTTCATCGAGCGCAACAAGGAGCGGCCTTTCTTCTTTTACCTCGCCCATTCGATGCCGCATGTGCCGCTCGCCGTGAGCGACAAGTTCCGGGGCAAATCCCAAGCCGGCCTCTACGGCGACGTGATCATGGAGATCGACTGGTCGGTCGGCGAAATCCTGCGCACCCTCGCGAAGCACGGCCTCGAGCGCGACACGCTCGTCATCTTCACCAGCGACAACGGCCCGTGGCTCAGCTACGGCACGCACGCGGGCAGCGCCGGTCCGTTCCGCGAGGGCAAAGGCACCGCTTGGGAGGGCGGCACGCGCGTGCCCTGCCTCATGCGCTGGCCAGGTCGCCTGCCCGCCGGCGCCGTGAGCGAGGATTTTCTGATGACCATCGACGTTCTGCCGACCCTCGCCGGAGTCAGCGGTGCAAAATTACCCGCCCTGCCCATCGACGGGCTTGATGTCTGGCCGCTGCTCACTCGCCAAGCCGGTGCGAGGAACCCGCACGACGGCTATGGGATGTGGTATGCGCAAAACGAGCTGCAGGCCGTGGTCAGCGGCGACGGCCGCTGGAAGCTCATCTTGCCCCATCGCTACCGCTCGCTCGGTGGCAAACCCGGCGGTCGGGATGGCGTGCCCACGAAATACGACCAGCTCACGCTCGCGGCGCCCGCCCTCTACAATCTGCACGCCGACCCAGGCGAACATCACGATGTCGCCGCTGCGCAACCGGCCGAGGTCCAGCGCCTGCTAGCCCTCGCCGGGCGTTGTCGCGCCGAGCTGGGCGACTCGCTCACGAAGCGCACCGGCAGCGGCGCGCGTGAGCCCGGCCGGATTGCCTCGGCCAAACCCTGATATCGGCACAACGGCCGCCGGCCGTCTGTGAACTCCCGGTAAACCCGGCGCACCCCTCGGCGCCCGGCACTGCTGTATTCATTTTCCGTTTACCCCGGGAAACTTGAGGTCTCGTCCCCGGTGCCATTGATCGGTAGCATGACGAAATGCTTCCTCGTGCTGATGGCTGTGGCGCTGGCCGCGGGCACAGCCCGGGCCCAGCAGATCACGGTTTACAGCGGCGGCAACGTCACCGTCGGCGGCTCCCGCCAGCTCACGGCCTATGTGCCGTTGAGTCCCGACACCGTCGCTTGGTCGGTCGACGGAGCGGTCGGCGGGAACTCCACGGTCGGCACCATCAGCAACAGCGGGCTCTACCACGCGCCGGCCGCCATTCCCGTCAGCAACGTCGTCTCGGTCCGCGCCACCAGCACCGCCTACCCCGCCAAATCGCATGCGGTGAACCTCACGATCACCCAGGCACCGGTGCAGCTTTGGAGCACGTCCCCGCGCTCCATTCCCGCCGGGCATTTCACGATCTCGCTCAGCGGTGCGAACTTCACCGCCGCATCCGCTGTCCACGTCGGCAGTGAGTCGCTCGCCACCACGTTTGTCTCCTCGACTCGGCTCACCGCGACCGGCATCGCCACCGTCGGCCAAGCCGGCACCAGCGTCCCCGTCCGCGTGGTCAACGGTGGCGTCGGCGGCACGACCAGTTCGGCTGTGCAGCTCGCGGTCACCGCGGCTCCGGCCGTCACCGTCGCCGTCAACCCTGCGACGGCCAGCATCGATGTCGGCGCCACGCGATCTTTCTCCGCCACGGTCAGCGGGTCGTCCAACAGCGCTGTCACGTGGGGCGTCAATGGCGTGGCCGGCGGGAACTTCACGGTCGGCGTCATTTCCTCCGGCGGCCTCTACACCGCGCCGGCCGTGGCGCCGATGTCCGCCGTGGCCGTGCAGGCCACAAGCATGGCCAACCCCGCGGTCGCGGGAACCGCAGTCGTGACCGTGCGGACACCTCCGCCGCCGCCTCCCGTCACGGTCGCGGTGCTACCTGCCGCGGCGACCATCAATGTCGGTGCAACCCAGCAATTCGCCGCGGGCATCGCCGGCACGTCGAACACGACGGTTTCGTGGAGCGTGAATGGCGCCCTCGGCGGCAACAGCACCGTTGGGACAATCTCCCCGAACGGACTCTACACGGCGCCCGCCAGCGTGCCCTCGCCCGCCAGCGTCGCCGTGCGCGCGACGAGCGGCGTCAATGCCACGGCGTTCTCCACCGCGAGCGTCACCATCACTCCAGTCACGGGCGGGCCCGGGGAAGGCACCCCGAATCTCGCGGCGGCGCGGCTGCTCGAGCAGGCGGCCTTCGGTCCCACGCCCGCCGCCATCGCGCGAGTGAAAGCACTCGGCGTCGAGGGTTGGCTCGACGAACAGTTTTCCCTGCCTGAAACGGCCATTGAGAATCCCGGTGGCCAGGGCATGACCGCGGTGCAGGCCGCCTATCTCCACCGCCTCTCCGCGGCCCCGGATCAACTGCGCCAACGCGTCGCCGCCGCCCTCGCCGGCATCATCGTGGTCTCGGCGAACAAGAACATCTATCCGGATGAACTCGTCCCCTACCTGCAGATTCTGAGCCGTCATGCTTTCGGCAACTACCGTGCGCTGCTCGGCGAGATTTCCACGAGCGCGCAGATGGGCAAATACCTCGATCTCGCGAACAGCAACAAGCCCACTCTCGGCAGCGCGGCCAATGAGAACTACGCGCGCGAGCTCATGCAGCTCTTCACGATCGGCCTCTACCATCTCCATCCCGATGGCACGCGCGTGCTCGACGCCCAGGGCCTGCCAATCCGTGCCTACAGCCAGTTCACAGTGCAGCAAGTCGCGCTCGCACTCACCGGCTGGACCTACGCCGGCCCGGGCAACAACAACTGGGAAAATTTCTCGGGTCCGCTCGAGCCGCGCGAGACCAACCACGACACCGGCGCGAAGACCTTCGTCGGCACCTCGTTGCCCGCGGGCCAACTGATCGCCACCGATATGGAGGGCACGCTCAACTGGCTTTTCGCGCATCCCAACGTCGGCCCCTTCGTGTGCTCGCGGCTCATCCTCGCGCTGGTGACGAGCAACCCCACTCCGGCCTACGTCGCGCGCGTCTCCGCCGTCTTCGACAACAATGGCACTGGTGTGCGCGGCGA
>JANOCA010000660.1:0-15293 GCA_031411915.1 Opitutaceae bacterium
CGTCGCCGGCAACGTCCGCGACGACCTCGTGGACACCACGGACTTCCTTCCGACGATGTGCGCCGCCGCCGGCCTCGCGCTCCCCGCCACGCCCGTGCTCGACGGCCGCAGCTTCTGGCTGCAGCTCCGCGGTGAGAAAGGCCAGCCGCGCGAGTGGCTCTACGCATGGTATTCCCCACGGCAAAACAACGACCTCTCCGCGCGTGAGTTTGCCTTCGACGCGCGCTACAAGCTCTACCGCAGCGGTGAGTTCTTCGATCTCTCGCGCGACCCCGGCGAAAAATCCCCGCGCGCCGTCGCCAGCCTCACCGGCGACGCCGCGGCCGCCGCCAAGAAATTCTCCGCCGCCCTCGCGCAGTTCGCCGCCGTGCGCCCGCCGCACCTCGACAAGCTCGCCGCCGAGAACACCGCCGGCAAAGCCGAGGCCAAGGCCGAGAAGCAGGCCGCGCAGAAAAAGAAGCAGGCGAAGTGACGCGGTGCGCCGCCGTCGCGCGCGGCTTCAGCCCGCGTCGGGAAGACGGCATCACGTTTCACGCAGGCTGAAGCCTCGCGCTCCTTCACTCCGCCGCAAACCGATACACCGTCGCGCTGCGATATACCTGCCCGGGCCGCAAAATCGTGTTGGGGAATTTCGGCTGATTCACCGAGTCGGGGAAATGCTGAGTCTCCAGGCAGAAGCCGTCGCGCTTTGCATACGCCTTGCCGGCTTTACCCGTGATCGTGCCGTCGAGGAAGTTGCCGGTGTAGAACTGCACGCCGGGCTCGGTCGTCAGCACCTCCATCACGCGGCCGGTCGTCGGCTCGCTCACGCGCGCGGCGAGAACGGGTTCTCGGCGCGGCGCCTCCGCGAGCACGAAATTGTGATCGTAGCCGAGGCCACGCACCACCTGCTCGTGATTGTCGCCGATGCGCGCGCCGATCGCGTGCGGCTTTGTGAAATCGAACGGGGTGCCCGCCACCGGCGCGAGTTCGCCCGTGGGAATCAGGCCGGCGTTCACTGGCGTGTAGCGCGCCGCGTGCAGCGTGAGCTCGTGCCCGAGGATGTCGCCGCTCCCCTCGCCGCGCAGATTGAAGTAGGCGTGATTCGTCAGGTTCACCGGGGTCGGCGCATCCGTCGTCGCCGTGTAGTCGATGCGCAGCCCGCGGTCGGCGGTGAGCGAGTAGATGACTTCGACGTGCAGCGTGCCCGCGTAGCCTTCCTCGCCGGCCGGGCTCGTGAGCGTGAGCCGCAGCGCGGGCCGACCCTCGCGCACGAGCGGCTCCGCAGCCCAGAGTTTTTTGTCGAAGCCCGCGACGCCCCCGTGCAGGTGGCACGGGATGCCGCCCGGCGTGTCGTTCGTCGCGAGCGTGTAGGTTTGGCCGTCGAGCGTGAAGCGCCCGCCCGCGATCCGGTTGCCCACGCGGCCGATCAGCGCGCCGAAATAGGGCGACTTGGCGACGTAGCCGTCCACGTCGCCGTAGCCGAGCGTCACATCGGCGAACTTCCACGCCCTATCTGGCGCGAGCAGCCGCACGAGGATCCCGCCGTAGTCGGTGATCTCGGCGGCGAAGCCATCGACGGCGCGGAGGGTGAAGAGTTGCGCAGTGCGGCCATCGGGAAGTTTCCCGAACGGCCTCGCGAGGGGGAGCGGTTGGGCGGCGTGCAAGGGGAGAATCAGCAGGCCAAGCGCGACGGCGGAAAGCAAGCGGTGCGTCTTCACCGTGGTTCGGCGGGCACGGCTTTCCGGTTTGGGCGCGCAAAGCGTTTCCGTGTAGGCCAGCGCGCTTGCGCGCGCCAACCCGCGCTCGCAAGCGAGCTGACCTACGGTTGTGAAACCATACCGGAAAGCCCGGTTCCGCGCCACCCGGGTGCGGTCACCCGCGACTCCGCGGCGCGCCGTTCATTGGCGATGTGGAAAATCATCGGCCGAATGTGTGCCTTGCGGGCTTCCCCTTCGCGGCCGGGCACACTTTTGTTCCGGAAGTCGCTTGGGGCTGAGTCCGTCTCCGTCACGCCGGGCTTTTCGCACCCCAACCCCTGTTGATCCCCTGCATGCGCATCCGGCCAATGAAAACAAACCCTCTGCCGCCCGCCTCGATTGTGCGGTGGGCAATCCTCGTTGCGGTCACGCTGGTTACCACCGGCCTGGCCCGGGCCGCCGTGGAGCCGCGACCCAATTTCATCGTCATCTACACCGACGACCAAGGCTTCGGTGATCTGGGCTGCAACGGCGCGGCGGACATGAAGACCCCGCACCTCGATCGTCTCGCGGCCGGCGGCGCGCGCTTCACCGACTGGCACTCCAACGCCACGGTCTGCTCCCCTTCGCGCGCCTCGCTGCTCACCGGCAAATATCCGCAGAACGCCGGCATCCCTTCGATCCTCTACTCGAAGCCGGGCTTCGACGTGCCGGGCCTGCGCAAGGGAGAGACCACATTGCCGGGTGAGCTGCGGCGGCTCGGCTATCGCACCGCCGCCGTCGGCAAATGGCATCTCGGCTCGGCGCCCGACAGCCGCCCGCTCGCGCAGGGCTTCGACGAATGGTTCGGCTTCTACTCCGGCTGGATCGATTATTACTCGCACCGCTTCTACACGCTCGGCGGCCAGCCCGTGTATCACGATCTCTGGCGCAACGACGCCGAGGTGTTCGAGGAGCCCGCCTACCAGACGGAGCTGCTGGGCCGCGAGGCGCGCGCCTTCGTCGGCCGCCAGCCGAAGGATCAGCCTTTCTTCCTCTTCCTCGCGTTCGGCGCACCGCACTACCCGATGATGGCGCCGCAAAAATACCTCGACCGCTTCCCCGCGACGATGGATCGCGACCGTCGCCTCCACTGCGCCATGATGGCCGCCCTCGACGACGAGGTCGGCCTGCTCGTCGCGCAATTGCAGCAGCTCGGCCTCGACCAGCGCACGGTGATTTTCTTCCAAAGCGACAACGGCGCGACCGCCGAGGATCGCTCCGACCACCGCGGGCGGCCTTACCGCGGCGGGAGCAACCGGCCGTTCCGCGGCTACAAGGGCAGCCTCTGGGAAGGCGGCCACCGCGTCCCCGCGTTGCTCAGCTGGCCGGGAAAAATCCCCGCCGGCCAGACTATCGGCGAGCTGGGCATGACCATGGACATCCTTCCCACGTTCCTGCGGTGGGCCGGCGGATCCGTGCCCGCGGGGATTGATGGAGCCGATATCTCCGGCATGGTCCAGCGGTCCGGGCGCTCGCCGCACGCAGCCGTGTTTTGGGATTACGAGGGCCGCGCCGCCGTGCGTGATGGCCATTGGAAATTTCAGACGGGCCTGTGCGAGGCCCTCGGTGAACCCGTGCGGCCCGAGACGTGGCTCTCCAACCTGCAGGAGGATCCGGCTGAGACAAAAAATTATGCGGCGACCCACCCTGAAGTCGTCGTCCGCCTCCAATCGCTACTCACCGCGTGGCGCCAGTCCTGGCGGCCGGCGCCGGCCCCCGCCAAACGCTGATCGTTTCCCCTTCTTCCCTGCACCATGAAAACCCGCCCCCTCTCCGCCCCGCGCCCACGCTCGCGCTGTCTCACTGTCTCCGTCCTGTTGCTGACGTCCGCGGTGCGTGCCCAGACGGCTACGCCGCCGCCCGCTCCCACCGAGGTGATCGAGCTGTCGCCGTTCATCACCACCGCCGGCTCGGACAAAGGCTATGTCGCGACCAGCTCGCTCGCCGGCAGCCGCGTCAACACGCCTCTCAAGGACATCGCCGCGCAGATCGACGTGATGACGCCGGAGTTTCTCGCCGACATCGGCGCGACCTCCATCGAGGAGGCCGTCGCGTTCAGCACCAACAACGGCGGCGCCAACGACCAGAACACCGGCCCCAACGCCGGCATCACCACGACGCGCGCAAGCGGCCGCGCCCGCGGCTTCGACGCCATCACCAACTCCGCCGATTTCTACGCCACCAATCTCCCCAGCGATCTCTACAACGTCGAGCGCCTCACCTTCGCCAACGGCCCGCAGTCCATCCTCTTCGGCCTCGGCAACGCGGGCGGCGCGATCGACACCGCGACCAAGCGCGCGCTCTTCCGCACGGCCAACGAGCTCGGTTTTCGCACCGATAATTTCGGATCCTTCCGCTCCACGCTCGACCTCAACCGCGTGCTCGTCCCCCGGAAACTCGCGCTCCGTTTCGCGGCCGTGCGCAACGAGGGCAAGACCCACGTCGAGGACGCCTTCAACCGCCAGTCGCGCGTGTTCGGCGCGCTCACTTGGAAAATCGCGCCCGCCACCACGCTTCGCCTCAGCGGGGAGAAAATCGGCCAGCGCGCCTCCAATGCCAGCAACTTCCTCGCGCAGGATTTCGTGAGCCCTTGGATCGCCGCCGGCCGCCCGCTCTACGACAACTCCACCGGCAACGCCGCCATCACCGCCGCCGCGTTTCCGCTGCTCAACCGCAACAACAACGCCCTCCGCGTTTATGGATTCGGCAGCGCAAGCCCCTCCGTGCTCGTCTGGAACGGCTCCGGCCTCACCCGCGGCCCGCACCAGCTCGCCAACGCGATCGACACGCGCGACGCCTCGCTCACCGACAACGCAATCTTCCCCACCGATCGCGACGTGCGCGTCGGCGGCCGGATCAATGTGCTGCACGGGAAAGTTCTCCGCGGCGCGGTTGAGCAGAAAATCACCAACGACCTCTTCATCGAGCTCGGCTTCAACTACGAGGCGGTCGCCGAGCTGCTTGGCGGCGCCTTCGACAACGCCGAGTCGCTCAATATTTTCGCCGATCCGAACCGCTACCTCCCCGGCGGCACCGCGGCCGCGCGGCAGACGGCCGTCAACCCCGACGCCGGCCGGCTCTACATCGAGTCGTTTCCCTCCGGCACCGAGGTGCGCAACGTCACCAAGGAGCTGCGACTCACGACATCCTACGAGTTCGATTTCCAAAAGCACACCCGCGGCGTCGCACGCCATCTCGGCCGCCACCGGCTTGCCGTCCTGGCGTCGATGCGCGTCGACGAGGATCGCTCGCAAGCCTCGCGCGCGATGATCCTCGGCGCCCCGTCGTTCGTCACCGGCGATCTCCTCAACAACAGCCGGTTCCTCCGCTCCCGCTTCTACCTCGATCCCGCCCGCGGCTCGTTCACGGCGCGCGCGTTCCCTGGCGCGACGGGCGGTGACAGCCGCCTGTTCGGCCCGTGGGCGTTCACCGACTCCGTGCGCAACGAGACTTTCCAAGCCACGATGTTCGACCACCCCGCCGGGCGCTCGTCCGCGACCGGCGGTTCGCGCAAGGAGATCACCACCGGGATGCTCGCCCTCCAGAGTTTTTTCCTGAAGGACCGCGTCAACATCTTCGCCGGCCGCCGCATCGATCAGTTCAAGAGCTTCCTGATCGCGCCCTCCGCCCTCGTGCGCGGCGACCGCGTGGCCGCCGGCGATCAGCAGGGGTTGTTCCTGCCGCTGTCGCGCGCGGCGTTCGACTCCAAGGCCGCCCTCGACGACGACACGACGACCTATTCCTACGGCACCGTCGTCCACGCGCTCAGCTGGCTCTCGTTCTTCGGCAGCCGCTCCAACAACACCGCGCTTCCGCCCGGCTTCCTCGATCCCGACAACCGCCTGCTCCCCGGCATCTCCAGCGACGGCCATGATCTCGGCTTCAGTGTCGGGCTCCGGCAGAACGCGATTTCCCTGCGCGTGAATTTCTTCGAGGAGAACCAGCACAACCTGATCGGCGACGGGCAGGGCGTCCGCAACGCCGCCGCCGTGATCGAGCAGCGCCTGCGCGGCACCGACCGACCGGCCGGCATCGCGGCCGTGGCCGCCGATGGCTACGACCCCGTCACGCGCGGCGACGTCTATCGGTCCGTCGAGGACAAGACCGCCAAGGGCATCGACGTGACGTTGGTCGCGCGTATCACCGGCAACTGGGATCTGCGCATCGCCGGCGGCCAGCAGCGCACGCGCGTCTTCAACAAGGATCGCGATTTCGCCACGTGGACCGCGCGCCGGCTCCCCGTCTGGCAGCAGTTCGGCGGCCTCGGCTGGGACCGTGTCGCCATCTCCACCAGCGATTCACGCACCGTGCAGCAATACTACGACCAGGCGATCGCCGCGGAAATCGTGCGCCAGCAGCTGCGCAACAATCTCCCGCGTTTCCGTCAGCGCGAATGGCGCGGGAGCCTGTTCACCAACTATCGCTTCACCGAGGGCGCGCTCAAGGGCCTGAACGTCGGCGGCGGCGTCCGCTGGCTTGACCACACCATGATCGGCATGCGGCAGAGGACGTTTCCCGATGGCTCCACGGGCGACGATGTCACGAAACCGATCTTCGGCCCCGCCGTGTTCGCCGTGGACCTGCTGCTCGGCTACGGCGGAAAGACGAAGCTGTTCGGCGGCCGCAGCCTCGGCTGGCGCGTGCAGCTCAACGTGCGCAACCTCGTCGACGAGGATGAACTCGAGCCGATCCGGAGCAACCTTGGCGGCGGCGTGCTCGACTGGGCCCGCGGAGTCCCGCGCCAGATCGCCCTGAGCACAACGTTCACCTTCTGACGGCACAGCCGTTGCCCGGGAGCCGGTCGATTGCTCATGCAAAACGCGGTGCCGGCGCGAGAAACCGGCTGCGCTCAGTCGGACGTGGAGCGGCTACTCCCTGGCGGGACGAGCCTCTTCCGATTCACCCGCCCGCCCACTCTGCGCGGGAGTGGACTTGACCGCGACACCGCACCGCAGCTGCATTCCAAAAAACCATGAGAAACCCGCATCGGCGGCGCACGGCTTGGCTTTCCCTCGTCGCAGCCGGCTTGGTGATGGGCACAGGGCTGTTTCTGTCGCCCGAGAATCCCGGCACGATCGGCTGGTCCGTCGCGCTCGCTTGCGCCAGTCTGCTGGCCGTCATCTTCGGCTGCATTTTTGCGATCTCGGCCCACCGTTTGGCCCGCGCGCGAACCGCGCTGCTGCAGGATAAAGACGTGCTCGCGCGTTGGCGGGTGGACGGCGCGACGTGGGAGCAATTCGTCGCATTGAACCGGACTTTCAGCATCAACGAAATCGCCGTGCCCGCAACCATCCCACCGGACGGCCTCGAGGTTATCGTCGGGCGGTCGGGCCTGCTGATCGGGGAGCATGTCCACACGTTCAACCACAGCGCGAAGCTCAAGGGGGTCGTCCTCAGCTGGGGCGGGGACTGGACTATTCTCCAGATCAGCCTCGGGGGCGACACGCCTTGCTGCCTCTATTTTTACGTCGGCATGGGAGGCAGCACCGCCCGGGTGTGCACAAATCTCATCTTGCCGGTCCCGCCGCATGCGGTGCCCGAAGCCAGAGCCGTGTTGAATTATTTCCACGCCATGCTGGAGGCGCTGAAGTGAACGCCGGCTTCAGCTGATCAACAGCAGGCGCGGCGGCGCGCCAGGGGGCGGCGTAGGCGCGCGATGGATGCACGGCGGCACCGGGCTGCCGGGAAAATCCGTGGCGATGCGCCAGAGGTGCCCGAGGCCGAACGAAAAGGGCCGCGCATCCGGCTTGGGCGCGTAGTGGAGATCGTAGCAGTTTTCCCGCAGGTAGTCGCGGAACGCCTCGTCGTCCACGCCGCCGAATTCGCGGAGTAGCTCCCCGCGCGTCGCGGGCAGGTCGACGCGACGTTGCGCCTCCTCGTTGCGCAAGCCCTCGCTCGGCGGGCCGTGGTAGGTGCAGAGCCACGTGTCGGCTGGCACCGGCGCGCTGTCGGCGTGAAACGAAAAGACATCCGTGACCACCGGTCCCGGCTCCTCGTCGCGCGGGTAGCCGTGGATGCAGTTGAGCACCGGATCGAGGTCGCGTTCGCGGAGCAACCGCAGATCGGCGAGCATGAACTCGATCGCCGGCTGCGCGGCCGCGCTGACGCACAGCGCCCGCAGGCGCGCCTCGTCGAGCGTGACGAGCCCCTCCCCCGCGCCGAGCGCCGCCACGATTTCCCCAAAGCCCGCGGGCAGCGCACGCTCCCAGCACAGGGCATTGACGCCCTCCCCAAACGGCGTGCCCGCCAGTTCAGCAAAACTCCGCCCGCGCCGGATGCGCAGATAGTCGGGAGGAAGGGAGAGCAGCGACATGCGGGAAATGGAGTGCGGCACCCTGAGGCCGCGGACCGCCGTGATCAATCCTCAGCGTGGACTCAGCGCGCGGATGAACGTTGAAGCCGCACTCACTCGGTCCCGCCGCGACTACACCCACTCCGCGCAGAGCAGCTCCGCCTGCGCGGTGGTTTGCAGGTTAAGTCGCTGCGGCGGATTCACTGGAGCGGCGGCTTGACACCACCGCAACGCAAGCGGAGCGTGCCGTCGGGTAAGCGCAGGAGATGTAGAGGCCACTCTCACGAGTGGCAGCCCGTAATGGGTGGGATCCTCGGTTCCTGGGACCCTTCAGTTTCATAAGCCCTCGAGATTAAAAACCTCGGGGGCTCTTGCTTTCACCGTGGCGAAATCCTCGGGCCACAACTTTAACCCGTAGCCCAACGCGGCCGCTTTGTGGCGATAGATCGTCTTCTTCAGGTGCGGCAGATAGCCCGTCTCGGTCTCGCCGTAGCGATTCACTTTGAGCGCGAAGTGGAAACCCGACGCGACCGCATCGGCCACTTGCAACCCGGCCAGTTTCGAGTGCTCCACCGCGCTGATGCGCTCGGGGTCGATCACCGAGCGGTCGATCTGCACCTGACTGGGGTTGGCCTCCGATTGCTTGAGCAGCAGGCGCAGGTAGTCGCGAATGTCCTCGTAGGACATATTGCTGCGATTGGAAAAGATGACCTCGGTGAACCCATCGCCTTCACCGGTCCGCCGTTGGTCGCGGACCAGCCACGACACGCGCTCCAGCAACAGCCGCGTGGCGTAGCGGTAGAGGAGGTATTTGGTGTTCTGGAATTTCTCCGGCTCGGCAATGAGCGGTTTGTGAACCAGCACGCTCACCGTGCGGATCGGCAGTTCACCCACCCGCCGAATGTAGGGCACGCGTTGTTCGTGCTTCAAATCCACGAAATGCAACGGCGTCTTCGGCTCCTTCTTCAAAACGCTGCGGACCTCTTTCAAACAGGAGACCATCTGCAGATCATTGGTCCGCCGGATCACGGCGGCGGACAGGACAAACCAGCGGGAACTGCCGCTCCCGTCGGCGTTGAAGACGAAGCCCTCGTCGCCGGACTCATCCACGTAGGCGATGAAGCTGGATTTCATGGCTCTGGACTGGAGTTGGGCGCGGCTTCGCCCCAGATGCGGGCGAGGGTGGCTTGGATTTTGGCGCTGAAGCGGGTGATCAGTTCGCGGTTGGCGGCGACCAGCGCTTGCTCGGCTTCGATCTCGGCCACGATGGCTTGCTGCGTGGCGAGGGGTGGGAGGGGAATGGGAATGCTCTCGACGATGCCCTGATTGACCTTCGGCATGCTGCCAGCGGCGCCGACGGCGTTCCTGGTCACGAACTCGCGAACCGGGCCGCTTTGGAGAACAGTCAGTAGATAGTGGCTCCGAATCTTGGTCTGGTCGGCGCGGACGCGGATCATCAAGTCGGGATAAATATAGTCCTCGTCGTCCGTGTCGAAGATCGCGGCCGTGCCGACGAGTTCCTTCGTATTGCCGCGTTGAAGATAGATGTCACCACGACGGCACCGACACGGCGAATCGAGCGGGATGGCTTCGTCGAGATACTTAAACTTCGAGAGGTCCAGCTTCCCCAGCGTAGTCGCGCTCAAGGACAGCACTTTGAGTTTGGTAAAGTAATCGACGGGACTACCGGAATAGCCGTTCTTGGGTTTGCTCTCGATCACCTCTCCCAGCTCCACCATCGGCCAGTCGGGGTGGATGGGGATGTGGGGGCGGTAGTGGTCGAGGACGGCGCGGGCGCCGTTGATGACTTTCTGGTAGCCCTCGATCTCCGCCACGATCTCCTTCTGCACCTCCACCGGCGGCAGGGGGATTTGGAAGTTCTCGACATAATCGCGGGGCACGCGCTGCAACCCGCCCGTGCCAGTCATCTGGGCAACGGCAGCCTCGCGGAAGAGCGGGTGCATGACGCAGAAGTAAACCCACTCGGGCATGACCTGACCGTTGCTCCGCAGCACGTAGAACTCGCTCGAGCCAAACCCGATTCCGTTGAGCAGGCCTCGAGCGATGCCTGCTTTGCCGTTTTCAAAGCACGGCGTGACCTTGGCGAGAAGGACATCGTTGTCCTCGAAGTAGGTGTAGCTCGCCGAGACTTCGGACAGTTGCTTCTCGTCGCTGGGCTGAAACGAAATGCGATGCTCGTTGAGGTCGGCCATCGGAACGAACGAGACGCGCGTTTCGGGCTTCTCGGCGAGTTGGCTCTTCCGTGGATTCACGGTGCAGACTTCGCTGAGCTTCACCAACGGGAAGATGTTCGTTTTGGCTCCACCCTCCCGATACCGCTCGCCGCTGAGGTTGTAGTCGCCATTCGCGGCGAGCTTTTCTTTGGGCACGATCTGGGCGGTGGAGGTGAGGGCCAGAATGGACTCGATGGACGACTTGGAGCGGAGGGCGTTCAGGTAGGCGGCGAGTTCGGCCTGCACCTGCGGGAGGTCGTTTTTCTCGATGGCGCGGCGCTGGGCACCGAGACCGAAGCCATCGTTCTCCACTTTGAAGAAGGCGATGGTGTCGATCTGCCGCGCGAGGGATTTGTCGAGGATCAGGATGCTGGTCTTCACGCCGGAGTAGGGATTGAAGCAGCCCCCCGGGAGGGAGACGACGGCGACGAGGGAATTTTCCACGAGCATTTTCCGCAGCTCTTTGTAGGCGGTCTGGCCCTGGAAGATAATTCCCTCGGGAACGATGATGCCGGCGCGGCCGGTGGGCGTGAGGTGCTCGGCCATGTAGTCCACGAAGAGGACTTCGCTGCGCTTGGCCTGGATGGAGAAGCGGCGGTGGGGCTTGATGCCGCCTTTCGGGGACATAAAGGGCGGGTTGGCGAGGATGACGTCGGCGAATTCGTTCCAGCGCTCCTCGGACGTGAGGGTGTCGTATTCGTAGATGTGCGGATCGGTGAAACCGTGGAGATAGAGGTTCACCAAGGAGAGGCGCACCATGTCGGGCGAGATGTCGTAGCCCTTGAAGTTCTTCGCGAGGCGGCCGCGGTCGTCTGGCGTGAGTTTGCTGTGGCCCTTGGCGTCGGTGTTGGTGCGGAGGATGTGCTTGTAGGCGGAGATGAGGAAACCGGCGGTGCCGCAGGCGGGGTCGAGGATGGTCTCGTGCTTCTGCGGAGCGAGGACCTCGACCATAAAATCAATGATGTGGCGCGGCGTGCGGAACTGGCCGGCATCGCCCTGCGAGCCGAGCACGCTGAGGAGATACTCGAAGGCATCGCCGAGGCGCTCGCTGTGGTCGTAGCTGAACTCGTCGATGATCTTGAGAAAGGCCTTGAGCGTCTCGGGGTCACGGTAAGGGAGGTAGGCGTTTTTGAAGATGTCGCGGAAGAGCGCGGGGATGCCGGGGTTTTCGGGCATCTTCGAGATTCCTTCGCCGTAGAGGCCGAGCATCTCATGGCCGCCGAGGGAGGGGGCCATGAGCTTGGCCCAGCCGTAGCGGGCGAAGTCCTTGGTGAAGAACTTTCGCTTGCCGCCGAGTTCCTCCGCCTCGGCATCCATGTCGTCCATGAATTTGTAGATGAGCGCGATGGTGATCTGCTCGACCTGGGACTTGGGGTCGGGGACTTTGCCGACCAACTGCTGGCGAGCGGTGTCGATGCGGCGCTTGGTATCGGTGTCGAGCATGGAGGGATTCTAAGCGGCAAATTGGTTCAATGAGACGTAATCCTTGATGTATTCAGGGATGAGTGTGCGGTATTTCGCGGGGACGGCTTTGAAGTCCTTCGTGGAGAAAAAAGGATTCGTGGCGAGGGCGGTGAGTTCGCCGGACTCGATGATGTGGCGGATGGCGTCGCTGGTGGCGTAGGCCTTGAAGTAGGTCTTGATGGCAGGGATGGCCTCGGCTTCCTCGGGCTTCCGGTCGGCGACAAACTTGGAGAACTCTTCCTCGAGCAGGTCGTCCTTGGACTTGAAGCGCGGAATGAGGCCGAAAATCTTCTCGAGGATTTCGCGGAGCGTGAGGCGGCGATCCACGCCGGCGGCCCGGCGTAACTTCTCAAGAGAGTAGAACTCGGTGGGTTTTCCGAAGACCTCCTTGTTCAGGTAGTCGATGACGCGGTTCCACTGCCCGGCTTCGACGCTGGCGGCGATGAAGTCGTTTTCGCGCAACACATCCTCAAACTTGGCGTAGTATTCGCGGTCGATCCGCATACCCTCCTCGCCGACCGCCTGCACCTTGATGGTCGAGAGGATGTCGTCACCGAGGTGTTCATAGGTGCCATCGTAGACCTTGGATTCTTCCCCACCGCCCTCGTCGCCCTGTGCCCTCGGTTTCGGCAGCTTGAGGACTTCATCGTAGTTGAATTCTTCCTCGAAGTATTCGCAGTTGGCGAAGAAGTCGAAGAGCTTGAATGCGGTTTTCTTGGGCTCTTTCACGCTCTCCCTGATCGCGTCGTCGAAGAGCTGTTCACGGAAGTCGTGCTTCCGAGTGCCGCGACCTTTGATCTGGATGAAATCGGTGGGCGCGAAGATGGGGCGGAAGAGGCCAAGGTTGAGGATGTCCGGGCAATCGTAGCCGGTGGTCATCATGCCGACTGTGACGCAGACCCGGGCTTTGCTGGTCTTGTAGGTGGTGATGAAATTCGCGGAGCCGAGCAGATTGTTGTTCGTGAAGTTGATGGTGTGCTGCTGTGCACCGTCCACCTGCGACGTAACCTGCACGGCGAAGTCGGAAGTGTATTTCCCGGGGAACATGCGGTCGGCCATCTCGTTGAAAACTTGCGCGAGCTTGGCCGCGTGATTCTGGCTGACGGCGAAGACGATGGACTTCCCGATCTCACCGCTGATGGGATCGCGAAGGGCGTTTTCGAGGAAAATTTTGCAGAACAGCTGGTTGGTGGCGGGCGAGAAGAACCGCTTTTCGAACTCACGCTGGTTGTAAGCCTCCTCCTGGTCCTCGCCGTTTTCGTCAGTGAACTTGGCGACGAAACCCTCGTCGGACAGCAACTGCGCGGTGACCTCGCTGCGTGCGTCCACGACGGTGGGATTGATGAGGAAGCCGTCCTTCACACCATCAAGCAGCGAGTAGCGATACGTGGGCTGGCCGTCGTCGCAGCCAAAGGTGCGGTAGGTGTCGAGCAGGAGACGGCGCTCGAACTCGCGCGGGTCTTTGCTGGTGGGCGTGTCATTGCTGAACTTCTTGAGGTAGTCGCGCGGCGTGGCGGTGAGGCCGAGCTTGTAACCCACGAAATAGTCGAAGACGGCACGGGCATTGCCGCCGATGGAGCGGTGCGCTTCGTCCGAGATGACGAGGTCGAAATCGGTGGGCGAAAAGAGCTGCTGGTATTTGTTGTTGAAGAGGAGCGACTGAACCGTGGTGACGACAATCTCGGCGCGGCGCCAGTCGTCGCGATTTTCTTTGTAGATCACGCTCTTGTAGTCGTTCGCGAGGACCTTCTTGAACGCCTTGAGCGCCTGGTCTTCGAGTTCCAACCGGTCCACAAGGAAGAGGACGCGCCGCGCGTTTCCAGTGCGGAGGAAGAGCTTGATGATGGCGGCGGCCGTGAGCGTCTTGCCAGTGCCGGTGGCCATTTCGAGAAGAAAGCGGTCGCTGCCCTTCTTCACCGCCTGCTGGATGGCGACGATGGCCTTTGCTTGGTAAGGCCGGAGAAAGCGGAGGCTGTTGACCTCGATGAAGCGCGGACGCTCAGCTTCGTTTTTCCAAGCGGCTTCCGACGCGTAGCCAGGGCGCTGGGTGAGCACCACGTAATCGTCGGCGATAACTTCTTCGATGAGGCGCTTCGGGTCGGGAACGCTTTTCTGGTAGGCGGTGACGGAGGTCGGAGTCGGGAAGGCGGTGATGACGTAGGGACTGCCGCGTTCGAGGTCCCAGAAATAATGCAGGTTGCCGTTCGAGAGGATGACGAAACGGCAGTTCTGCGACTTGGCGTATTTGCGCGCCTTCTCCTTCCCGATGAGCGGCGTAAATTTCTCGGCCTTGGCTTCGAGCACGATTAAGGGAAACCCTTTTTCGTTCAGCAGCAGGAAGTCGATGAACCCGTTGCCGGTTTTCTCAAAGTCCTCGCCGAGCGCTTCGATATCCCCGGTCTGCAACTTGACACAGGGTTCAAGCTGGATGTTCGCGGGTCCGGTCGCGTCTGCGAAGAAGCGCCAGCCTGCCGCCTCGAGCAGCTTGTTGATTTTGATGCGGGCGGCGGCTTCTTTCATGCGGCTGGGGTGAGTCCGAACGCGGGCACGGCGTTAGAGTTGGCTGGACTTCCATTTTTCAGGTCGCGACGGAAGGTGTCGGCGCGCTCGGGGCCGAAGTCGACGTCGATGCCAGCGTGGGCAGTCGAATCATTCGGAGCCGTGGATTTTTCTTTGGCGACGCGGGGCATGGACGGAGAGAAGCGTGGGAGGCGCGGCGCAGGCTGAGCGCCGGCGCGCTGCACGTCAGCGACGGCGACGACGCGATGCAATTTGTTTTCCGTCGACGGCGCGGCTTCGCGCACCCGCGCGTGGATTTCCGTCAGCCGGATGTGCGTTCCCGGGGCTTCCCCTCGGCCGCGGGCGCGGTCAACCTCGCCGCGTCTTTCCCCCATCCTCCCCCCGCCCTTTCCCCATGCGCTTCACGCCCGCCTTTCTCCTCCTTCTCCTTTCTCCCTGCTCCCTTCTCCCGGCGGCACAGCCGCCCCGCCCCAATATCGTCATCATCCTCGCCGACGACATGGGCTTCTCCGACCTCGGCTGCTACGGCGGCGAGATCCCAACGCCAAATCTCGACGCGCTCGCGCGCGGCGGCCTGCGCTTCACGCAATTCTACAACACCGCGCGCTGCTCGCCCACGCGCGCGGCGTTGCTCAGCGGCCTGCACCCGCATCAGGCCGGCATGGGCACCCTCGCCGAGGATCCCGGCAAGCAGGCGCCCGCGACCGCGGCCATCGGCTATCGCGAAGTGCTCGGCCGCGACGCCGTCACGATCGCGGAGGTGCTGCGCCCGGCCGGCTACCGCAGCTACCTCGCCGGCAAGTGGCACCTTGGCTACCACGGCGCGGAAAAGTGGCCGCTCGCGCGCGGCTTCGACCGTTTCTACGGGCTCACCTCGGGCGCGAGTTCCTTCCACGCGCCAACCGCGCCGCGCGGCCTCACACTCGACAACACCGCCCTGCCCACGCCCGCGCAAAAGGACTACTACCTCACCGACGCCTTCACGGACCACGCCATCCAGTTCGTGGGCGAGCATCCGCGCGCGCAGCCGTTTTTCCTCTACCTCGCGTTCACCGCGCCGCA
>JANOCA010000661.1:0-7319 GCA_031411915.1 Opitutaceae bacterium
ACGAACTCTACGATCTGCGCGACGATCCCTTCGAGCTCACCAACCTCATCGCTACGCCGCCGGCTGCCGCCATGCGCCGGCAAATGGAAGCCGAACTGAATCGGGTTCTCTCTGCGCGGCGCGCCCCTCTGCGATAAGTCCCGGACGAGCTTGCCGGCGGCGACCGGTGGCAAAAGTCGGGCCTTCGGCCAGCGGCATCAAGGGCGCATCGAATTCGGCGTGACCGAGGGTTTTTTGCTGCGACATCGCCGAAAATCCGGTCACCGGCGCGATGTGCATACGACGTCCTGCACTGCGTCGGCATCGACCACGCGCGCTTCACGCACAAGTTCCGCGGGCTGAATGCCCGCCTCATACCAGTGTCCCTTGAAGTTTGGACTGTAGGATGGAGGGGTCGCTTCTCCGCAAGCGGCCTGGGTTCCAGCCGGCGAATCGCCCTGCCACCCAGGCCGGCTCGGAGAGCCAGCCCCACCTCGGTATAGTCTAATCGTTACGGGACGTTGGTATCACCGGCGTCGAGGAAGCGCACGTGGTGAAGGCGATCCTCGCGTAGCGCGACGATGGGATTGTAGCCCAAATGATTCGACAGACCTCGCGACGGGATTTCCCGAAACGAACCGCGGCCGTTTGCTCGCGAGCCGGGCTGAGCCGGCGCCGTCGGTCGGCGCGACGCGGCTGGCCGTGAGTCGGCCAACGATTTTTACTTTGCGCCGCGAGTGGTGATTTGCGGCGATCAGGAGCACCCCATGAATCTTCCTCGCCGGCTCGCCATTCTGCCACTGCTCGTCTCCGTCGCCCTTGCCGCCGCCACCCCGCGCCCGCCGAATATCGTCTTCCTCCTCGCCGATGATCTCGGGCAGCGCGACCTCGGTGCGTATGGGAGCACATTCTACGAGACGCCCAATCTTGATCGCCTCGCGGCGGAGGGGGCGCGCTTCACGCAGGCTTATGCGGCGTGCCCTGTCTGTTCCCCCACGCGCGCAAGCATCATCACGGGAAAATATCCGCAGCGCACCGGCGTCACCGACTACATCGGCGCGCCGCAGCCGGCGGCTTGGAAGCGCAACACTCGCCTCCTGCCCGCGCCCTACGCCACGGAGCTCGCGCTCGCGGAGACGTCGCTCGCCGAGGCGCTGAAACCCGCGGGCTACGCGACGTTTTTCGCGGGCAAGTGGCACCTCGGCCCCGAGGGCCGCTGGCCCGAGGATCAGGGTTTCGACATCAACCTCGGCGGCAACGATCGCGGCGGCCCCTACGGGGGCGACCGGTATTTTTCGCCCTATGGCAACCCGCGTCTGGCTGACGGACCGCCGGGCGAGCACCTGCCCGACCGCCTCGCGACCGAGGCCGCGGCGTTCATCGCGAAAAACAAGGCGAAGCCGTTCCTCGTCTACTTGCCGTTCTACGATGTCCACACACCGCTGATGGCGCGCGCCGATCTGCGCGCGAAATACGAGGAGAAGCGCCGCCGCCTCGCGCCGACGACCCAGTGGGGCAGGGAAGGGGAGCGGGACGTGCGGCTGACTCAGAACCACGCCATCTACGCGGGCATGGTCGAGGCGATGGACCTCGCCGTCGGCAAAATCATGCAGGCCCTGCGCGACCACGATCTCGAGCGCGACACGATCGTCGTGTTCACGAGCGACAACGGCGGTCTCTCCACCAGCGAGGGCTGGCCGACCTCCAACTTGCCGCTCCGCGGCGGCAAGGGCTGGCTCTACGAAGGCGGCGTGCGCGAACCGCTCATCGTGCGCTGGTCCGGTCGCGTCGCCGCCGGCACCGTGGTCGATGCACCGGTGAGCAGCCCGGATTTTTTCCCGACGTTTCTCGCCGCCGCCGGCGTGAAGCCCGCCGCCGATCTGCCGGGCGATGGCGTGAACCTGCTCCCGCTCCTTACCGCCCGTGCAACCGTGCCGGAGCGCGCTCTCTTCTGGCACTACCCGCACTACGGCAACCAGGGCGGCGCGCCCGGCGCGAGCGTGCGCCGCGGCGACTGGAAACTCATCGAGTGGTTCGAGGATGGCTCGCTCGAGCTCTTCAACCTGCGCGCCGATCCGTCCGAGAAAAACAACCTCGCCGCCGCCGAGCCCGCGCGGACAAAGGCGCTTCGCACCGAGCTGCAAGCGTGGCAGAAAAACGTCGGCGCGAAATTCCCCACGCCCAACGCCGCCTACGATCCCGCGAAGCCCAGCGGCCGCTTCGCCGCCCGCCCGCCCGAGCCGGGGGAAACGCGTTGAGGCCGTCGGTTCGGTGAAGTTCAGGCAGCGCCGCATTCGAGCGGCGCTTTTTGTGTCCAAATTCTCGGGGCCGCGACCTTACCGCGCAATTGACCGCCCTTCCGGCGCCGTTTCGGCGCTGGCCTACCCCTTTTCATGAAACACCCCGGCTCAACCCCTGCCGCGACCCCGCGTCGCGTTTTCCATCGTCGCCTTTGCGCAGGCGCCTTGCTCCTCGTCGCCGCGGCGCGGCTCGGTGCGCAGACTGCGCCGGCTGCTCCCCGACCCGCTGCGGCCGACGAGACCATCGTCCTTTCGCCGTTCACGATCACCTCCGACAAGGACGTCGGCTACGAGGCCAGCGAGTCGCTCGCCGGCACGGGCCTGCGCACCAAGCTCACTGATCTCGGCGCTTCGGTTTCCGTCATCACCTCGAAGTTCCTCAAGGACACCGGCTCGAAAAACCTCGGCGACCTCCTCGTTTACCAGACCAACATGGAGGTCCGGGGCTTCGGCGGAAACTACTCCGGCGTCACGCCCTCCGGCGGCGGCTTCGCCTCAGAGCCCAGTCTTGGCAACGGCCCCACAGGCACCCGCGTCCGCGGCCTCGCCGAGGCGACGCAGGCGCGCAATTTCTTCCGCTCCATCATTCCGATGGACGGTTACAACACCGACCGCGTCGAAATCAACCGCGGCGCGAACGCGCTCCTCTTCGGCGTCGGCAGCCCTGCTGGCATCATCAACACCTCCTCCATCGGCGCCGAGCTCCCGCGATCGCGCGGCGAGGTCGAGGCCTCCGTCGGCAGCTACGGGAGCTACCGGCTCAGCTTCGACTACAATGCCGTTCCCCGTCGCGGTGACTTTGCGGTCCGGGTCGCCGCCGTGAAAGACGACGAGAAATACCAGCAGAAGTTCGCCTTCACCGACACCGAGCGCAAATACGCCGCCGCCACCTGGGACGTCGCCCCGCTGCGCAAGCGCGGCATCCTCGACTCCACGGTCATCCGCGCCTCCTACGAACGCGGCCGCATCGTCTCGAACAATCCCCGCGTGCTGCCGCCCGCCGACCGCCTGTCGTCGTGGTTCGACGCCACGTTGCCCGACAGCCTCAAGGCGCTCGGCGCCCGCGGCAAGGTCTCCTACGATCCCGGCGTCAATCCCGGCCTGTTCAACGCCGCCCTGCGCACCGCGACGATCGGCACCGTCCAGCAAGTCAACCGCTCCGCGACCTTTGTCTTCGCCAACGCCGATACCACCGCGCCGCGCGACACCATCCTGACCTCGCCCGCGGGTCAGACCGTCCTCGGCCGCGCCATGGTCTCCAACAACGTCTATTTCCCGTGGTCCGGCCTGACCAACACCGCGCAGCACGCCGCTTCCCGCGACATGGCCCGCGTCCGCCTCGATTACGCCTTCCCCGACCAAGCCTTCTACACCTCCGAGAGCCTGACGGATCCGACGGTCTTCGATTTCTTCAACAATCTCATCGTCGGTCCCAACTCCGAGCAGAAATCGCGGCTCGAGGCCATCGACGTTTCGCTGCAGCAGCTCCTCCTCCGCCGCACCGTCGGCTTCGAGTTCGCGTTCAACCGCCAACGCTGGACCGAGAGCATGCAGAATCTCATCAACCAGGCTGCGCCCTATATCTCGATCGATGTGAACACCCGGATGTGGACCGGCGAAGCTAATCCGAACTTCGGACGCCCGTTCATTTCCGAGGCCGGCGCGGCCACCTATAACCACCAGGAGATCGAGACCTCGCGCGCGAAGCTGTTCTACGAACTCAATCTGCAGGAAAAAATATCGGGCCGCTTCGGCCGTATCCTCGGCCGGCATGTGTTTTCGCTGCTCGCCCAGCGCGAAGAACTTTCCACCCGTTCCCACTCCGGCGGCAGCCTGTTCTATACCCCGGACACGTGGGTCAACGGCAACAACCAGAGTCGCTCCGCTCCCCAGAGCAAGCAGCCCGTCGCCTGGATTTACCTCGGGCCCTCGCTCGCCAATGCCGCCACTCCGGCCGGTGCAAACTTGTCCGGCCTGCGGGCGAACCTCATGAACTTCCACCAGGAGGTGAACGGCCGGGGCGTGGTCCTTACCCGCACGCCCGCCCCGAATGTCGCCGCTTCGCAGCTGGCGCAACACGCTCCTTTCTACACGCCCATCGACCTCCGCCGCGAAGACGACCGCGTGACCAACACGGCCACCGGCGCCGGACTCAACCGCCGCATCCTCGATTCCCAGGCCTTCTCCTTCCAGAGCAACTGGCTCTCCGACACCCTCGTCTCCACGGTCGGCTGGCGCAAAGAAAAGTCCTCCATCCGCGGCATCAACGCCCCGATCATCGCCAACGGCGAAAACTACGCGCTCGTCGACGATCCGGCCTTCTCGATCGAGAATCCCTCGATCGTCCCGCAGAACTTCGAGGAAACGCTCTTCGCTTGGAGCGGCGTCGCCAAGACCCCGCAGAAATGGCTCCGCCGCCTCCCCCTCGTCTCCGCCTTCAACGTCTACTACGGCGAGTCCGAAAACTTCAGCCCGCCCTCGGGCCGCACCGTCAATGCGTTCGGCGCCGCCATCGCCCCGCCGGCCGGCATCACCAAGGAAAAGGGCATCTACCTCGAGGTGCTCGACGGCAAGCTCAGCGCCCGCCTCAACTTCTTCGAGACGACGCAGACCGGCAGCTTCAACGGCTCGGTCGGCGGCCTCGCCGCGCAGATCGTCAGCATGCACACCGCCGCCTACAATGCCGTGTTGAACCGCTGGATCCCCGGCGGCCCCGGCGGCTTCCCGGTCGGCTACGTCGCGCCGCCCGCGGAGCTGCTCCAGCTCTTCAACTGGCGCCTCAACAACGGCACGCCCGCCTCCACCAACCCCGGCGTGCAGGACACCAGCGACTTCATCACCAAGGGCACCGAGATCGAACTCATGTTCCGCCCCACGCGCGGCCTCTCTTTCCTCTTCAACGTCTCCGAGCAGAAATCCGTCCGCAGCAACACCGGGGCCGTCACCCGCGCCTTGATCTTCAACACCCCCACCGCGTCCGGCGACCCCCTCGCGACCGAGTGGCGCAAGGACTGGACCTACCAGATCCCGCTCTCGCAGGTCGCGATCAATTTCCTCGGGAGCCGCACCGACATCAACATGTTCGGCGTGGCGTTCCAAAGGAATGTTCTCAACCCCTACAACATCGCCGCCTCAGCCGACGGCGCCGCTGTTCACGACCTCCGCCGCTGGCGCGCCAATTTCGTGGGCAACTACGAGTTTCAGGGCGAAGCCTTGAAGGGCTTTGGTGCCGGTGCCGGCGTCCGCTGGCTCGACAAATCCGCGCTCGGCTACCCGCTCGCCAACTTCCGCGCCGACCTGACGCCCGTCCCCGCCGGGGCCGCCGCATTGCCGGGCGACATCCGCATCTCCGATGTGCGCAACCCCTACTACAGCCCGGCCGAGACGCGCTACGACGCCTGGGTTTCCTACGGCACGAAGATTCTCCGCGGCAAATACGGCTTCAAGCTCCAGCTCAACGTGCGCAATCTCTTCACCGAGGACGAAATGGTCCCCGCCGTGATCAACCCTGATGGCACGATCCCCGTCTGGTCGATCGCCGAGGGCCGCAAATACACCCTCACGGCGCGGTTTTCGTTCTGAGCGCCGGTGCGCCCGGCCTGCGCGAGTTGGTCATTGCGCAGCCGGTTGCTCCGCCCTAATCGCGCGGGTGATGAAGAAGAACTCGATGCCGACCATGAAGGACGTGGCGCGGCGCTGCGGCGTCGCGGTCTCCACGGTTTCGCGGGTGCTGAGCGGCACCAAGTTCGTCGCGCCCGAGACGCGCGAGGTGGTCGAGCGCGTGATGCGCGAGCTGAACTTCCACCGCGATTCGCACGCCAGCCGGCTCGCCCGCGGGCGCAGCGATTTCCTCGGCCTAGTGATCTCCAACATCGAGAACCCGTTTTATCCCGGCCTGATCAAGTCCTTCGAGACCGCCGCGCTCGAGCACGGCTTCGAGGTGCTCCTCGCCAGCACGAACTACGACGCCGCCCGCACCGAACAGGTGTTCCGCCGGATGATCGAGAACAAGTCCCCGGGCGTCGCCGTGATGACCTCGCGCGTCGATCCGGCGATGGCCGAGCGGCTCGCCGAGCGCGGCGTCGTTTCCGTCTTCCTCGACTCCGGCGGGCCCGGCCCGCGGAAGAGCAACATCCGGCTCGACTACGCCAAGGGCGCGGGCGAGGCCGTGCGCTATCTGCACACGCTCGGCCACCGCCGCTTCGCGCTGATCGCCGGCCCGCAGAACCGCGCTTCGCACGCCGCCTACCGCGAGGCGGTTGAGGGCGCGCTGAAAAAACTCGGCCTCAAGCTGCGCCTCATTGAGGGCAACAACGACGCCGAGAGCGGTGCCACCGCGGTCGCCCGGTTGCTCACCATGCCGGACTTGCCGACCGCGGTTCTGTGCAGCAACGACGTGACCGCGCTCGGCGCGATGCGCGCCTTCTTCAAATGCGGGCTGGAGGTGCCGCGCGATGTGTCCGTGATTGGGGCCGACGACATTCCGTTCGCCGCATTGGCGCATCCGCCGCTCACGACCGTGCGGATTCCCCGCGAGCGGCTCGGCGGGCTGGCGCTGGAAATCCTGCGCGGGATGCTCGTCGCGCCCCGCGGGCTCGGCACGGAAACGGTCCTCGACACGAACCTCGTCATCCGGGAGTCGACGGGCCCGGCCAAGGTTCCGTCCCGCGGTTGAGCGGAAAGATTTGAGGCGCGGTGGTGTCAAGAAGGGGCAAGCGATTGCCCATGACATTAGCGCTGTGCTAAATTTTATCTTGATCGGATAATCTCAAGCAGTAGGCAAGCGCTTGCCTCCGTTGCCCGCTCCGCTTTACGCGCGGCGTTTTCCCCATGCTCCCTTCCCTCATTCCCGGTCCGTATCTCACCGATTTGCTCGCGCAGCCCGACGCGCTGGGCGCCCTGCGGCGGGGCCTCAGCGACCGGGCGCTGGACGGCGACCTCGTTGCCCGCCTGCGGGACGGGCGGTTTCGCCGGGTCCTGCTGACCGGGATGGGCAGCTCGCTGCATGCGCTTTATCCGCTGCATCTGCGTTTGAGCGAG
>JANOCA010000662.1:0-1568 GCA_031411915.1 Opitutaceae bacterium
TTATCCGTTCTGCATCGATCTCGAGCGGTGCGACGGCATGTGGCTCGCGACGGTCGACGGCGAGCGGTTGTTCGACTGGGCCGGCTACTACGCCTCGAAATGGATCGGGCACAATCACCCCGGCCTCCTCGAGCCCGCCTATCTCCGGCGCCTCGGCTACGCGGCCAACAACAAGCTCGCCAATCCCGATTTCCTCACGCCCGAGTGCCTCGACTACTACCGCGCCCTCGCCGAGGTCGCGCCGCGCTGCATGCGCAACCCGAAGCTGGAGATGTATGCCGTCAACTCCGGCGCCGAGGCCGTGGAGAACATGATGAAATATCTCATCAACCTCCACGAGAAGCACGGCGGCGCGAAGACCGGCGCGCGCCGCTTCATCTACTTTGACCAAGCCTTCCACGGGCGCACGGTCTTCGCGCTCAACATCACCGAGCTTTCCCACGATCCCGTCATCACCAAGGATTTTCACGGCCTCGTGCGCGGCAACGTCCAGGTGCCCTTCCCCGCCATCAACACGGACGAGGATCCCGCGGAGAACCGCTATCGCACGCGCGAGGCGCTCACGCGCGTCGAGCGCAGCCTCCAGGAACACCGCGGCGAGATCGTCGCCATCATCACCGAGCCGATCCAAGGCGCGGGCGGCCATCGCGTGGCGGAAAAAGAATTTTTCCAGGGCCTGAGCCAGCTCGCGCACGACCACGGCGTCTTCCTCGGCTTCGACGAAGTGCAGACGGCCGGCGGCCAGACCGGCGAGTTCTTCATGGCCGATCAGATGGACCTGCCGTTTCCGCCGCAGGCGATCGCGACGGCGAAGAAGATGGGCAACGGCGTGCTCTACATGCTCGAGTCGATGCAGGACGAAGGCGTGCTCGATTCGACGTGGGGCGGCAGCCTGGCCGACATGGTGCGCTTCTGCCAGGAATGGGGCATCGTGAAACGCGAGCGCCTGATCGAGCAGGTGCCGGAGAAATCGCGGCACCTCGTCACGCGTCTGCGCGAACTCAAGGCCCGCCACCCCGACAAGGTCCGCAACATCCGCGGCGAGGGCCTCTACCAAGGTTTCAGCCTGTCCACGCCCGCGCTCAAGTCCGCGCTCATCGAGCAAGCCTTGCAGGAGGAGCGTCTGCTCCTGCTCGGCGCCGGCCGCACCAATATCCGGCTGCGTCCCAACCTCAGCCTCACGCTCGCCGACATCGACGAGCTGACCGCGCGGCTGGACCGTGTGCTTGGGAAAATCTGAATCGGGTGTGTAGGCGGGGTGCCCTCACCCCGCTCCCCCGAGCGTGCATTCCGACTCCGCGGGGTGAGGGCACCCCGCCTACACACCCGCTTCAGATTTTCCCAAGCGCGCGATCCAGCCGTGCGGTCAGCTCGTCGATGTCGGCGAGCGTGAGGCTGAGGTTGGGACGCAGCCGGATGTTGGTGCGGCCGGCGCCGAGGAGGAGCAGGCGCTCCTCCTGCAAGGCTTGCTCGATGAGCGCGGACTTGAGCGCGGGCGTGGACAGGCTGAAACCTTGGTAGAGGCCCTCGCCGCGGATGTTGCGGACCTTGTCGGGGTGGCGGGCCTT
>JANOCA010000663.1:0-1941 GCA_031411915.1 Opitutaceae bacterium
GCCGATGGCGGCGGTGAAGTTGTTCACGGGCACCTCGAAATTGAAGTGATCGTCCTCGTTGAAAAAGATCGGCTTGGGCGTGTAGCCGGCGACTTTGCGCGTGAGCTGGACCAGTTCGGCGATGCGCTTGGGGTCGCTTACGCCGTTGCCATGAAGCAGCAGGTAGTCGGAGGCGCGGACGACGTTCTCGAGCGGCACTTTATTGCCGCCGTAGGAGGTGCTGACGAGGAGCCGGCGTCCGTCGGGGGTTTTGGTGTTCTTCACGCGCTCGATGAGCTCGTGCACCCGTTCGGGCTGCAGAATCTTGTGATCATAGTTCACGTTGCACTCGTTGTTCACCTCGATGATCACGTTGCGCCAGCCGTGGTCGAGGACCCAGCGGGTGGCGTTGTCCACGGCGCGGATGACGGCGGCCTCGTCGGCGAGCCGTTGGTCCTGGCCAAAGTAAAAGTAGCCGAGCACGACGACCATGCCGAGATCGTCGGCGAAATCGATGACGCGCTTCATGCGCGCGAGATACTCGGGGAGGATGGTGCCGTCGGCGCGGAAGGCGTTGTTGATCCACGGCTGGCTCTTGGAGTAACCCTCGGGGGACCCGCCTTGGAAGTTGATGGTGAAGGAGAGCAGACCGTGCGCGCGCCACGCGGGCATGGCGGCGAGAAACTCGCGGACGTTGCGCTCGGCGTCCCACTTGCCGGTGTCGGGATAGGCCCAGCGGGAGATCGTCTCAGGATTCAGGTCATCGAAAACGCCCTGCACCATGCGGGAGTTCATCATGAGGCCTTCGATTTTCTTACCCTTCCACGTGCGACCCTCGTAGGTCGGCTTTCCGTTGATGAAGAATTTATCGCCTTCGATGGAGACGGTGGTTTTCGGGGCGGTTGCGGCGAGCGAACCGACGAGCGGCGCCACCGCGAGAAGCGAGCAGGTGAGGAGGTGGAGGAGTTTCATGGCAGGGTCAGAGGTTCGGGTTGGAAGCGTGAATTAGGAAATGAGGTGCGCGACCTGCCCGCTCGCGTGGGAGCGGTAGCAGGCCTCCATCAGCGCGGTGGATCTCAGGTAATCCTCGCCGGTGTTTTCGAAGGGCCCGCCGTCGCGCATCCGGTCGACGAAGTGCCGCTGAATGGCGTAAACGCAGTCGCCGGCGAAGCCTTCGCGCGTGTGCGGGTAGTCGAGGCGGCGCGACGGCTGGCCGAGAAGCTTGAGCGTGAGGTTACCTTCGAGGTCGAGCTCGACGTGGCCCTTGCTCCCGTCGAGGCGCACGAGGCCGAAGGTGTAGCGGGCGTTGTCGGTGTCGGCCTCGTTATAGCGCGAGGCGTCGAGCATCGCGGTCGCGCCGCTCGCGAAACCGCAGACGATCTGCGCGGCGTCCTCACCCTTGATGGCGGGGTTGCGTTTCTGCAGGCGCGTGTAAACGGACGTGATCTCGCCGCCGAGGTAGCGAAAGGTGTCGAGGAAGTGGACGCCGGTCTCGTAGACGAAGAGCCGCGGGTAGGTGCGGAAAAACGGCTGGCGCGCGAGATAGGCGTCCACTTGCCAGCCGTCGCCCATGCGCATCCGGATGTTGATCGAGAAGAGTTCCCCCAGCACACCGGCGTCGAGCAGGCGGCGCATCTCGCGATACCAGGGCTGCCAGCGAAAATTCTCGTGCACCATGAAGCGCACGCCGGCCCGGCGGGCGGTCTCGACGACCGCGACGGACTCGTCCCACGTGGGGGCGACCGGCTTCTGGCAGATGACCGCGATGCCGCGATCGGCGGCGAGGCGCACGGCCTCGAGGTGCGTCTCGGGCGGCGTGATGATGTCCACGAAGTCCGGCTTTTCCGCGTCGAGCACGGCGGCGAGTTCGCTCCACGCGGCGGCGCGCGGGACGCGGTGCTGCGCCGCGGCGGCGCGGGCCTTGGCGACGTCGCGGTTGACCACAGCGACGATCTCGACCTC
>JANOCA010000664.1:0-9867 GCA_031411915.1 Opitutaceae bacterium
CGCCGTCGCGTCGGCCGGCGGCGGCTCGGCGGGCTGGCCGGCGGCCGCGGCGGCGTTGGCCGCGGCGCGGGCCTAGCGCTCGGCCTAGCCGAGGGTGGGCTCGCGCTGGACCGCGAGCAACGCGCGCGGCTTGGCCTCGAGCAGCGCCTCCACGAGATATTGCGCGATCAGGCGCTGGCGGAAGACGGGCTCGATGTGATCCGCCGCCGGGCCCTCGTTGGCGTAGGCGGCGAAGCCGAAGCGCGACGCCTCGGGGCGCAGCACGACGTCGTGTTTCTTCGCCAGCTCGCGGGTCTTCTCCACGAACGTCGCGAGATCAAAGAAGGCGTCGGTGCGGTTGGCCGGCACCTTGGCGGAGCGGAGTCGCTCGGCGGCGGGGCCGCGGCCCTTGAGCTCGCCCTGCATCGAGGCGAGCGAGGCCTGCGCCTTCGCCAGGTCGGCCTCGATCACCGCGGCGACCTCGCGCTTCGGCGGCGGATTCAAGTCCGCCATGCTTTGCAGCTCGCCCTTGCGCGCCACGAGGGTCCTGGCCGCCTCGCGCGAGGCCATGAAGCGCTCGTAGATGAGATACAGTTCGCCCAGGGCGAGGACCGCGCACAGCGCGATCGCGGCGGTGAAGAGCGGGCTTTTCTTCACAGGGTCTTCCTCGGGTTGATGACGAGCGTGAAGTCGAACTTCAGGAGCCCGTTCTGGTTGGTGTCGAAGCGTTCGTTCTCGACCGCCTTCACAAATTGCGAGCCGGTGAAGCTGGCGAGCAGCTGCTTCACGCGCTGGAGCGACTCGGGGCTGACCTTCGACTGCGGGTTGGAAACATCCAGCAGGCGCCCGCTCAGCGTCAGGCGGATGGGCGGTGCCGGCGGCAGGGCCGCGGCGGCATTGGGATCAGCGGGCGCGCCGGCCGCGACCGGCGGCGGCGGCTCGGGCGGCGGAGCGTCGGCCACCGCACCGGGCTCGGGCAGCGGCGGGCGCTCGACGTGAATCTTGTCGAGCCACACATCCTCGATCTTCACGAGGCGCTCCTGCAAATCGGCGAGGAAGTTGATCCAGTTCGCCTTGGTCTCGTAGGCGCCGCGCAACGCGGTGATCTGCTTCGAGGCTTCCTCGATTTGACGGAGGTTGTCGGCGTTGCGGTTGCTGAGCGAGCGCAGCGACATGAGCTGCTCGCGCTCGAGCTGCGACACCTGCTCCATCGTCGCGCTGGTGACGCGGTGGAAATAGATCACCGGCGGCGCGAGCGCGACCACCACCAGCGCCGCCGCGGCGATGAGCCAAGGCTGGCGCTTGCGGAACCCGAGCGCCGCGGTCAACGCCGGGGGCAGCAGGCTCGCGCCGGCCTCCTCCTCCTTGACCAAGCCCGTGGCGAGGCCCACCAGATCGGCGAGCACCTGCGCGGCGCTCTCGGCGCCGGCGGCCCGCGCATCGGCGGAGACGTCGATGTTCTTGAGCGGATTGTAGCGCTCGACCGGGAGCTTGAGTTTCTCCGCCAGCAGCGCCGGCAGCTCGTCGATGAGCGAGCCGCCGCCAGTGAGATAGAGCGCGACCGGCGCGGCGCCGCCGGCCTGCCGCCGATGATTCACCGCCGAGCGCGTGATCTCCAGCTGGAGGCGCGTGGCAAACGTCGACGCCGCCTTGTGCACCGCGGCGCGCGAGGGCGAGTTGCCCGGCAAATCGCTCTGGCCGGAGAGCACCTGCACCTTGAGCGTCTCCGCCGAGGCGAAGTCGATGCGCAGCTCCTCGGAGATCGCCTGCGTGACGGCGTTGCCGGCCAACGCCAGCGTGCGCACGTAGAAACGCTCGCCCTCGAGGAACAGGAGGTTGGTCGTCCGCGCGCCCACGTTCACGACAATCACGCTGTCCGCGACATTCGGGTGATTGTAGCGGAAGCCGCGGCAGAGCGCCAGGCCCGCCGGGGTGGCGCGCTCGACCGGAAAACCCGCCGCGTCCGACGCCGCGCAGAGCGACTGCATCGCCTCGAATTTCACCGCCGTCAGCATCACCTCGAGATCGAAGCCGTCGTCGGCAACCACCAGGCTGTCCCAGACGACCTCCTCGAGCGGATAGGGAATATTCTCCTGCGCCTCGAAGGAGATGATCTTGGCGCGCTTTTCCTTCGCGACCGACGAGGTCTTCACGAACTTCGTCAGCGCCAGGTGCCCCGGCACCGCGATGGAGGCGGGGCCGGTGAGCTTCCGCCGGGCCGCCACGGCGCCGAGCGACTGGGCGATCTCGATTGCCCAGCGGCCCTCGTGCGAGGGGTCGGAACTATGCGGCTCCAGCGCAAAATGCTGCAAAACCAGGCGGCCGGAGGCCCCGACCGCGAACGATCCGCACGCGACATGGCCGGCTCCAATGTCAACGGCTAGGACGCGGGGACTTCGCATAAGGGGTGAAAGGAAAAGGCGATTTCAGATGGGGCCAGACGCGGCAAGCGGATTGTGAGTTACCAGCCGTCTGCCGGCGGTCACCGGAACTCGCGCCGGACGAACGAGGGCGTGGCGCGGGGGTATTCGTTGACGAACGGCGTGAGAAACTGCGGCTGCATGAGCCCGTCGTTGCCCGCGGCCGCCGTCCCACCCTTGGCCTGGAAATTCTTCCGCTGCTCCATGCCGGCGAGCGAGGTCGCGTAGGCCGCGCGCGAGGGTGGCATCGGCCGGCCCGCCGCGGTGAGCTCAATCCCCCAGTATTTAGGATCACCGTGGAGCTGATCGCGTTTCACCAGTTCGGGGGGAAGGTAGAACCGCACATTCGCCCGGCCCGGCTCCAGCGCCACACACTCGGCCTCGGCGCGATAGTATTCCAAACGGCGCTCGGCGCCCGAAGTGGCGGGCAGTTCAAAACCGACCAGCAGCGCCACGCGCACGCGCGGCACCATCTGGCCCGCCGCGCCCGAGGGCGGTTTCGCCGTGAGCGCGATGTCCGCCTCGAGCCAGGTGCCGTTCGAGCCCGTGGGCGCCCGCACGCTGCCGAACCGCACCGTCGAGACCTCCACATCCGCCGCGAAAAGCGGAGCCACCAGCGCCACAAGGCACAGCCAGCCGCGGGCAGGGAGGAGGGGAACAGCGCGCACGAGGAAAAAACGTGGGGCTTCATCCCGGCGCGGTCACGCTAAAAGTCTGGCGCGCGCGCGAGGAACTTGCTCGCGCTTTCCCGCTGCCCTTCCGTCTCCTGTCCTTCCCTCGATGTCTCCCCTCGCCTACCGAATCGCCGTGCTCGTGTTTTTGGAAAACGCCGCCGGCGAACAGCTCCTGATGCTGCGCGCCAAGCCGCCGAACCTTGGCGCGTGGAGCCCAATCGGCGGCAAGCTGGAGACCGCCATCGGCGAATCACCGTTCGAGTGTGCCGTGCGCGAGACCGAGGAGGAGACGGGGCATCGGGTCGCGACAAAGGACCTTCATCTGTTCGCGATGATCGCGGAGAAGGGCTACGAGGGGCAGTCGCACTGGCTGATGTTTCTCTTCCGCTGCAAAGTCCCCGTGCCCGCACTCCCGCCCGATATCAGCGAGGGCCGATTCGGCTTCTTCTCCCGCGCCGCGATCGACGCGCTGCCCATCCCTGACACCGATCGCAACGCCCTCTGGCCCATCTACGATCGCTACAAGGCTTGCTTCGTGGCGCTGAAGGCCGACTGCGCGCCCGGCAAACCCGTGGCCGTCGAGATCGAGGAGATCACCCCGGTCCCGTGATCAGGGGCGCCGCCGCCGGCGCATCGCAGCCCACAAGGCAGCCGCGCCCAGCGCCGCGCCCCAAGCCGCCGGCTCTGGCACCGCCGCAAGGTGATCGAAACTGATCGCAAACGCGGTGGACGCGTCTGATTGAACCCCGCCGATCACCACCGCGTCGATTTGGCTGAAGTTGAACGCGGGATCAAAACTGAGCGTGGCCGTGACCGTGGAATACGCTCCGGCGGAAAACGCCCCTGTTGAAAAAACCGCAGTCGCCGATTGGTGGCCGTTGGCTAGCAGCACGACGGAAAATGAATTCGCCATGTTGCCCGGCAGGAGCCGCGCGGTGACGGCGATCTGGTTGCTGGTTCCGATGTCACGCCGGGCGGCGTAATCGAACCTCATTTGGGAATCGGAGGAGTTCGTCGGAATGATCGGCACCGAGCCTGTGATATCAAACACCCCTGCCCCTTGCAGGAACTGGGTGTTGGGATTCGCGCTGCCGGCGAGCGAACCCGTCGATTCCCAACTGCCGTAAAAAGTCGTGCCCAGCGCCACGACGTTCGAGAAATCCTGCAACGTGACCTGCATGCCAGCCGCGAACGCGGGCGGCGCGACCAGTAGGGCGAAAGCGAGGAAAGTGGGCTTCATGGCCCTCGGGGCGATTCAGGCACGTCGCGCACGAGCAACGACAGACCTCGCGAATTGCCAAGCGCCAACTCGTGCGCCGCCGCCCGGACCGCCCGGTTTCCCGGTTTGGTTTCGCAACCGTAGGTCAGCTCCCTTGCGAGCGCGGTTTGGCGCGCGGCGCTGGCCTACGCGGGAACGTTTTGCGCGCTCAGATCGGAATCCCGGGCGGCGGACCGGTCAAGACGGCGATTGCGACTGGGGCGGGGATTCGTTTCCAATCGAGGCATGATGCGCCTTGTCGTGTTCAGCCTGGTCCTACCCTGCATGACGCTGTTCGCCGCGCCGGCCGCATCGCCGGCTTGGAAGGCCGGCGTCGCCGTGGCCCTAATCACGCCAACCGAGCCGCTTTGGATGGCCGGCTACGCCTCGCGCACCAAACCCGCCGACGGCAAGGAGACCGAACTCTACGCCAAGGCCATCGCGCTTGAGGACGCCCGCGGCGCGCGTCTCGTCATCGTGACGCTCGACCTCATCGGGGTGTCCCAAACGCTGCGGCTGAATTTGGAAAATCGCGTCGCCGACGCGCATCGCCTGCCGCGCGAAGGTCTGCTGTTGAACGCCTCGCACACGCACAGCGGTCCGGAATTCCGCGTCGGCCGTTCGCCCGGCGAGGAGCGTGACCCGCGCATCGCCGAGGCCAGCCGCGCCTACGGCCGCGAGGTCGAGGACAAGATTTTCTCGATCATCGGCGGCGCGCTCGGGCAGCTCGCGCCCGCGCGCCTCGGCTACACGCACGCCCGCGCCGGCTTCGCGATGAACCGCCGCCTGCCTACCGCGAACGGCTACGCCAACAGCCCCCACCCCGCCGGTCCGGTCGATCACGAGGTGCCCGTGCTCCGCGTGACGGATGCGGCGGGCAAACTCCGCGCCGTGCTTTTCGGCTACGCCTGCCACAACACCACGCTCGCGCTCCAGCAGTGGAACGCCGACTACGCCGGCTACGCGCAGGCCTACGTCGAGGCCGCGCATCCGGGCGCCGTCGCGATGTTCGTCACCGGCGCCGCCGGTGATCAAAACCCCTACCCGCGCGGCAAGGTCGAGCTCGCGCAGCAGCACGGCCGCGCGCTCGCCAACGGCGTCGAGACCGCGCTGAGCGTCGCACCCCGCGACGTCCGGGGGCCGCTGCGAACCGCCTACGCCACCGTCGCGCTCGACTACGCGCCGCTCCCCACGCGCGCCGAATGGCAGGCCCGCCTCGCCTCAAAGGACCGCACCGAGGCCGAACACGCGAAACGGTTTCTCGCTAAGCTCGACGCCGGCGAGACCTTGCCGACGACTTATCCGTGCCCCGTGCAGGTCGTGCGGTTCGGCGAGGATCTCGTGCTCGCCGCGATCGGCGGCGAGGTGTGCGTGGATTATTCGCTGCGGCTGAAACGCGAGCTCGCCGGCCCCGCCGCCGTCTGGGTCGCCGGCTACTCCAACGACGTCATGGGCTACATCCCCAGCAAACGCGTGCGCGAGGAAGGCGGCTATGAGGGCGTGGGCGCGATGCGCTACAGTTACACGCATCCCGGACCGTGGACCGCGACGCTGGAGGAGCGCATCGTCGCGCAAGTCCACGAACTCAACCGCACGCTGCAAACCGCCGCGCCGTAGGCAGCCCGCTTGCGGGCGCTCAGTGTTGAACGGACGAGCGCGAGCAAGCTCGCTGGCCTACCTTGCGATTAACCCGTGCCGCTAAACCCAATCCACGCTTGATTTCCCCGCACGCTGACAAACACTTTCGCCTTTCTAAAAATCAACCGACCTTCCGTGAGCAAGAAACCGACTGCCACCGCCGAGAAAAAGCCCGCGTCACCTGCCCCGAGCAAAGCGGCGCCCGCCAACCCACACGCCCAGGCACCGATCAACGCCAAGCTCTCGCGCGACGATAAGATCGAGCTGCACCGGAAGATGGTGCGCATCCGCCGCTTTGAGGAGCGCAGCCTCCGCGCCTATCAGGCGAAGAAGATCGGCGGTTTTCTCCATCTCTACATCGGTCAGGAAGCCGTGGCCGTCGGCTGCTGCTCGCTGATGGGCAAAAACGATCACGTCATCACCGCCTACCGCGATCACGGCCACGCGATGGCCGTGGGCATGGACACCAAGCCTCTCATGGCCGAGCTCTACGGCAAGGCCACCGGCTGCTCCAAGGGCAAGGGCGGCTCGATGCATTATTTCGATCCCACACGCAACTACTGGGGCGGCCACGGCATCGTCGGCGGCCAGATCCCGCTGGGCGTCGGCCTAGCCTACGGCGTGAAGTATCAGGGCCTCAAGGGCGCCGCGATGGCGTTCATGGGCGACGGCGCGGTCAACCAAGGCGCCGTGCATGAGGCCTACAACCTCGCCGCGCTGTGGAGCCTGCCGTGCATCTTCGTCATCGAGAACAACGGCTACTCGATGGGCACGAGCCAGGCGCGCTCGTCATCCGGCGCGCTAGCGAAACGCGCCGAGGGCTACAACATGGCCTGGGGCCAGTGCAGCGGCCACGATGTCTACGAGGTCCGCGCCACGATGGACAAGTTCCTCACCGCCGCCCGCGAGAAGCACCAGCCCGCCGTCGTCGAGATCGTCACGTATCGCTACCGCGGCCACTCCGTCGCCGATCCCGACAACACCTACCGCAGCAAGCAGGAGATCGAGGAATATCGGAAGACGAAGGACCCGATTCAGGTTTTCCAAAACCAACTTCTCGCCGAGGGCGTGCTCGACGAGGCGCTGATCGAAAAGATCGACACCGAGGCGCGCAACGAGGCCGACCTCGCCGCCGATTTCTCCGAGGCGAGCCCCTTCCCCACCCCCGACGACATCCAGAAGGATGTCTATTGGGAGACGGACAACCCGTCCGAGCGCAAATCCCAAGGCCGCCTCTTTTTCGACTAAAGAAGCAGCGAGTAGTGAGCAGCGAGTAGCGAGCATTCCAAACAACCGCCGCCACCCGCTTCTTCTACTCACTACCCGCCACTCGCTACCCACTACTTTTTCCAATGCCTCAGTTTACTTACCGCGAAGCCATCCGCCACGCCCTCGCCGAGGAACTCACCCGCGACAAGAACGTCGTCGTCATGGGCGAGGAAGTCGCGCAGTTCAACGGCGCCTACAAGGTCACCGAGGGCCTGCTCGCGAAATTCGGCCCGCTGCGGATCGTCGATACTCCGATCTCCGAGGCCGGCTTCATCGGCATGGGCATCGGTGCCTCGATGCTCGGCATCCGCCCCGTGATGGAGCTGATGTTCTGGTCCTTCTACTCCGTCGCGTTCGATCAAATCCTGAACAACGCCGCCAACGTCCGCTACATGAGCGGCGGCCAAATCAACTGCCCGATCGTCATCCGCGGCCCGGCCAACGGCGGCACCAACGTCGGCGCCACGCACTCGCACACGCCGGAGAATGTTTTGGCTAACCATCCCGGCGTCAAAGTCGTCGTGCCCGCCACCGCCGCCGACGCCAAGGGCCTCCTCAAGTCCGCCATCCGCGACAACGATCCCGTGTTCTTCCTCGAGAACACGATGCTCTACGGCGAAAAAGGCGAGGTCCCCGAGGGCGAGCACATCGTCCCGCTCGGCCTCGCCGACGTGAAGCGCGAGGGCACCGATCTCACCATCGTCACCTACGGTCGCTGCGTGCTGCACTCGCTCGCCGCCGCTTCCATCCTCGAGAAGGAGCACGACATCTCCGTCGAGGTCGTCGACCTCCGCACGATCCGCCCGCTCGACATCGACACCGTGCTCAAGTCCGTGGCCAAGACGCACCGCGTGCTGATTGTCGAGGAGCAGAAGCCGTTCGCGAGCGTCGGCTCGCAGCTCGCCTACATGATCCAACGCGAGGCGTTCGACGAGCTCGACGGCCCGATCCACCGCCTCGCCACCATCGACGCGCCCGCGATCTACTCGCCCCCGGTCGAGGCCGAGCAGCTCCCCAACCCGCAGCGCGTGCTCAAGGCCGCCCTGGCCGCCGTCGCTTGAAAATTGGAAAATAGGAAAAGCGGAGAATCGCGAAACCCTCCCACCGCCGCCCGCCTTCCTGTTTTCACTTTCCCGCTTTCCCAAGTTTTCCGATTTTCCTCCACCCATGGCCAACATTATCGAAATGCCGAAACTCAGCGACACCATGACGGTGGGCACGCTGGTCAAGTGGCTGAAGAAGGAAGGCGACGCCGTGAAGGCCGGCGACATGCTCGCCGAGGTCGAGACCGACAAGGCCACGATGGAGCTCGAGAGCTTCTTCGACGGCACGCTGCTGAAGATCTTCGCACCCGGCGGCACGCAAGTCGCCCTCGGCGCCCCGCTCTGCGCCATCGGGAAACCTGGTGAGACCGTGGATGCGCCCGCCGCCAAGCCCGCGCCTGCGACGGCGGCGCCGGCCCCGGCCCCAGCGGCTGCGCCCACCGCAACGCCGGCACCGGCGGCAGCTCCGGCTCCGGTTGCAGACGCGGCGGCCTCGCCCGGTGCCGCCGGCGGCGAGAGCGCCGCTGCTCCAGCCAACCCGGACGGCCGTATCAAGATTTCCCCTCTCGCCAAGAAACTCGCCGCCGAAAAGAAAATTGATCCGGCGCGCGTGACCGGCTCCGGTCCCGGTGGCCGCATCGTCCGTGCCGACATCCTCGCGGCGGAAAAAAATCCGCCCGCGGCGAAATCCGGCGGCGCGTTCACCGGAGGCGCGGTCGCGGCCAAAGGTCCGATTCAGGAGGAGCGTCTCGTCCCCGTCTCCACCATGCGCAGCGTCATCGCCAAGCGCATGGTCGAGTCCACGACCACGATCCCCTACGTTTATCTCGACATCGAGATGGACGCCGCGCCGCTCCTCGCCATCCGCGAGCAGCTCAACACCGGGCTCGAGAAAGCCGGCGTTAAACTCTCGGTGAACGACTTCATCCTCAAGGCCAGCGCCGAGGCGTTGCGCCGCGTGCCTGCCGTCAACTGCTCGTGGGAAGGCGCCAACATCCGCCACCACGGGGCCGCGCATGTCGCGTTTGCCGTCGCGCTGGAGGACGGGCTGATCACGCCGGTCGTGCGCGACGCACATCTGAAGAGCGTTTTCCAAATCAGCACCGAGGTGAAGGCCCTCGGCAAAAAGGCCAAGGAGAAGAAGCTCGTGCCCGCGGAGTTCACCGGCGGCACCTTCTGCGTCTCCAACCTCGGCATGATGGGCATCCCGAAATTCACCGCGATCATCAACCCGCCCAACGCCGCAATCCTCGCCGTCGGCACGACGGTGACGAAGCCCGTCGTAAAGAACGGCCAGATCGTCGTGGGCCAGACGCTCACGGTCACGCTCTCGTGCGACCACCGCGTGTTCGACGGCGCGGTCGGCGCGCAATTCCTTGGCGCGCTGAAGCAGCTGCTCGAGTCGCCGGCCCTGCTGCTGGTGTGAAGCGCGGGGCGGCTGGCATCGCGCGATTTTTCGCCATGAACGCCACCCGCCCGCTGAAGGTTATTTCCACCCTCCTCGCGCTGGCGCTCGCCGGCTGCGAGTTCGAGGCGCCCATCACCGAGAAGCCGACCCGGCCGACCAACGACAAGCTCGTCGGCAC